>JAJPII010000040.1 GCA_021324825.1 Spartobacteria bacterium | reverse complement strand
GGAGTTCTTCGCAACAGGAGCGTGGCGCCAACCTCCCACCCATCAACGCGCGCATGACTTCCCTGGCAGGACCCGATGCCATGGTCGTCATGCTTTCCGTGGATCAGCCGAACTCGGCCGCTTCACTTCCCCATCCGGAGAACCTATACTACGACGAGCTACGAGCGTCAAAGAAATTGTTGATTGGAGTAAAAATAAATATGGATTCCCTCTTGTTCAGCATTTAGATGTTCAAGATCACAAATGCATAATTGTTCTTGGTGACTACGGTTCAGGCGTAACCCTACGGGTTATCTATTTATATGTTTTAGTAAATAAGAGTTGGGAGTTGATGTTAGTTCGCTATACTAGTACAAGCGACGTGAAAATTGATCAAGACAAGGCATCACAATCTCTACTCTTTAAATCTAAAACTGGAAAATTGCTTATTTCCATTCGGATTGATACATTAGCGCCCATTTATGATCAATGACCACAGCAGTGCGCCCGCTCTGTTGAAAAGCTTGGCGCTCATCATAGCACCCTAACGATTGAGGGCATAGGCCAGCACCTTGAAGGCGGCTTCCTTGAAAGAGCGAAAATGGGGACGGGCACGGCGACAGGCAGAATTAAGGACTTAAAATAACCGACGAGATGGGAATAGTGAACTCGACAAGCCAACCATGGCAACCAAGTTGCCAAAAAAAGAATAAACGCAAAGAATAGCTTCTCAGCTACAAACGCAACCTATGGAAGCGAAGCTCACCTACATCCAATTCAACAACCATCCAGCATACCCACCTTGTACTGCTGTCCCGCCTAACCAAATAGAGATGGTCGCGGCGACATACAACCTAATGAGCCTCCAACACGTGAAAAGATTCGTTTCCCATGCGCCCATTCGCTCTTACGGGCTGACGAATGCGCAGCAACTGGCGCTGGGGTTGGATCCGTTCAGTTCCTACAACCCTGCTTTGCCGACGGTGCCCACACCCGACCCGACGGATCACACTCCGCCTGTGATCACGTTAACGATCCCCGACGGATCGACGCTATTGCCATGACACACGAAGCAGGTAGTTTCACGCCGCGCAAAATGGGGCTGGGGCAGAAGATGATTTGTGCCATCCTGATGCCGCCCCTGATGCTCAATGCCCCCGGTCTTGGCTCAGGTGCAAGAGACGGTGCCGGGGGCGAAACAATCGGGGGTTCCCAACTATCCCGCTCCCGTTCTGACTCCGAAGAACGTAAAGGTTGATCGGAAATTGCCTTCCTTTACTCCGCCCACGAGCGGCTTTCAACTTCCCGAAAATCCCACCGATGGGGATATTTTCAGTCATTCTCTTTTCGAAGAGCCGCTCGTTCCCGTCGGCGGCAAAACCACGAGCGCCGATAATGCCGCCTTGGGTCAGGCCCTGACCGCTTTTTCCAAACGCACGGAACGCGACGACTACAGTGCGCTGGAAAACTTTCTCCAAGCGAATCCCGCATCGCCTTGGCGCCTGGCGTTATTGACCAACCTGGGTTGGTCCTATCGCCAAACCGGTTGGTACAGCAAAGCCATGGAACTCTGGCGCATGAGCCTGGCAACACGGTTCTCCGAGCAGGGAGAGCCTTCGGCCTCCAACTATTTCCACCTGACAATACCAGTCCCGAAGACGCCGTTTCCACCTGCGCCATTAGTCACTCAACTCAGGCGGACTTCCAAAGTGCCATCGAGCCGTTTCGACAGATCCACAGGATCACCTATCCCGACCTCTTGCGGGTTTACCTGGTAGGTCCATACTTCGAAATACGATAGACGAGCCTCTCCGTAAATCGTGGCGAAGGCTCCATCCACGGCGTCCAGCCCGTGCGAGAGCTTGATGCGTCCGGTGCGCGGAACGTTAAAGCGGGCATCGAACGTATACCACCGTCCTCCCAGGTAGACCTCGCAGTAGGCGTGGAAGTCTTCCGGGTGACTCGTGGATACGATGAAGCCAATGTCTGGCAGGTGACCCGAAACGTAGCGGGCGGGCAGGTTGAACGTCCGGCAAAGTGCCACCACCAGATGGGCGAAATCTCGGCATACCCCGTAGCGCTGTTCAATAACGTCGGACGCGGTGAAATCCGGCCTCCCCGCGCCGTAGCGGTATTCGATGTTGTTGTGAACCCAGTCGCAGATGGCCTGCACCCGTTCGTACCCGTTGGCTATTTGGCCAAAGTGCTTCCATGCGAAGTCGAGCAGTTTATCGGAATCGCAATAGCGGCTCGGCAGGGCGTAACGCAATAGCTCCGCCGGAAGCTCGTAAACCGGAACCGGGAGCGCGTTGGACGAACCTTGATTTTCAGGCGTCGAGGATACGGCGACTAAAGCGTCGTAGCGGATGTCGTTGCGACCCGGCTTGAGCATCGAGCGGCAGGCGAGATTGCCGTGGGCGTCCTGGAACTCATTCGACGGCAGGCCAGGTTGATAGGATCGCTCTTCCACGGTGACAAGATGAGCGTCGTCGAGGCGCGGCCTGAGCATGAACACCACCGGAGTGGGCGCGGCGGCTTCATACGTCAAATGGCATCCTACACGGATGGTGAGATCAAGAGATGTGGAAATCATGCCGGGTTCCAAGGCTATCACCCCTATTCGTGTTGCGCCATGACGAGATTTCGTATCGCGGCTTTGAGGGGGCCGAACGTTATGCCCTCCGGCGCGATGGCGCGGCGGGAATCGGCTATGTCCGAGCCGCGTCCCATCGCGGGAATGGGCATTCCGCGGGGCAGCGGAGCGCGGAGGATTTCGCGCCCGTCTTCCTGGATGGATGCGGCGCCGTCGCTCCAGCCCAGTTTGATGGCATGCACTCCGGCTGGAAGCGGCGCGGAGGCGTTGAGTTTTCCGCCGTCGCTTAAGCGGAGTTTCCCGCCGTCGCGGCGAAGCGTGACGGCGCCGATGGTTAGCAGCGGCCCGTCGCCCTGGATGTCGGCCTCGAATCGAACAGACCCCCCGCCCGCTTCCAGATGATGCCGCGTCTCGAAGGTTACCGGTTTTTCCAGGAGAAGCGCCGCGGGCGCCAGGGCGGGAAAATCTTTGCCGCGAGGGAGGGGGTTGCCCAGCGCTTCGTCGGCGCAGGCTTGCTCCTTGAAACTCGCGGTGAAGGTGACGCCCGGGAACTTGGGTTGCCGTAACCGGACGGCGCGCCATAGGCGGGCTGGAATTTCGACTTCAAACGCGCCTTCCTTCAGCGCAACGGGCGCTCCGGTCTCGACGTCGTACGCGATGGTTTTCTCGGGGTTGAAGCCCAGCCTGGAAAGGTCGAGCCGGATTGTCGCCCGCTTGTCCCGGCGAGCCATATTGAATACCCAGACGACGCCCTGCCGCGGCGCGATGTGCGCGGATGCAAGGATTTCGGCGTCGCCGGTTTGAACGCCGAGGCCGGGTTTCCAGTAGGGAAGAAAACGGATGTCGTCGCGCCACATCTCCAGTTCGGGCGCGAGAACGGACCAAAGGGCGGATTGTTCGGGGATGGCATCGTGCAACAAGGTCCAGCCGACAAATTGGTGGATGAGGAACGGCCCGCGGACCGGGTTCCAATGGCGATCCGCCTGCGCCATGACGAGCGGCGCGCAGCCGAGGTTGCTTCCTCTCCCGATGGCCAGCATGCGGCTGGAGGGGTAGGCGGCGGGATAATCCTCGTCTCCCGTCGGTTCGACGTTTTCGCCTTCCATGGCGATGTCGGGCATCCAGGAATAAATGGGCTGCCCGCTCGTGGTATGCAGGAAGAGAGAGGGAGGCGCGATGTTGTGATCGTGAAACATGTATCGCAGCCGCTTGTCGAATTCGCGCAGTCCGAGGTAGCTGTAGCCGGGCTGGATGGAACCGTCGGGCAGAAAGTAGGCGGAGCCGGTTATATAGTTCCTGTTCTCGGCAAGATAGTTCTCGTCGAAGTAAATGCCGGTCAGCCCCGACTGCTCGATCCAGCGATTGAAGTTCCATAGCTCGAATTCATTCGGCCCGCGGCTTCGCGCCACGTTGCCGTCGCCCTTGTCGCCGGGCGTTTCCCCCCAGTCCGCCGCGAGTTCATCGAATTGCCTGCCTTCGTAATCCTGATAGCGCCCGATGGAATGCGCCACGCTTCCAACAAATCCCATGACGCCTTTCGACTTGCTGTCCTCGATAAGCTCCCGGGACTTTGCATAGTCTCTCGGGAACGGGCTGGAGTAGTAGCCCCATAGCTTCGCGCCGTCCGCGTCACTGAAGAAGATCGTCGGCATCCTGGGATAAGACTTTATGAAATTAAGCTGGTACGCACGCCACGACTTCGGTTGCGGCTTTTGAGGTGTGACCATCCAGCCGTATTGAAACGTGGCTGGCGCCGCCCCTCCGGGCCGGGTGATGAAGTTGACCTTGAGCGTCACGGTCGCGCCGTTGCTGAAGAGTTCCTGCGTCGGGAGCGCCGGGTCGAGGATCCATCCCGCGTCGTTGTCCGCGAACCAGCAGAACCCGCGATCCGAATCCGTGAGGAAAATATAGGGAACAAAATTGCCGCGCCGGGAACCGGAAGAACTTTCCCGCGAATCCCACTGCTTCGGAGTCCAGCCGTGATACGCGGACCAGCCGCCCGAGGTCGTGACAAAGCAGGTCGCCTCGGACTTCGGCATCGTTATGACGAGCGAGAGTTTATCGACCGAAGTTCCAAGGATCATCGTGTTGAGAACACATCCATCGAACTCGACGCGGGTATCCACATGGAAACCCGGCGCGGACCCGCTTAGTTGAATCGCGGCGTCGGTTGCTTTGACCAGGTTCGCCTTGCCGGGAACGACCTCCCGTTCCTTGCCGCCGATTGTCGCCAGAAGACGCATCGGCCCCGAAAGCTGCGGGGCGCCGGAATTGACGATCTCATCCGCCAGGCCGAGGCCGTTGAGAATGTATTTCTTGTTCCACATCGAGAGCAAGCCGTCCCCTTCCCACTTCATCGGCGTCCACGGCGGTATGACCTTGTCGGAAACGCCGATCTCGTTCGACAGCCATTCGAATCGATCGTCGGCGACCTTCAACGGGACGCTCACGGAATCGCCTTCCAGATTTACTTCGACGTTATAGTCGCCCGGCTTGCAAGCGAGGTGAACAAGGGACTCGGAGTAATCGTAGTTGAACGGCGCGATGGGGCCGCTTGCGAGGAGTTGTTTCGTCCGGCTGTCGGTTACTTTCAGTTCGCCGGAGGCCGCTTTGTTTTCCATATAGTAACGGTCAACCTTCACGACCAGGTCCTTGTGCAATGGCGCATAGAACGCCGAGACGCCGAAGGGCGTACTATAGGGGGAACGGAGAATGGCCTTGGGGCTTTCACGGACGAAACCGTCCACGGTAAAAGGGAATAGCTGGTGATAGAGGACGTCGCCCGTTTCGGTGCGCGCGGTTATCTCGCAATCGCCGCCCTTGCCCGCAAGCGTGGAGAGATCGGCCTCGAGGGAAAACTCCTCGTGCTTGCCGCCGGTGTTGAGGGTTTTCGCGACTTGAATATTTCCCAAGCGCGCTTGCACCGTGGCGGAACCGGTGAGGCCGAACCGGAGTTTCGCCTTGCCGGAGAAGATGGTTTCGGCGTCGAGAAACTGAAACACCGGCCCCGAGGAACGGAAGCGAAGCGCACCGTGGCGCGCGATATCCTCGAACGCGCCGCCCGGCGCCCACGCGCGGAATCCATCAGCGCCGGAAATAATATCGGTGCAGAAGAGGCCCTTCCAGGCCGCGCCGTCCGCGATTCTGTCGCAGCCAAAAGCGCTGATGGGCGCGCGACCTTCAATGATCCAGCCGTCCCTGCTTTGGGAAGACGCCATCTCCCAACGCCCCGTCCACGATTTGGAGGTGTAGCCTAGCGACGGGATTTTCAATTGATCCAGCACGCCGGGATACGCGTTGAACAGTGTCTGGTAAGTGCGCGCGGGCGAAGCGGGCGGGCTGAACCAGATTTCGTTCGCGAAGTCGTAAACGATGTTTTCATCATCCGGGCGGCGGCCGGCGGCTTTGAGAAAGGTCTGTTCCTTGCCGCGATCGTTCTTCACGCACACGTAGAGGTATTTGTCGTCATACGTGACGAAGACCACGGTTTGAAGATGCGCCAGTTTTTGGTCGGAGACCCGGACGAAACCCGTGCAGGCCGCGGCGCCGTCCCATTTTCCAGGTTCCGCTTTGCCGTCGATGACGGGGGGCTTGTCCGTCTTGACGATGGTCAGCAGCGGAAGGGCGTCCGCTCCGGCCGCGCGCGCCAGGATCGCAAAGAGCGCCGCGGCGAAGACCAATCGCACTAGTAATCGCGTTCCAGGAGGAAATCCGCCAGCGCCGACAGCGCGGCGGCCTTTTCGCCAAACGGCTTCAACGCGGCATGCGCGGCCTTGGTGAGGCGATCCGCTTCCTTGCGGGAATGTTCCAGGCCGAAGACCGACGGATAGGTCGCTTTTTGGGCGGAGACGTCCTTCCCCGCACTTTTGCCGAGCTTGGCGGAAGTCTGGGTGACATCCAGGATGTCGTCTATAACCTGGAAGGCCAGGCCGAGCGCTTTGCCAAAGACGGTCAAGTCTTCCAGTTTTTTCGCCGGGGCGTTCGCGCTCATTGCGCCGAGGCGGATGGAACTCGTCAGCAACGCCGCGGTCTTGGATTCGTGGATGAACTGGAGTTGCCTGGGACTCGTCTTCTTCCCCTCCCCTTCGAGGTCCGCGACCTGCCCCGCGATGAGCCAGCGGCTTCCCGCGGCCACCGCCAGTTCTTGCAACAACGCAGACATCCCGTACCGCGCCGGAGCTTTTGCCTGCGCGAGAATCTCGAACGCAATCGTCAGCAGCGCGTCGCCCGCCAGCACGGCGATGCCTTCTCCGAACACTTTATGGCAGGTCGGTTTGCCCCGCCGAAAATCATCGTTGTCCATGCACGGAAGGTCGTCGTGGATGAGCGAATAGGTGTGGATGCACTCCACCGCGCACGCCATCGGCAGAGCGCGCTCCACCTCCCCTCCGCAAGCTTCCGCCGCCGCGAGGCAGAGGATGGGCCGAAGCCGCTTGCCGCCCGCGAACAGGCTGTAGCGCATCGCGCGATGGATGGTCGCGGGCTTCACCGAAGCCTTGGGCAGGAAGGCGTTCAGCGCCTTGTCCACCGTGCGCTGGCGCGAGACCAGGTAATTTTGCAGCATCATCCCGGGCGCGACTCTCAGAAAATGACGCTTTTTTTGCAATCGCAAAAACGTTACGAACGGAAATGCAATTTCCAAAAGCTCTCTGGATTGCGGTTTTTCTGCTGTTTCCAAGGCCGGGCGTTTCCGCCGAGGCGCCTTTTATAAGGCTCGAGACCTATCTGCGCGGTCTGGCGAATCCCGTCGATCTCGCGGATGACGGCACGGGCAAGCTTTACATCGTCGAACAACAGGGCCGGATCCGCCGCGCCGTGGACGGCCAGCTCGATTTCGATCCGTTCCTGGATATAAGCGACCACGTAAAGTTCGGCGGCGAATGCGGCTTGCTGGGCTTGGCTTTCCATCCGCATTTCCTCGAGAACGGCCGGTTCTTCGTGAACTACGACAAGGAGGAGAATGGCGGCCTCTACACCATCATCGCGGAGTTCAAGGTTCCTCCCGGCGCGTCGAAGGCCGATCCGTCCTCCGAGCGCGAGATCATGCGCTACTCCCAGCCCTTCCCTAACCACAAGGGCGGCCAGGTCGTTTTCGGCCCGGATGGCAAGCTCTACATCGGCGCGGGCGACGGCGGCTCGGCGGGCGATCCGTTCAAGAACGGCCAGAGCCTCAAGACGCGCCTGGCGAAAATGCTGCGAATCGACGTCGATCACGAAGCGCCTTACACGGCGCCGGCGGATAATCCGTTCGTCCACGTGGACGGCGCGCTGCCGGAGATATGGGCCTACGGGCTGCGCAACCCGTGGCGCTTTTCTTTCGACCGGCAAACGGGGCGACTTTACTGCGGCGACGTGGGCCAGGACAAATGGGAGGAGATCGACATCATCGAGAAGGGAAAGAACTATGGCTGGAGCGCGCGCGAGGGGAAGCACCCGTTTAAACCGGAGCGCGCCGCCGGCCCGCTGGTCGATCCCATCAAGGACTACGACCACCACCTTGGCCATTGCATCATCGGAGGGTTCGTCTATCGCGGGAAAGCGATCCCGGCGCTGAACGGCGTCTATCTCTACGCCGACTACACCGACCAGTGGATCGCGGGTCTCAAATGGAACGGCTCCGAGCTGACCTTCGACTCCGAACTGCTGCGTCCGCGCATCAACATCAGCTCCTTCGGGCAGGACAAGGACGGCGAACTCTACGTCTGCGACTACGGCGGCGGACGCATCCTGCGGATTATTCCGTAGAGCGTGTCATGCACTTTCGCCCGCTCCTGGCCTAAAAACCTCGAAGCGCCCGGCACTTTGGCGTTGCTCCCCCCGCTCCAGACGGCTGGCACAGCCGCCTCTACAACGACAACGAGTGCATGACACGTTCCAGACCCGGCAGGGCGTTTCAAAGCGAGGGAGGGGTGGGGGACGGAGATCCGCCGAATTCCCCTCGCAACCGCTCGACCAGCGCGTCGACCAACGGCTTGCGTTTCGCTTCGAGCTCGCCGTGAAGCTGCTGCTCGATCTTCCGCCGCCTCTGGATGTAGCGCCACGCGTAAAGTTGACGGCGGTTGTCATCCAGATTCAAACCGGAATTCCTGACGGCGTCATCGATCTCCTGAAGAATTTTTTTCTTCATCCCCTGCCTGCCGGGAGGCGGCGAATGCTGCTGCCACGCCTGGAATTTCGCCTCGCTCTCGCCGGGATCGACGTTTGGCGAAGCGGCGGCGAATTCGGCGTCGAGGTTCTTTGTCATTTCTTCGACGAGCGGCTTGCGCCGCTGTTGCATCTCCTTCCGAAGCGGCTCTTCGATCTCGCGGCGTTCTTTTAAATACTGCCGCACATACGCCTCCTTTCGATCCGGCGGCAAAGTCAGCCCGCTTTGCGTCATCGCGGCCTCGGCGGCCTGCTGCATTCGCTCTCTCGTGGCTTGGGCCCGCTGCCGGATGACTTCGCGCTCCTCGGGAGAAAGCGCCTGCCACCGGTGAAGGTTATCTTCCAGCTTCGCCTTTTCCTCCGGCGGAAGCTGCTGGATGTATTCCTGCCAGGCCTGGGCGCCCGCCGGCGGGCCGCTATTCTGGCCGAAGGACGATTGAAGCGAGACGACGCAGGCGGCGGCGAGGGCTAAAACGCCGAATTGTCCAGCCATACGGAGTTATCGTCGGACGCCAGGAGTTCATCGAGATTCTTGATAACCTCGGAGTCCGGGTTTTTCGCGAGTTGCTGCGCCACGAGTATTTCCTTTTTCTGCGTTGAAATGGTCGCAACCGACTTTTCCTTAAGCTGAACCTCCACACCAGCCAATACGATCGCCACTGCCAGGAGGAGAGCTGCAAACCGCCGGCGCACCGCCAGCCAGCCAAACAAGCCCAGCTTCGGATCCTGCCGCTCCCCGGAGTTCCTAATCTCCCGCAGGATGTTGCGCGAGAAAAACGGAGAGACGGCCGCCGGCTTCGCTTTGCCCAGCAAGCGCCACAATGGATCCTCCCTGAAATCGTCCGGTTCGGTGCTCATGATTCCCGCTTATACAACACCGGACGCCGCAAAAAGTCGCGGATTTTTCCTGGAGCTTTTGCCCGCTCTTGGTTGTTGCCGCCATCATGGAACCGGCCCTTTGGCGTTGCCTCCGCTCCAGGCGGCTGGCACAGCCGCCTCTACAACGATAACGATAACAACAACAACAACGCCGCTGCGGGCAAAAAGTGCATGACACACGCTCTATGCCTCGGCGGCTTCGAGGAAGCCTTCGAGTTGCCGGATGCGCGTGGGGTGCCGCATCTTGCGCAAGGCTTTCGCTTCGATCTGCCGGATGCGCTCGCGGGTGACCTTGAACTGGCGGCCCACTTCTTCCAGCGTGCGGCTGTAGCCGTCCACCAGGCCGAAACGCTGTTCCAGCACCTGCCGCTCGCGGTCGGTCAAGGTCTCGAGCACGTCCTTTATCTTTTCCTTGAGCAGGACGATGGCGGTCATGTCGCTCGGGTTCTCGGCGCCTTTGTCTTCGATGAAGTCGCCAAAGCTCGTGTCGTCGCTGTCGCCCACGGGCGATTGAAGCGAGATGGGCTGCTGCGCCATTTTCAGCACCGCGCGGACGCGATCCACGGGGAGCTGGATTTCCTCGGCCACTTCCTCGGGACTCGGCTCGCGCCCGTATTCCTGGACGAGCTGCTTCTGCACGCGCATGAGCTTGTTGATCGTCTCGATCATGTGGACCGGTATGCGAATGGTGCGCGCCTGGTCGGCGATGGAGCGCGTGATCGCCTGCCGTATCCACCACGTCGCGTAGGTGGAGAACTTGTAGCCGCGGCGGTATTCGAATTTCTCCACCGCTTTCATGAGGCCCATGTTCCCTTCCTGGATGAGGTCGAGGAACGACAGCCCGCGGTTCGTGTATTTCTTCGCGATGGAGATGACGAGGCGCAGGTTGGCCTCCACCATCTCCGTTTTCGCCTTGAGCGCCTTGCGGAACCACCCTTTCAACTCGTGGTATTCGGCGATGAATTCCTCGGGGCTGAGCCACATCCTGCTCTGCAATTCGCGCAGCTTCGCGGCGTAGTCGGTCTTGCCGTCCTCGCGCGCGGCGCCTTGCTTGGCGATCTCTCCGCGCAGGCTGTTGATGATGCGGTAATTCTCGTCGGCCTGGTGGACGAACTCTTCGGTTATCTTCTGCTTGAAATAAAATTTCGGGTAGAGCTTCTGCAACCCCTCGTGCGCTTTTTTGAATTCCAGGAAGGACTTCGCCTCGTGGCTCTTCGCGCCGTTGTGGACGACCGCCCGGTACGCGTGCGCGACCTGGACGGAATGTTTTTCCAGGTTCTCACAAAGGCGCGGCAGGGCCTTCATGTAGCGCTCGCGGCTTTCGATCTTCTTGTCGAGGATGACTCGGTCGAAGCGTTCGCGGCCTTCGAGCAGCTTGTGGGCGAGATCGAAATACGCGCGCGCGATGAATCCGAACCGGTTGATGTGGCGCTGCACCATCGACTCGGCGTCCTCGATGCGCTTGGAAATCTCGACTTCCTGCTCGCGGGTCAGGAGCGGCACCTGGCCCATCTGCTTCAAATACATCCGGACGGGGTCGTCGAGCATGTCGAGCTTGGCCTCAACTTTGTCTTCCTCTTCCTCGTCCTGGTCCTTGCGGCCGTCCTTGTAACGGTCCACGTCCGAGGCGTCGATGATGTCGATTTCCATGCCGCGCAATCGCAGCATGATGGCTTCCATCTCCTCCGGCTCGTTGACGGTGTCGGGAAGAGCCTCGTTCAGGTCGTCGAACGTGAGATACCCCTGCTCCTTGGCGAGCTTCATCAACTCGCGAATCTTGTCCTGCACCTCGGGCGTTTCGGAAGCCGCGCGCACGGCGGGCGACGGTTCTTTCGGCGCGCCGTTGGGGGAAGCGGGCTTCTTCTTTGCCGCTTCAGGCTTCTTCGGAGCCTCTTTCTTTTTGGACTCCTTCGCCGGGGGATGGTGGCTGCCGTTCGCCTGGGTTGTCTTCGGCTTGGGCTTTTTTGTGTCGGCGGATTTCCGCGAGGGCGGTTCCTTCTTTGTGTGGGTCGATTTAAGGGTGCGAGTCGGCGAAGAATATCTCTGTTTAACCATACCGGGTGTGTCTGGGGAGTCCCTCTCTTGCTAGCGCCTACGGTTTTTCACGATTCGGAAGACAAAGGCCGCGCAATATCATTTAGCCTTTCTTGAAGGTCAAGAAGTTCTTTTTGCAGGATATTTGCGGCTCCGGGCTGCTCCATCCGCCGCCGCAGACTGGCCAGTTGAAGACTGAGAATCTGCTTCGTTTTCCCGAGCAGAACGGCCCTCTGTTCCTTGCGCAGCCCGGGGGCCTTCAATTCGGCCTCGACGGTGCGCCGCTGCGCGCTCAGCAGGTCGTAATGGCTTTTCTCGACCTGCGCGGCAGGCATTCCCTGGACGCTATGCGCCAACTCCTGCCGGAGCGCCAATTCGCGCCGCCGGAGTTCCTCGATCTCGAACTGCGTCCAGTAGCTGGCGACCACGCCCTGCTGTTCGGGGGGCTTTTCCACGAGCATGAGGGAGAATACGCCCTCGTCGTCCTTGTCGAGACCCGCCAGGAACGCGCTGACGGAAGGCGGCCGCGCGGGGTCGAGGTCGGCGGCCAGCACTGTCTGCAGCAGGCGGCCCTCGGGGTTGCGGTCGAGCAGCTCGCGCCAGTTTCGCCGCAGGAGCCATTCGCGCGAGGCCTTGTCGCGAAAGGCGAGGAGGCAGAGTATCCAGACCGTGTTGCCTGGTTTTTCGACCGCGACGGCGACGGCCTCGGGCTCCTGCTTTTTCTTCGTCGCGGCGTTCACGGTCTTTTGGAATTCGTCGCGCGAAAGGCCTATCCCGGCCGCGACGCGGTTCGCCACGGTTTCGCGCAGCAGCGGTTCCGTGATGAGGCCGACGAAGCCCGCCATCTTGCGCGCCGCGTCGACTTTCTCGCGCACGCTCCTCTCTGCGCCTCCGCGCCGTTCGAGTTGGAAGTCGAAAAAATCCTTCGCGCCGCGGATGCGCTCCGCGAAGGCCGCCGCGCCTTCCCGCCGGATGAGCGAGTCGGGATCGTCTCCCGGGGGCATCCGCGCCACGCGGATGAAGAAGTTCATTTCCAGGAGCGTGGCGACGGAGCGTTCGGTGGCTTTTTCCCCGGCGCTGTCCGCGTCGAAGCAGAGCACGGCTTCCGCGACGTAACGCCGGAGGATGCGCGCCTGCTTTTCCGTGAAGGCCGTTCCTTGCGACGCGATGACGTTTTCGACGCCGGCCTCGAACGCGGTGATGAGGTCGATCTGCCCTTCCAAAACGATGGCGGAATTCTTGTTGATCAATGCGCGCTTGGTGCGGTGCAGTCCGAACAGCACGCTCCCTTTTGTAAAGAGGATCGTCTCGGGCGAGTTGACGTACTTGGCCGTCTTCGCGTCCGCCTGGAGCGTGCGCCCGCTGAACGCGATCACCTCGCCCCAGTCGTTGCAGATGGGAAAAAGGATGCGGTCCCTGAACCGGTCGAATACGCCGCTTTCGGGATTCCCCTCCTCCCGCAATTTCGCGAGGCCGCTTTGGATGATCTCCTCGCCGCTGTATCCCTTCCCTTCCGCCCAGCGCGTGAACGCGTCCCACGACTCCGGCGCGTAGCCTATCTTCCACGATTGCGCGACGCCCTGGGTCAATCCCCTGCCCTTCAAATAATCGCGCGCCGCCTGCGCGTCCCTGGTCTTGAGAAGATTCCGGTGGAACCAATCCGCCGCATCGTAGTGCAGCGCGAGCAGCCGTTTGCGGAGATGATGGCGCCGGTCGTCGTCGGCGCTCATTTCCTGCTCGACGATCTTGATGCCGGCGCGGTCGGCCAGTTTCCGTGCGGCGGTCGGGAAGTCGGTGTTCTCGTACGCCATCACGAATTGGAAGACGTCGCCGCTCGCTCCGCAGCCGAAGCAGTGATAAATCTGCCGCTGCGGGTTAACGTTGAAGGACGGGGTCTTCTCCTGGTGGAACGGGCAGAGCGCGCGGAAATTCGCCCCGGCGCGCTTGAGCGGAAAATACGCACCGATGACTTCCACCACGTCGTTGGCCGCCGCGATCTGCTCGGTCGTCTCGCGCGGGATGAGGCTCATATCAATCGACGGAAGCCGCCCAGAATTTTTCGAAGGCCGCCGCCCAATCGCGTTCGCACACCGCCGCCGGGGCGTTGGCGGCCATCGCGCGGCGCAAGGGTTCATCCGTCGCCAGGCGCCGGACGGCGTTCGTGAAATCGTCGATCTCGAGGCTCTTCGTGATGAAGCCGGTGCGCCCGTGCTCGACGAGTTCCTTCGGCCCGCCCTGGTCGGAGACGACGACCGGCAGGCCCGTGGCGAGCGCTTCGACCACAACGTTGCCAAACGTGTCCGTGGTGCTCGGAAAAAGAAAAACATCCGCGGAGGCGAACGCCTGCGCCAGGGCCGCGTGTTGGAGGTAGCCGGTAAAACAAACGCCGGGCAGCGATTCCTTCAACTCCTTCAAATACGGCCCGTCGCCGACCAGCGCGAGCGCGACCGGCAGCCCTTCCTCCTTCAACTTTCGGTAGGCGGCGGCGAGCACGTCGAGATTTTTCTCCTTCGAGACGCGCCCGACGTACAGCAGGACGACATCCCCTTTCCTTATGCCGTGGCGCGGCCAGAAATCGGGATCGCGCCTATTCGGATTGAACAGCGCGCGGTCCAGCCCGCGCGGAAAGATGGAGAGCTTCCCGGGATCGATGCCGCGGTTCATCCAACTGCGGCGGTATTCCTCCGAGTTGACGAATATCCGGTCAAGCTGGGAATAGAACCAGTGCATGTAGTTCCAGCTGAGGCTTTCGAGGTAGCTGTCGTCGGTGAGGATGCGGATGTATTGCGGAAAATCGGTGTGATAGATGCCGCTGGCCCGCAGCCCGAACGTCTTCGCGGCGAGCAGCGCCGTGATGCCGACCGGCCCCGGCGTGCTGATGATCAACTCGGTGAATTGCTCGCGCTTGATGTAGTCCATCATCTCGAGGATGGGCGGAAAGCTCAGCTTTTGCAGTTCGTATTCCGGCAATTCGAACTCGCCGATGGGCTGGAAATTCTTGATCGGGATGCCGGTGATCTGGATGCTCGTGCGGGAGGTCACCACCACCAGGTCCTCGCCTGCGGCGACTCCGGCGGCGGTCATTTTCTGGATGGTGGTTGCGACGCCGTTTACGTCTTCCAGCGTGTCGGTGAACCACGCCCGCTTGCGGTTTTGCAGCGCGGGCGGGATTTGCCCCGCCACGTCCCGGCAAAGCTCGCGCAGCCAGCGGCGCGACGGCGCCTGGCTGTAAAACGAATACACGTACGGGCTGAGCGTCAGCAGGATCGGGGCGAGCATGCTCACGTCCTGGATGCTCTCGATCAAATTTCCAGAGGAGAGTTCCTTCACGAATTTCGTGAAGAAACGGAACGCGAGCTGGTTGGCGAAAAGATTCGCGATGAGAAACGCGCGACGCTCCGGTTCCTCGAAGCCGGCGGTCTGTTTTGCCAGCAGGGATTTCACGTCGGTCTCGGCGAAGTAAGTCGAGAACTGCTTCCAGAGCGAAGCGTTGGCCGGTTTCACCAGTTCGAAAATCTTTCCCGACATGATCCCTTGCGCCACGAAACCGATCTTCTCCGAAAAGCTGAATTCCGTCGGGTCGCGCCCTTCCATGAAGCGCGAGAAGACCTTCGCCACGATGCTTGAACCGCCGGTCTGGCCCTTGAGAACCTTGTCCCCCAGGAACGAATAGATGGTGTTGTAAATGCCGTGCGAAAAGGCGAGCGACGTGCCGCCTTTCCCGTGGATCGCGCACCGGCCTTCCTTTATGCGGCAAAGAAATTCCGCGTGCGTCGCGACCCGTTCCGTCTCCGTCCAGGCCGAGCCCGCGAAGATGCCGCCGTGGTCGTCCGAGCCGGCCGTGAGCGCTTTTTTCCAAGGCTCCGCGTGCGTCGGCTCCAGGTTGTGGCGATTCGCGAACTCGTCGATTTTCTCGGGCGTCAGCTTCCCGAGCAGGAAACGGAGGATGTCGCTCAGGAGGGAATCGCGCAAACCGTTGATCCCCTCGAAGCATTTGAAGAGCAGCACCAGCTTCTCGAGGTGGGCCGCGGAAAGGCGGTCGTCCAGTTTATAGAGCGGATGCGCGACGGAATGCGCCAGCCCGTTTTGCGCGAGATATTTTTGCAGGTCGTGGATGTTCTCCCGCGCGGATTGAATCTCGCGGTGCTGCCGCTCGGTTATGTCCCACACCAACAGATGGGCGCGGCAGCGATCCTCCGGAAAATAAGTCGTGACCTCCTCGCTGATAAACGTCCCGGGCCGATCGGCGATCTCCAGGCAGCCGTCGATCCGGTTGTGGTCGGTGATGGTGATGAAATCCATCCGCCCCTTCAACCGGTCGTAAATGGCCGCGGGTTCCGAACAACTGTCTGGAAATTGAAGTTGCCGCAGGACCCACTCCGCCGAGCGGTCGCTGTAGCGGGAATGGATATGGAGATCGCACTTGGAAAACATGGGGGAGATCAACCGTGATAGGTCATCGCGCCGGGTCCTTCAAGCCACTCCTGATACGTCATGGCCGTCCGCTCCCGGAGCGCGCGCCCGACGTTGCGCACGATCTGCCGCCATATCGCCGGATGCGAAAAATCGGGCGGATGGATTCCGATCCGCAAGAGCGGCTCCCCGCGCAAACGCCGGTACAGAAAGGCGTTCCAGGCGAGGCTCGCCGTCCGCCGCCACCCGTTCGCCACGCTATAGACGAGCGATTGCGAGAAGGTCGTCCCCCGCCGGAAATCGACGACAGTTCGCAAGGTCGTCGTGTAAGCGCACCCCAGCGTCTTCAATGCATCCGCCGCCGGCTCGCTCAGCAGCCACGCGGGCGCGATGAATCCCGCGGGATGAAGGCCCGCGCGCCCGAATTCCTCTCGCGCCCCGGAAACCGCCCGCAAAGCGTCTTCGCGGCTGATGTCGTAAAACTCCCCCTCGCCGCGCGTGTAAACCCGGGTGATGAATTGCGCCCCGATCCCTTCGGAAGCCTTCCGGGGTCGCGAATGGTAATAGCCGTGGATGACGATCTCATTCCCCCGCCCCGCTTGTTCGCGCATCCAGCGGCAGAACGCCTCGTCGTCGAGAAAATGCCCGCGGTGATGATGGTTCGGAATGACGAGCAGGGAGAAACGCTCCAGGCCGATCTCGCGCAACCCTTCCATCATCCCGTCCACGGCGGACCATGTTACGGGCGAGACATCGTGAATGGAAACAACCAGCGCCTTCGTCAAGACGACAGGATACGGGCCGGATCAAGCGGCGCCAAGCGCGGCGTGCGCGCGGATCGTCCGGAAAATCACGGAGGTTTCCCGCTTGGACTCGCCCTCGCGCCATTTCATGTACGCCTTCACATAGACGGGCCGGAAACATTCCGCGAGCCGCTTCCATTCGACTTCCGTCCCCTCGTGGCGCGGGGCGTGCAGCGTCCACGGTTCGCTCCCGTTGTGCTTCACCTGGATGACGACGCAATCCTCCGCGGCGTCTTCGAGGAAACCGATGCGGGAAAGCGTCTGGTGGAAGATGGGCCAGAACTCCCCGGCGTTCGTGCAACGGTCGATCTCCATGTCGAGAAGCTGCGCTTGCAACAAAGCGTAACGCACCGTCTGCCGCCGCGAGATGACGCGGCCAAACTGTTTGCTCACGTCGCCCCAGCTCCGGATGTACTGCAGGTAGCGCGCGGCGAAGATCGCCAGCAAAAAGATGACGCCGATGGCGATGGGAATCGTCCGTCCCTGGCTCCAGAAGATGCTCAGCGCCATCAAACTTAGAATGACGCAGATGCCGTACATCGCCAGCAGGATGCGGCGCTTGGAGAAACCGAGGTCCTCCAGCCGGTGGTGGATGTGCTCGTCGTCGCTATGGAAAAGCGGGAAGCCGCGGAAGGCCCTTCGCATCAAGGCGAACGTGGTGTCGAGGATCGGCACGCCGAGCGCGACAATGGTCACGAGCAGCACGGAAGCGACCGCGCCTTTGTTGGAACTCTTCAGCGAAAGCGCCGCGATGCAGAAGCCGATGAGATACGCGCCGCCGTCGCCCAAAAAAATACGCGCTGGCGGGAAGTTGAACACGAGGAAACCAAGGAGG
>JAJPII010000024.1 GCA_021324825.1 Spartobacteria bacterium | reverse complement strand
TGTTATGGCCGCAACCTGGCCACCGGCCAGCCCGTCAAGCTCGGCGAGGCCGTCGGCATCATCGCAGCGCAGAGCATCGGCGAGCCCGGCACGCAGTTGACCATGCGCACGTTCCACATCGGCGGCACCGCCAGCCAGACCTTCAAACAGCCCGTCATCAAGGCGAAAAACGACGGCGACGTCCGCTTCAACGACCTGCGCACCGTGCAGGCGCTGGACGGCAACTGGATCGTCCTCAACAAGAACGGCTCCGTCAGCGTCCTGAACAAGGAAGGCCGCGAACTGGAGCGCTACAACATCGTCATCGGCTCGGTCATCTCGCTCGCCGACGGCGCGCACGTCAAGAAAGGCGCCGCCTTCGTCCAGTGGGACCCGTACAACGTCCCGATCCTCACGGAAAAATCGGGCAAGATCGAGTTCCGCGACATGATCACCGGCGTCACCATCAAGCGCGAAGTCGACGAAGCCACGGGCGTCATGGGCACGGTCGTCATCGAGCACAAGGAAGACCTGCACCCGCAGATCGTCATCATCGACGAGCACAAGGAAGTCCTCGCCAGCTATTCCATCCCCGCGGGCGCGCACATCATCGTCGGCGAAGGGAAAAAGGTGCAGGCCGGCGCGTTGCTCGCCAAGACCCCGCGCAAGATCGCCAAGACCAAAGATATCACCGGCGGTCTGCCGCGCGTCGCGGAGCTCTTCGAGGCCCGCCGCCCGAAAGACGCCGCCGAGATCGCCAAGATCGACGGCACGGTGGAATTCGGCGGCACCGTCCGCGGCAAGCGCCGCATCCTCTTGAAGGACGCGAACGGCGCGGAGGAAGAGCACCTCATCCCGTTGAACAAACACATCATCGTCTTCAAGGGCGATTACGTGAAGAAAGGCTCGCAACTGACCGAAGGCCCTGTCGTCCCGCACGAAATCCTGGACGTCTGCGGCCCGCAAGACTTGCAGGAGCACCTCGTCAACGAAGTGCAGGAGGTTTACCGGCTCCAGGGCGTCGAGATCAACGACAAGCACATCGAGATCATCGTCCGCCAGATGCTGCGCAAGGTGAAGATCACCGAGCCGGGCGACACCAAGCTCCTCTGGGGCGACCAGATCGACCGGCTGGAGTTCGAGTCCGAGAACAAGCTCGTCGTGGACAAAGGCGGCAAGCCCGCCGAAGCCGTCCCCGTCCTGCTGGGCATCACGAAAGCCTCGCTGGAAACCGACAGCTTCATCAGCGCCGCCTCGTTCCAGGACACCACGCGCGTCCTCACCGAAGCCGCCACCTTGGGCAAGGTCGACTTCCTGCGCGGGTTCAAGGAGAACGTCATCATGGGCCACCTCATCCCCGCGGGCACCGGCTTCGGCATCCACCGGAACGTGAAGGTCATCTCGATGGAAGACACCCTCTCGCCGCCGGCGTTCGAGGAAACCGCGCCCGCGGCGGGCTGATCCCGAAGGATGTCCATCGCCACGAAAACCGGCGATGACGGCACGACCGGCCTCCTCTTTGGGCGCAGGGTGCGCAAGACGCACGCCCGCATCGAAGCCTGCGGCGCCGTCGATGAACTCAACGCCTCCCTGGGCCTCGCCCGGGCCGCCGTGGGCGATCCGTTCATCACGGCCCCGATCTTCGCGATCCAGAACGAATTGGTGTTGCTGATGGGCGAACTCGCCCTGGAAGACGCCGACCGCGAACGCTACGCAAAAAGCCATCCCCTCGTCGGAGCCGAAATGGCGGATCGCCTCACCGCGCTCATCGACGACCTGGAAAAAAACCACAAGCTGGACTTCAAACACTGGGCGACGCCGGGCGCGAACCCGGGTTCCGCGGCGCTGGACATGGCGCGCACCGTCTGCCGCCGGGCCGAGCGCGACGTGATCCGCCTCGCGGACGAAACCAAAACGCTGAACCCTGAACTCCTCCGCTACCTCAACCGCCTGTCCGATCTCTGCTGGCTCCAAGCCCGCTTCCTGGAGACGAAGAAAGACTAACTAAAGCGTGTCATGCACTTTTCGGCCCGCTCTTGGTTGTAATTGGAGTCTTTATTTCCCAGAGCTTTGCGCAAGGGCCGCGATCAGTTCGCCAACGCGCGCTTCGATGGCGGGGAGAGCTTCTTCCGGCCAGATGTGCGGCATGTCCTGAACGCCCCAGAACGTGATCCGGTTTTCCCATTCGGGGAACATGTCGCGCAGCATCGGGCGGTGTTCCCTGTCGTCGAGCGCGATGACCATGTCGGCGCTTTGCAAGTCGTCGTCGCTGATTTGCACGCGGACGGGGCCGGTGTGGCGCAGGTGGACGCCGCGTTGGGCCAGCGCCGCCGCGGTGTGCCCGGATAGGTCTCCCTCCGGGACGTAATGGATGGCGAGGCCGCGCGAGAAGGCTTTCCACGGCAGCCCGAGTTCTTCCGCGCGGTGGTTGAAGACGGCTTCGGCGAAACGGCTCCGGTAGAAATTGCCGGTGCAGATGAAGAGGAGCTTCCGGGTCGTCACGAGTACAGGTATTCGCGTTGGTTCGCGGCGATGGGCGCGCGCGGCTCGGGGTACTCGAATATCTTCCCTTCGTAGTTGCGGATGACGATTTTCTCCTGGTCGTGGTAAACGGTGTACGCGGGGTTTATCGGCACTTTGCCGCCGCCCCCGGGCGCGTCGATGACGAATTGCGGCACGGCGTACCCCGTCGTGTGGCCGCGCAGACCTTCGATGATCTCTATCCCCTTTGAAACAGGCGTCCGCAGGTGGGAGGAGCCGTCGATGAGGTCGCACTGGTAGATGTAGTAGGGGCGCACGCGGCACATGAGGAGCTTTTGCACGAGGTTCTTCATGACGTCCACGGAGTCGTTGACGCCGGCGAGGAGGACGCTCTGGTTCCCCAGCGGGATGCCGTGGTTGGCGAGACGCTCGAGCGCCTCCCTTACTTCGAGGGTCAGTTCGCGCGGGTGGTTGGCGTGGACGCTCATCCAAAGGGGATGATATTTTTGGAGCATCTGGCAGAGGGCCGGGGTTATCCGTTGCGGCAGGAAGATGGGGACGCGGGAGCCGATCCGCAGGAACTCGATGTGCGGTATGGCCCGCAGCCGTTTGAGCAAATACTCCAGCTTGTCGTCGGAGAAGAGGAGGGCGTCGCCGCCGGAAAGGAGGACATCGCGCACTTCGTCGTGCTGTTCCAGGTAGCGGAAGGCTTCCTCGAAATTGGTGTGCAACTCCTGTTCTCCCACGCCGCTGACCACGCGCGCACGGGTGCAGTACCGGCAGTAGGAGGCGCATCTGTCGGTCACCAGGAACAAAACGCGGTCCGGGTAGCGGTGGACGAGGCCGGGGACGGGCATGTGGGAATCCTCCCCGCACGGGTCGGCCATGTCGTAGGGGGAGGTCCACGTCTCCTCGACGCGGGGGATGACCTGCCGCCGGATGGGGCAATCCGGGTTATCCGGATCTATGAGGTTGAAGAAATGCGGCGTTACGGCCAGCGCCAGCTTGTTGCCGGAAAGCAGGACGCCGCTCCGCTCCTCAGGGGAGAGGCGCAGGTGCTGCTCCAGTTGGGCCAGGGTCGTGACCCTGTTTTTGAGCTGCCATTTCCAGTCGTTCCATTTCTCGGGAGAAATCCCGGGCCAATAGCCGGGTGCGTGGGAGAGGAAAGCCTTTGGTTGCATGAAGTTGACCGATCCGGGTCGAATAGAAGAAAAATAGGCGTCGAGGGCCGCCGGAAATATATTACCGATTGAACGAGAGAGCGTCTTTTTCTGTCAAAGCCGTCATTCCAAACATGATTCGTTTTGCGTCCGTCATCGGCTGTCTCAGTCTAGCCTTTTTCGCCGCCAGCGCAAATAGAAGCCTGGCGGACGCCCCGAACCTCATCCGGGAACTCGATAACGCCTTCGTCCGCGTCTATGAGAAGGTGGCGCCGTCCGTGGTGGTCATCGAAGCCGATAAATCGGCGCAGGACGGCGTTGCGGAAGACGGGCCGGACCTTTCCTCGCCGGACCTTGGACGCACCTTTCACCTGCCCGACGCGCTGACCCACAGCGAGGCTTCCGGGTTCATCGTGCGGAAGGAGGGCTACATCCTCACGAACGACCACGCCGTCGCCGGGGCGGAGAGAATCCAGGTGCGGTTGAAGGATGGGCGCATTCTCAGCGGCAGGGTGGTCGGCGCGGACAACAAGACGGACATCGCCGTGGTCAAGATAGAGGCGCCGAACCTGACCGCGGTCGAGTTTGGCGACAGCGATGCCTTGCGCGTGGGGCAGATGGTGGGGGCGATCGGCGTGCCGTTCAATATGGACTTCAGCTTCACGGTCGGCTGGGTCAGCGCCAAGGGTCGCAGCCAGCTGACGCCCGACACGATGTACGAGGACTACATCCAGACGAACGCCTTCATCAACCCCGGCAACAGCGGCTCCCCGCTCTTCGACCTGGATGGAAAAGTGGTCGGGATGAATACCCTCATCAACGGCTCGGTCGCCCGCGGCCTTTCGTTCGCCATCCCCTCGAACCTTTGCCGCGACGTGGAGACGGAGATCATCGCCACCGGGAAGGTCGTCCACCCGTGGCTGGGCATCACCATCATCGACCTGCAAAAGGACGCGCTCTTGCAGGATCATATAAAAGGCGTCGAGAGCGGGGTCGTCGTCCAGACCATCGAGTCGGATACGCCCGCTTACAGGAGCGACCTGCGCCCTGCGGATGTCATAACGCAAGTCGACGGGGTGGCCGTCGCCACGGGGCGCGATCTCCAGCAGCAGATCTTGAAAAAGAAAGTCGGGCAGTCGGTGGAGCTATCCGTCTGGCGCGAGGGCAAGGCGATGAAAATCGCGCTGACCACCGCCGGCCTGCCGAGCGACTTGAAGCGCGTCTCCAACACCGCGCCTCCCGCGCCCGCCGCGCCGTCCATCGGCCTGCAACTCCAGGACGCCTCTCCCGCAGGGGCCATGGTTACGGACGTGGCCCCCGACAGCGTGGCCGCTTCCACGGATATCCAGCGGCAGGATGTAATAACCGAGATCGACGGCAAACCGGTCGCCAACGCCGCCGCGTGCAAGGCGATGCTGGCCGCGCGCGATCCGAAGAAAGCGGCTCTCCTGTTGATCGACCGCAAAGGCCAGAAGCGCTACGCGGTTCTCGGGAAATAAACTTGGTTGGGCGGCCGGCGTCGTTTTTCCGCGACGCCGGCCGTTTTATTTACGGTTGGCAATTTCGCCGGGGAGGCGGAAGTTGAAGTCCTATGATAACCCGACGACAACTCATTACAAAGACACTCCTCGCGGGCGCCGCTTTCGCCGCCCCAAGCCTGCGCGCCTTTGGCGCATCAACACCCGCAGCGCCGGACGCCGGAACGGGCCCCTACAAACTCCCCCCGCTTCCGTACGCCTACGACGCGCTCGAGCCTTACATCGACGCCAGGACCATGGAAATCCACTACGGCAAGCACCACGCCGGTTACGTCAAAAAGCTCAACGCCGCCGTGGAAGGACATCCCGACCTCGCGCAAAAAACGCCGGAGGAACTTCTGCGAAACCTCGGCGCCGTCCCCGAAGACATTCGGAAAGCCGTTCGCAACAACGGCGGCGGGGATTTCAACCACACGCTCTTCTGGAAAATGATGAAGCCAAAGGGTGGAGGCGAACCGAAAGGCGCGCTGGCGGAAGCCATCGCGAAGAAATTCGGCGGCTTCGCGGGATTCAAGGAGAAGTTCTCCAAGGAAGCGGCGGGCGTTTTTGGAAGCGGCTGGGCCTGGCTGGCATTGAGCGGCAAGGAACTGGAAATCGATTCCACGCCGAACCAGGACAGCCCGGTTTCCCAAGGGAAGACGCCGTTATTGGGAATCGACGTCTGGGAACACGCCTACTATCTCAAACACCAAAACAAGCGGCCCGAATACGTGGAAGCCTGGTGGAACGTGGTCGACTGGGACTTCGTGACCATGCGTTACGAGAACGCGATGAGCTCCTAAGCTAAGAAACCCCGGGATCGGCTGCTCGGCGTTGGAGGCCCGGCAGATTTTTGACGCGCCGCGCGCCTCCAACCGTGTCAAGGGCTTACGCCGCGAAACTCTCGCCGCAGGAGCAATGCGCGACGGCGTTCGGGTTGGTGACTTTGAAGCCGCCCTTTTGCAGGTCATCGCTGTAGTCGAGGAGCGAGCCGCTGACGAACAGCGCGCTCTTGGGATCAACGACCACGCGCACTTCCGAGGACTCGACGAGGATGTCGCGGTTCGCCGGGCCGTCGACGAGGTCCATCTTGTATTGCAGGCCGGAGCAGCCTCCGCCAATGACGGCGATGCGCAACGCGCCCTGTGGCCGGCCCTGCCGCGTGAGGAGCGAGGTCAGCTTGACGGCCGCCGGTTGCGTCACTTTAACCAGCCGCTCGTTGCCGATCTTGAATTTGATCTCCCCGCTCATGCGTGAAGGGTATCCGCCTCAAGACGCGCCTGCAAATGGTCTTCACGGATTTCATCCAGCTCGCGCAGGGAGGCGACGCGCTGGAAACGCCCCCGCAGGTTGCGCCCGTCGCGCATCCCGCGCGAATAGGCCATGAGCCGGGCCCGCATCGCGCGCATGGCGGAGTCCTCGTTGCCGCGGCGCGCGATGAACTCGACGCAGTGGCGCCGGATGAGGGCCCATTGCTCTTCCGGCGAGGGTTTGGGGCCGAGTTCTCCCGTGGCTAGGAAGCGCTTTATCTCCGCGAATATCCAGGGGGAGGACATGGCGACGCGCCCGAGCATGAGGCCGGCGACGCGGGTCTCCTCGCGGCGGCGTTTGGCCACTGCGGCGGAGGAGATGTCGCCGTTGCCTATGACGGGGATGGAAAC
The DNA here is from genome assembly GCA_021324825.1 of Spartobacteria bacterium. Lineage (GTDB taxonomy): Bacteria > Verrucomicrobiota > Verrucomicrobiia > Chthoniobacterales > Chthoniobacteraceae > JAJPII01. Next base: position 34,199 of record JAJPII010000024.1, on the reverse strand, counting down.
CGCTTCCGCAACGCGCGCGATGGTTTCCCAATCCGCCTCGCCGGAATAGCCCTGGACACGGGTGCGCCCATGCACGGCGAGGGCGCGGATGCCGGCGTCCTGCAGGATGCGCGCGTTCTGCACGGCGTTCACGGAGCCCGCGTCCCAGCCGAGCCGTATCTTCGCCGTGACGGGAAAGGGCGCGACGGCTTTGACCACGCCTTCGGCCACGCTCCGCAGGAGGGGGCAATCGCGCAGGAGGGCGGAGCCGCCGTTCCGGGAAACGATCTTGTTTACGGGGCAGCCGAAGTTCAGGTCGATGAAGTCGGGCCGAACCCACTCGATCGCCAGCCGCGCGGCTTCGCCCATGCTCGCGGGGTCGGCGCCGAACAGCTGGACGCCGAGCGGGCGCTCCTCTTCCGTGAACTCGACGTACTCCCGGGTGCGCTCGTTGCGCCGGATGATCCCTTCCGAGGAGACGAATTCCGTGACGACCACATCCGCGCCCTGCTCCTTGCACAGACGGCGGAAGATGGTGTCCGTGACCCCGGCCATCGGCGCCAGGTAAAGCGGAAACTTGTTCTCGAACCAAGGAAGGGTCATCCTGTGCAAGCTTCGCATGCCGGGATGAAAACTGGCATCGCTATTTTTCGCCGAACCGGTTATCTTGCTTATAATATGAAAAGGACGCTTCCCATGGTTTGCGCGTTCATTCTGTCCGCCTGCGCGACGCTCAACGATAACGACCGCGCGGCTCTCGAACGGCATAGCGTTTCCCCCGCGCTGACCGCGAGGATGTCGCACGGCGAGCCGCTGGCCGTCCCGGACATCATCGAACTTTCGCGGAAGGGGCTTCCCGCATCGTTCATCATCCATTACCTGAGATCGACGCAGGCGCCGTATTCATTGAAGGTCGACGACGTCACCCAGCTAAAAAATGCAGGCGTCAGCCCGGACGTCATCAACTATCTGCTCGCCACGCCCGCCGCCTATTCGCCTCCGAATCCCTATCCTCCGCCGTTCCCGCCCGATCCTTATTATTACTCCAACCCGTTCGTTCCCGGTTACCCGATGCATCATTAGAGCGTGTCACGCGCTTTTGGTTGGCTTTTGGCCGTAGAGGCGGCTGTGTCAGCCGCCTGAATTGTGCGTGGCCTCCCGCTCCAGCTAACTAGCTGACTAACTAGCCAGGCGGTTGCAGCAGCGCGGCGACTTCCTTTTGCACTGCGTCGATCTGCTCCATCCGAAGTTCGGGGTCGGGGATGACGAATACCTCGCCGGTCTTGGCGTTCTCATAGATCAAGGTTTTGACTCCGCCGGCCTGCCGGACGTCGATCTGCTTGAGGATGCGTTTTCTTTCGAGCATCACGGCGAGGATGTAGCGCGCGCTGGCGTGGGCGCCGTCGCCTTCCGCCATGTAACGGCGCAGGAGGTCTTCGGCCGTCTCTTTCGCGAGCGGCTCGGGAGGCGCGGGCGGCGGCGGCTCGAATTTGGAACGCCAGAAGGAAAAGGGCTGGATGTTGTCGTTGCGCGCGGCCCAGGCCGCCTCGGAGATGTCCTGGCGCGAAAAGCCTTCCTTGTTCCGGAAGAGAAGGGTGTAGAAAAATTCCCCTTCCGCGAAGGGCTGGTTCGTCAGCGCGCAGCAATCGGCGCGCGATTTGATGTCCCACTCCATCTTCTCAGCGCGGCGCGGCGTCGATTGCGTCTTTTAGAAAGGCGGCGAAGTCGTTCTTCAGCTTCGGCAGTTCGGACTCGTGGGTGTAGATCATGTGGCCCGTCTCGTACCGGGTCATGCGGATGTTCGGGCGGAGAACCGGGTCGAGCGGCATCTGCCGCACGGCGTAATCGGTCGAATACCAAGGGACGGCGAGATCGTAACAGCCCACCAGGAACCAGACCTTGAGGCGGGGGTTCTTGCTCATCGCCTGGCCGAGGTCGCTGGAGACATCCAGCAACTGGTTCTGCACGTTGCTAAGGTCCCATGGACTCACGTTCGCCAATATTTCATACGGGAGGTCAGATTCGAATTTCAACGCCCCGCGCAGGTAGTCGTTGATGGTCGCGGCGAAGGCGCCCTTCACGGCTTCAAAGCTCGGGTCGAAATTCATGTGTTCCGGCTCGTAGGTGATCCCTGTAAAACAACTGTCGAACCGCCCCACGGTGCGGTTTTCGGATTTGAGCAGCTCGACCATGAACCCCTCCAGGGAAACGCGGAGGTTATGCCGCTCGATATAGTCCGCCGGAAGACCCGTGAGCGCGGAGAGGCGCGCCGCGATCTTCACGCGCTCGCCGCCGGGCAACGCGCTTCCGCGCGAAAGAGCCAACAGGTAATCCCGGGAGGCAAACGCCTCGGCCTCGGCCTGGACATCCTCGACGGGTTTGGCGAGCGACCCGGGAGAAAGTTTCTTATGATACCAGGCCGTCGCGGCGAAGGTGGGAATGGCGGCTACGTAAGGCACGTCGTTCGCCTGGAGGGCGGAAACCGTCGCCCAATTCAGGACGCCGGAAACGATGATGATGCCGTTCACATAGATTTCGCAATGGTCTTGGAGGTAGCTCGACAAGGCCGCCGCGCGCGCGCCGCCGTAGCTTTCGCCGACGATGAACTTCGGGGAGAGCCAGCGGTTGTTCCGCGTGGTGTAAAGCCGGATGAAGGCCGCCACCGACTTGATGTCGCCTTCAAAGCCATGGAAGGGTTTGGCGCTTTCGCCCGGGACCTGGCGGCTGTAGCCCGTCGAGACGGGGTCTATGAAGACGAGGTCGGTGTCGTCCAGCCAGCTTGAATCATTGTCGACGAGCTTGTAAGGCGGCGAGGCTTGTTCCGGCACGGGAGGCAGTTTCACCCGGCGCGGTCCCAAAGCGCCGAGATGGAGCCAGACGGAGGCGGCGCCCGGCCCGCCGTTGAAGGCGAACGTGACCGGGCGGACGGCGGCGTCCATCCCTTCGCGCGTGTAGGCGATGAAGAAGATTTTCGCCTTCGCCTTTACCGAATCCTTCGCGGGGTCTTTCTCCTCGTCCTTCTTTCCATCCTGGTCGTCGACTTCATCCTTCAGGACGAGATAGCCGGCCACCGCTTTGTATTTGATGGGCTTGCCGCCGATGGTGACGGTGTTTTCCGTGACGGAGAGCTTCGGTTCCTCCTGCGGTTTCTCGGAGGGCGCGGGCTTGGCTTCGGGTTCGGCGGCGAACGCGCCGGCGCAGCAGATCAGGAGGAACGAGAGGAGGAATTTCATGCGGAAAGAATCTGTCGCACCGTTCGCGCGGGAAGGCAATTCCATCGGAAGGCCGTGGGGCAAAGTGTTTGCACCTCGCATCCCGCGCAATCGGGCTTCCTCGCGAAACAGCGCCGCCGCCCGTGCCATATGAGCCAGTGGCTGAAGACGGCCCAATCCGCGCGGGGAATGAGCTTCATCAAGTCCTGTTCGATCTTCACGGCGTCGGTATGTTTCGTCAGCCCCAGCCGGAAAGAAAGGCGCGTGACGTGCGTATCGACCACCACGCCCTCATTCCTGCCGTACGCGTTGCCGAGCACGACGTTCGCCGTCTTGCGCCCGACGCCCGCGAGCGCGGTCAGCGCCTCCATCGTATCGGGAACGCGCCCCCCGTGCTTGGCCACGATGTCCGCGGAGGCGGCCCGGAGGCTCTTCGCCTTGGAGCGGAAGAAACCGGTCGAGCGGATCACCTCCTCCAATTTTTCCTGCGGAGCTTTGGCGAGCGCGGCGGCGTCCGGGTATTTTTTGAAAAGAATGGGCGTGACCCTGTTAACGCGCTTGTCGGTGCACTGCGCGGAGAGGATAGTGGCGACCAGCAACTGGAAGGGGTCGGCGAAGTCCAGCTCGCAATGCGCTTCGGGGTAAACGCGGCCGAAAGCCGCGACGAGAGCGGCGGCGCGATCCTTCTTGTTCATTCAACCATATGACCGGCAAATGAAAGCAAAGGTAAAGGCGATACTCCTCCTGCTCGTGATCGTGGGCGTCTGCGTCTGGCAACGGCCCCGGCCTCCGAAGGCGGCGCCGAATATCGACGCTTTGAAGGCGAGCCTGGAACGATCGGCCCGCGCCACCCTGCCCGCGCCGGAAGTCGCGAATGAAAAGGTGACCGTCGTCGTCGCGAAAGACGCCGTGGCGGGCGAGATGGAGAAGATCCTCCGGCTTGCGGCGGCGGACGGCGGCACGGCGGTCAAGAGCACGACGGGCGCGACGGAAATCCTCGCGAGCATCCCCGCGAACGCGGCGGCGAAATTCACCGAAGAGGTCGCGGGCAAACCGTCCGGCGTCTCCGTGAAGCCCGGCGAGAACGAATTGATCGACGTGTTCATCACCCCAAGATGATAGCGGTGACCTTCGCGCTGCCGGAGGAGAGCAAGGACTTCGCGGCGGGAGGGGAAACCGCCGTCTGGCATACGGGTGTGGGGCCGGAGCGTTGCGCCGCGCGGCTGTCGGCGCTGCTGGAGAAGGAGCGCCCCGAGTATATAATAAGCGCCGGGTTCGCGGGCGGCCTCGACCCGGGCCTGGCGCCGGGCGCGGTGTTCGTGGCGGAGAATTATTCCTCCCCCGCGCTGCTCGAAGCGGCGCGGCGCGTGCCGGGCGAACGCTTTTACGGCCGCCTCTCCACACAGGAGCGCGTGGTCGAATCCGTCGAGGCAAAGCGCGTCCTCTTCGAGCGGACGGGCGCAGCCGCGGTCGATATGGAGACGGAGACGATCTTCCGCCTTTGCGAGACGCGCGGCATTCCCCTGCTCTCCGTGCGCGCGATCAGCGACGCAGCGGGCGAGCCGCTCCCCGTGCCGTATGCCGTCTGGTTCAACGCCGCCACGCAACGGCCCCGCGTGGGGAGCCTGCTCTGGTTTCTCGCCACGCGCCCGGCGCGCGTGCCGGCCTTCGCGCGCTTCGTCGGCAACGTGGGGCGCGCCCGCAAGGCGCTCGCCGCATTCCTCGCGGCCCTGCTCCGCGAATAGTTCCGTTAGACATCCCCGCGCGCGCCCATACTTTAGATGAATGATTTCCAAACCCAGGAGCGCTCTTCTCGTCGTGGGGCACGGTTCCACGGTGAACCCGGATTCGAGCGCCCCGACTTTTGACCACGCGGCGGCCATCCGCGCGCGGGGCTGTTTCGCCGAGGTGCGATGCGCGTTTTGGAAGGAGGAGCCGAGCCTGCGCCAGGCGTTCCAGATGCTCGAAAGCGACGATGTCTACGTCGTGCCGAATTTCATCAGCGAAGGGTATTTCACCCGCACAGTCATCCCGCGCGAATTGGAGCTGGACGGCCCGCTGACCCGCCGGGGCGGCGCGCAAATAAAATACTGCGAGCCGGTCGGGAGCCATCCGCGCATGACGGAAGTCTTGCTGCGCCGCGCCAGGGAGATCGCCCCGGGCGTTCCTCCCGACCGGACGAGCCTCCTCATCATCGGGCACGGCACGAACCTTAATGACAACTCCGCCGCCGCCGTGAAGGAACAGGTCGCCCTGCTAGCGGATTCGGGTTATGCCGAGGTCGCGGGCGCTTACATGGAGGAGGAGCCTTTCGCCGCGGATTGGTGGAAGCTGACGACGCAACCGAATGTCGTGGCCGTCCCTTTCTTCATCGCCGACGGGTTGCACAGTTACGAAGACATACCGGTTTTGCTGGGCGTCGAAAGGCGGGGCGGGCCTGTTTTCCGCCCTTATTCTTTGCGCGGGCGCCAACTCTATTACGCGGGCGCCATCGGCACGGAGGCGCTCTTCGCCGATGTCATCCTCGACCAGGTCGAGGCGTTCGATCTCGACCACGCGCCGTGAGCATAACGAAGGCTCTGCAAGACTGGCTGGACGGCGGCTCTTCGCGGATGGGGCAACTGCTCGTCCGCCGCGAAGGAGGGGGTTTTTCCCTTCTTCATCACGAGGATGCGGCGCGCGCGGACCTCGCCGCCTTCCATGATCCCGAAGCGGCGCGGGAGATCGCCAGATACGACGACGCGGGAAAATACCGCCCGCTGAAAAGCGCGCCGAATCTCCGGCACGGCTGGGAGCTTTCGCTCGAGGGGTTGGAGGACCTTCGCCTTGCCCTCGACTTCCTGTATCCCGCCGCGCTCGGCGCGTGGGTGTGGCGTCGCGAGGGACGGCTCGCGCCCGTCGATTTCCGAAGAACGGCGGAGCGCCAGACCGGCATGTATGAAATAGTGAAGCGCCTCTCCGACGCCCAGGCGGACGCGCTCGCGGGGGATTTCTGCGCCGACGGCAAATGCCTGAAGACCATTCTCTGGAGAATCGCGCCCGGGCGGCCCGTGACCACGCTGCCGCCGGCGAAATTCGACCCGGAACGCGAGGCGATGTCGCTCCTCTGCGCGGAGGCGTGCAACCTGTATGTCGCGGCAGCCCGAAAGGTCGTCCGATGATCTGGAGAGCCCGCGCGCTCGTGACGATGGACGGCCCGCCCGTCGAGAACGGAGCCGTCTGGGTTGAAGAGGGGCGCGTCCGGGCGGCGGGCGCTTTCCCGGAGGTCGCGCGGCTGGGCTCGGGGCCGGTCGTCGATCTTGGCGAAGAGGTCATCCTGCCCGGCCTCATCAACGCCCATTGTCATCTCGATTACACGATGATGCGCGGCGCCATCACTTACCAGAGCAGCTTCAGCCGCTGGATCGCGCGCATCAACGCCATCAAGCGCTCCCTGGACTCCGGCGACTATCTGCGAGCCATCGCCGCCGGCTTCGCGGAGCTTCGGAGCCACGGCGCCACCACCGTGTTGAACATCGAATCCTTCCCCGAACTGATGCTGATGATGCCGCCTCCCCCCCTCCGCACCTGGTGGTTTTACGAACTCATCGACATCCGGAACTGCAATCCCACCGAGGAAGTGGTGGCCGGGGCTCTTGCTTTTTTTGAAGAGCGGGACGGCTGGCTGGGCGGCTGCGGATTGAGCCCCCACGCCCCGTATACCGCCTCCCGCCATCTGTACCGGCTCGCCAATGCTTGCGCGGACTCGACCGGGTTGTTGCTCACGACCCACGTCGCGGAATCCGACGAGGAAGACCTCATGTTCCGCCACGCCCGGGGAAATCTTTACGACTTCCTGGCTTCCATCGGCAGGGACATGGGCGACTGCGGAGGCCGCTCCTCGACCGCGCGCCTGCTCGCCGAAGACTTGATCGGGCGGGACTGGATACTCGTTCATCTGAACGAAATGGACGAGGACGACTTCGAGATGCTGGCCGCCCCGGGGCTGGCGGAGAGCATCCACCTCGTCCACTGCCCGCGCAGCCACCGCTATTTCCGGCGCCGCCCTTTCCCATACAAACGTCTTCATGATCTCGGCGTTCGCATCAGCCTCGGCACCGACAGCCTCGCCAGCAACGATTCGCTCGACCTCTTCGCCGAAATGCAGACCCTGGAAGAAACCGAACCGTGGCTCGCCCCCGAAAGCCTGCTGAAAACCGTGACCGTAAATCCCGCGCGGGCGTTGCGAAAGGAACGGACGCTCGGCAGGCTCGCCCCCGGGGCGCACGCGGACGCCATCTGCGTGCCGTTCCACGGGGATATCTCGACGGTTTATGACGAGATCGTGCATTTCCAGGGCAGGGTTCACTGGATGCTCGTGGAAGGCGAGCCGGCCCAGTGACGCGGAAAACGGCGTTCCTGCTGGCTTTGCTGCTCGCGGCGGGAACCGCCGAAGCGAAACACAAGCACAAGCCCAAACCCAAGGCGTCCGCGCAGGCGCACGCCCGGGCGATCCCCGTCCCAACTCCAACCCCGGCGCCCCTCGCGGCGGGCGAACTGCCGCTGGCGGCGGGCGGCGCGGTGGTCATCGACGCGCTGACGGGCGAGCCGCTCTATCAAAAAAACCAGGACGAGACCTTCTACCCCGCGAGCACGACGAAGATATTGACCGCGCTCCTGGTGATCGAAGCCGGGAATCTCGACCAGAACGTCATCGTCGCGCCGGAAGACACGAAGGTCGAACCAAGCTCCCTCGGCCTGAAACCGGGAGAAATTTACACCCGCAGGCAGATGCTGTACGGCATGATGCTGAAGAGCGCCAACGACGTGGCCTGCGCCCTGGCCCGCGACAACGCGGGAAGCATCGAGGCCTTCGCGGAGAAGATGAACCTGCGCGCGCGAAACCTCGGCGCCATCTCGAGTCATTTCGTGAATCCGCACGGCCTCCACAACCAGGACCACTACACGACCCCGCACGATCTCTCCCTCATCGCGCGCACGGCGATGGAACAGCCGTTCTTCCGGCGGATTGTTTCCACGGAGAACTACACGTGGACCGCCCCTTCCGGCGCAGTCCAACTGACGAACCACAACAGGCTCCTGTGGCGTTTCCCGGGTTGCACGGGGCTAAAGACGGGGTACACCGTCCCCGCGCAACAGGTCCTCGTCAGTTCGGCGTTGCGCGACGGGCGCGAAGTCATCTCCGTCGTCATGCACACGAACAAGCCGGGAATATGGGTGGACAGCGAGCTTCTGCTCAACTATGGCCTTGCCCACCCGCACTCGCTCACTTTTGAAAATTAGTGCTTTGCAAAATTCGCAAAGGTGAAATATTCTCCTTTTTGAGACACTGATGGCCCGCATAGCGATTATTGACGACGAACCGGCGATGGTGGAGGTCATCTCCACCCTCTGCCGCGACAAAGGCTACCAGGTTTTCCCGTATAACTCGGCCCAGAAGGCCATCGACTCCCTCCCGAGCGTCCTGCCGCAAGTCGTCATCACCGACATCAAGATGGAGAAAGTCGGCGGCTTCGACGTTCTGCGCGAGTGCCGCGAGATAACGCCCACCCCTGCGGTCATCATGATCACCGCCTACGCCTCCGTGGAGACGGCCATCGAGGCGATGAAGATGGGCGCCTACGACTACATCACCAAGCCGTTCAAGATCGACGAGCTGCAACTGACCGTGCAGCGCGCGCTCGATTTCCAGAGCGCCGTCCGCGAGAACGTCTACCTCAAGAAGGAGCTCAAGGAGCGGTACCGGTTCGAGAACATCATCGGCACGAGCCAGAGCATGCAGGGCATCTACAACCTCATCGCCAAGATCGCCGACACCGACAGCACCGTCCTCATCCAGGGCGAGAGCGGCACCGGCAAGGAACTGGTGGCCCGCGCGCTCCACTTCAACAGCAGCCGGCAGCACCAGCCTTTCGTCGCGATCAATTGCAGCGCACTGCCGGAGAACCTCCTGGAGTCCGAGCTTTTCGGCCACAAGAAGGGCGCTTTCACCGGCGCGGTGCAGGACAAGCTCGGCCTTTTTGAAGAGGCGCAGTTGGGCACCATCTTCCTCGACGAGATCAACTCCATGGCCCAGGCGCTCCAGACCAAGCTCCTGCGCGTCCTGCAGGAACGGCAAATCCGCCGCGTGGGCGAAACCAAGAACACCGCGATCAACGTCCGCGTGCTCGCCGCCACCAACGAGTCCTTGCACGACAAGATCAAGACCGGCGCCTTCCGCGAAGACCTTTACTACCGGCTGGCGGTCATACCGCTCGAGATGCCCGCCTTGCGCGAGCGCATCGAGGACATCCCGCTCCTCGTAAACCATTTCCTCCAGAAAAACTCCGCCCAAACCGGTTCCGAGCCGAAGAGGATCGACCCCAAGGCCTTGGAAATCCTGGGCCATTACCGCTGGCCCGGAAACGTCCGCGAACTGGAAAACGCCATCGAACGCGCCTGCGCCCTGTGCGAGGAAGGGCTGATCCAGTCCGCCGATCTGCCGCCCCACGTCACCCGGCATCATTCCGGCCCCGCCGCCGCGCCCTCCAAGAGCGAACTGCCCATCGGCCAGACATTGGATGAATTCGTCCGCGAACAAGAGCGGCGCTACATCGAGGAAACGATCAAGTTCAACGACGCCTCCCGCGAAAAAGCGGCGAAGATGCTGGGCATAAGCATGGCGACGCTCTACCGGAAGCTCGAGGTGAAGGGCCAGAAAGCCGAAGCCAAAGCCTAGGTTCGTTTCCCGCGTATCCGAATCTGATCCGCCGCCGCGCCGATGTCCTCGAGCACGTCGAGCGTCTTCTTCTGCTGCTCGATCAAGTCCGCGTTGGCCGCCTTGATCGCTTTCAACGTATCAATGGGCGATTTGGCCGGGGCGGCCGGCCAATCGGATCTCAACCAAACCGTGCTCAGCAGGAAAAACACGGCGGCGCAAACGAACGGTCGCCTCACTTGCCCCCCCTTGAAACAAAGATGCGCGCCTGCCGCAACGTTTCCGTGATGGCGGCCAGCTTGGCGTCGATCTTCGCCTGGTTGTCGGCCAGCGTCTTCTGCTGGGCCTGGAGATCATCGACCAGCGTCGCGACCGCCGGATCCGGCGCCGTATCGCCCCTGGAATTTTTCGGAAATCCAAACGCGAGAGCTATGGCGCAAGCCGCGGCGCCCATGGTATAAAGCGACTTCGATTTCATGACCTTTCTCCAAAGCAGGAAACAGGCCCGGGCGAATGAAATCCCCAGAGCGCGCCATGCACCTTTTCGCCCGGCGAGACCAAGGCCTCCGAGCGCCGCATCCCATCCCTCTTAACGGCGGCAAAGCCCCCTCGTGGTCGCTATTTTTTTGGCGGGATCGGCGGTTTTGGCGCGAATATTGCTTGCAGGGTCCTGAACCCAGCGTTATCCTTCTCAAACCATGGCTCAAGGCATGCAACAGGTCCAGAATCTCTCGCTCCAGCAGGTGCTCGCGCCCCAGCTCCAGCAGAGCCTCCAGATCCTGCAGGCGCCGATGCTCGAACTGCGCAACCTGGTGCAGCAGGAGCTCCAGACCAATCCGACGCTCGAAGAGGAGATAACCGAGCCTTCCATCGAGGACAGGCAGCGGGAACAGGACGAGTTCAAGGACGAATTCGAGCGTCTCGCGAAGCTGGACGAGGAGTGGCGCGATTACATGGCGCAGAACAACACCTACTCCGGCCGTTCGCAGGAGGAGGAGGAACGCCGCCAATTCTTTTTCGACTCGATCATCAGCCACGAGACCTTGCAGCAGCATCTCATCGAGCAACTCCAGGGGAGCGATCTCTCGTCGGACGACCGCAAGCTCGCCGAGTTGATCATAGGGAACATCGACGACATCGGGTTCCTCCAGACGACGCCCGAGGATATGGCGCTGAACAGCGGCGCCGACCCCGGCGACCTCGACCGGATACTCGGGGTCATCCAGACTTTTCATCCCGTCGGCGTCGGCGCGAGGGATTTGCGGGACTGTCTCCTCATCCAGCTCCGTCGCGTGGGCAAGGAGCACACGCTGGAATACCGCATCGTCTCCAACCACCTCGACGACCTCGGCAAACGGCGCTTCCCGGAGATCGCCCGCCGCCTCGGCACCACCGTCGAGCAGGTGCAGCGGTGCGCGAACTTCATCGCCACCCTCGACCCGAAGCCGGGCCAGATATTCGCCGCCGACCCGAACAACTACGTCCTGCCGGATGTGAACGTCGAGAAAATCGGCAACAACTTCACCATCACCCTCAACGGCGACCAGATACCCCACCTCCGCATCAGCAACACCTACAAGGACCTGATGGCCCAGGAAGGCAACGGCAACGACGTGAAGGACTACATCCGCGACAAAATCCGCAGCGGCAAATTCCTCATCAAGAGCATCCACCAACGGCAGCAGACCATCTCGAACATCGCGCACGAGATCGTCGCGCGGCAGCAGGAGTTCCTCGAAAGAGGCCCCGTCTCCCTCAAGCCGATGACGATGGTGCAGATCGCCGAGATCGTCGGCGTGCATGAGACGACGGTCAGCCGCGCCATCTCCGGCAAGTACATCGCCACGCCGCAGGGAGTCTTCGAGATGAAGTATTTCTTCACGCCCGGCTACCAGACCGCGGGGGGCGAGACGATGAGCAACACGAGCGTCAAGGGCGCGATCGAAGACCTGGTCAAGGAAGAGAACGCCAAGAACCCTTTGAGCGACAAGGAGATCGTCGAAATCCTGAGCGCGCGCGGCATACCCATCGCCCGGCGCACGGTCGCCAAGTATCGGAACGAATTGAATATCTTGCCGAGCAATATGCGGAAACGCTATTGAGCGGATCATGCAAATCACCGAAGAGGCAATCCGCGAGCGGCTCGCGGCGGTAAAATATCCCGGCTTCAACAGGGACATCGTTTCCTTCGGGCTGGTAAAAGCCATCGACATACACGGCGCGGATGTCGCCGTGCGGATGGCGCTCGCCACGAGCGATCCCGAAGTTCCCAAAGCCATCAAGGAACAGAGCGAAGCCGCGCTGGGGGGGCTGCCTGGCGTCGGGAGCATACGGGTCGTCCTCGACATCCAGGCCCCCGCGCAGGCCGCGGGCGTCGGCGCGGTATCCATCCCGGGCGTCAAGCACGTCATCGCCATCGCCAGCGGCAAGGGCGGCGTGGGGAAATCGACCGTCGCCGCGAACCTCGCCGTGGCCCTCCAGATGCACGGCGCCGCCACCGGCCTTTGCGATTGCGACCTGTACGGCCCGAGCATTTCCCTCATGTTCGGCTCGCGCGAACGCCCCTCGGCCACGGAGGAGAACCGCATCATCCCCGTCGAGGAATGCGGCCTCAAGTTGATGTCGATGGGCTTCCTCCTCGAAGACGCCTCGCCCGCCATCCTGCGCGGCCCGATGGTGACCCGTTACACGCAGCAATTCCTCCGCCAGGTGGAATGGGGCGAACTCGACTTCCTCATCCTCGACCTGCCGCCCGGCACGGGAGACATCCAACTCACCATCGTCCAGACCGTTGCGCTCGCGGGCGCGATCATCGTCACCACCCCGCAGGAAGTCGCCCTCATCGACGCGCGGAAAGCCGCTTCCATGTTCGCAAAGGTCAATGTTTCCGTCCTCGGCCTCATCGAAAACATGAGCTGCTTCATCAGCCCCGGCGACGGCGCGCGCCATGAAATCTTCGGCTCCGGCGGCGGCAGGAGGGAAGCCGCCCGGCTCCGCGTGCCGCTGCTGGGCGAACTCCCCATCGACATCCCCACCCGCGAGGCGGGCGACCGGGGCCGGCCCATCACCGCCGTCTCGCCGGAGAACCCCGTCAGCCGCGAATTCTTGAGAATCGCGCATAAACTTCGCGAGGCGCTCGCGTGAATACGAATGAATGTTGACTTGCCCTCGTCCACTATAGCCTATAGAAGAGATATGTTATGCCCCCGCACTCGCGCCCGGTTTACTGTTGACGGAACGCGTCCAGTATGAAAAATACACTGACCATGGATAACCCCTCCAAGGATGAAAATTCCGACTTGGTCAAGAACTCCGTGCTGTATAAGGAGTTCCTGGCTGAACGCGAAGAAATCCTGCGCCACAAATGGATCGAGAGTGAAAAGCTCGGCCACGATATCGGCTTTGAAAAGGCGCTGCTGGACTGGATAGTAAAATACCGCTCCGCCTGGCGCGAGAAACGTCAGAAAACCGGGAGAACCTGACCCCTGACTTTTTAAAACCCGCTCTGCATCCTCTCTTACCCTTCTCTTACCCTCTCTTTAACGCGATCCGAGAGGTCGCGAAGAGATCATGCTCCCCCCCTCCTCCTCCGTCCTGATCCTGGATGGCCCCGCCATAGAGCGTGCCCTGCGGCGCATCGCCCATGAGATCGTCGAGCGGAATCCCGCCCTCCAGGACCTCGTCCTCGCGGGCATCCCCTCGCGCGGCGTAGAGATCGCCCGGCGGCTGATAAGCATCATCGAACAGATCGGGCATGCCCGGCCCGAATTCGGGAGGATCGACGTCTCGATGCATCGCGACGACATCCGCGAGCGGCTCTCGCCCGTGGAAGTCTCGCAACTCCCCCTCGATCTCGAAGGCCGGACGATCATCCTCGTCGATGATGTCTTCTTTACCGGCCGCACCTGCCGTGCCGCGATGGATGCCCTGATGTCCTTCGGACGGCCCCGGTGCGTCCAGCTCGCCGTCCTGGTGGACCGCGGGCACCGGGAACTGCCCATCCGCCCCGATTACGTCGGAAAGAATCTCCCCACCTCGCTCAAGGAGCGCGTCTACGTCCGCCTGCGCGGCCCTGACGAAGCGGACGATTCCGTCTGGCTCTCGAAGCCATAGATCAAGAGATGCACTTTTCTGCCCACGTTCTTTCGAGGCGCCGCTGTAGGGGCGGCTGTGCCAGCCGCCCAGGCGCCTGGGCGCTTGGCATAAGCGCCTCTACAACGAAGAGCGGACAAAAGTTCATGACAGGCTCTGAACCATGACCACCTGGAAACGCAAAGACCTCCTCAGCATGCAGGAGTTGAGCGCCGACGAAATCACGGCCGTCCTCGACACCTCCGCCGCATTCAAGCAAGTCGGCTCCCGGCAGATCAAAAAAGTGCCCGCCCTGCGCGGCAAAACCCTCGTCAATTTCTTCGTCGAACCGAGCACCCGCACGCGCATCTCCTTCGAACTGGCGGCCTTCCGCCTCAGCGCCGATGTCGTCAACATCTCCCCCACCACCTCCAGCCTCACGAAAGGCGAGACCCTCAAGGACACCGCGCGCAACCTCCAGGCCCTGCACGCGGACATCATCGTCCTGCGGCATCAATCCGCCGGCGCCGCCCAATTCCTCGCGGAGCGGCTGCAATCCAGCATCGTCAACGCGGGCGACGGCGCGCACGAACACCCGACCCAGGCGCTCCTCGACGTCTTCACCATCCGCGAACGCAAAGGCCGCATCGCCGGGCTGCACATCGTCATCATAGGGGACATCCTTTTCAGCCGCGTGGCGCGCTCGAACATCTGGGCGCTGCTGAAGCTCGGCGCGCGCGTCACCCTCGCGGGGCCGAGCACCCTCGTCCCCCGGGCCTTCGCGGAGATGGGCGTCGCCGTCTCCCACTCCATCGACGACATCCTCCCCGCCGCCGACGTCGTCAACCTCCTGCGCATCCAGCACGAGCGCCAGCAGAAGCAATTCTTCCCCAGCCTCGGCGAATACGTCCACCTCTTCGGCCTGACACGAAAGCGTGCGGAGATATTGAAACCGGACTGCCTCATCATGCATCCCGGCCCGATCAACCGCGGCATCGAGATCGACAGCGAGATCGCCGACAGCCCGCGCAGCGTCATCCTCGACCAGGTGACCAACGGGCTCGCCGTCCGCATGGCCGTCCTCTACCTGTGCGCCGGAGGGAAAAAGCTCGGGTGAGAACTCTCCTCACCAACGGCCACGTCATCGACCCGGCCAACGGCGTAAACCGCGTGGCTGATCTCCACATCGCGGACGGCAAGATCGAGAGGCTCGACTTCGAAGGCTCCGGGCGGCGGGTCGGCGGGGACGACGAAATAATCGACGCGACCGGCCTGCTGGTTTGCCCGGGGTTGATCGACATGCACGTCCACCTGCGCGAGCCGGGGCAATCGGCCAAGGAGACCATCGCCACGGGCACGCGGGCCGCCGCGGCGGGGGGCTTCACCTCGGTTGTCTGCATGCCGAACACCGCGCCGCCAGCCGACAACGCCAGCACCATCGCCTGGATAAAGGAGCGCGCCGCGCGGGAGGCCGTGGTCAACGTCTTCCCGACCGGCGCGATCACCAAGGGGCTGGCGGGCGAGGAACTGACGCCCATCGGCGCGATGTATCACGCGGGCATCGTCGCGCTGACCGACGACGGCCATTGCGTCCAGAACCACGAGGTCATGCGCCGCGCGCTGGAGTATGCGCGCATGTTCGGCCTGCCCGCGCTGGATCATTGCCAGGACTACAACCTCGTCGGCAAAGGCGTGATGCACGAAGGATATTGGAGCGCCGTGCTCGGCCTGCCCGGCTGGCCCTCCGCGGGCGAGGAAGCCATCGTCATGCGCGACATCCTGCTCGCGGAGCTTTGCCAGACGCCGATCCATTGCCAGCATCTCAGCTCCGCCGGGAGCGTCCGCCTCGTGCGCGAGGCGCGGGCGCGAGGCGTGCCGATCACCGCCGAAGTCTGCCCGCACCACATCGCCCTGACCGACGAATCGCTGCGCGGCTTCGACACGAATTTCAAGATGAACCCGCCCCTGCGCGCGGAACGCGACGTGGAGGCGCTGATCGCGGGCGTCGCGGACGGGACGATCACCATCCTTTGCAGCGACCACGCCCCGCATTGCGATTATGAAAAAGAGGTCGAGTTCGATTGCGCCCCCTTCGGCATCGTGGGGCTGGAAACCGAACTGGGGTTGTTCCTCGACATCCTCGTCCACAAGAAGCGGGCCATCGACGCCGCCAAACTGGTCGAGATGTTCACCCTTAACCCCGCCCGCCTGCTGCGGCTGGATCGCGGCACGCTCTCCCCCGGCGCGCCCGCGGATATCACCCTCATCGACGCCTCTCTCGAATGGACTGTGGACAAGGCGGCTTTTGCCTCACAGTCGCGGAACACGCCCTTCCATGGCATGACCCTGCGCGGACGCGCGGTCCGGACAATCGTGGCCGGCAAGACAATCTGGGCGTTGCAGTAAGCCGTTCCGCGCGAAAGCGGGGAATTGACGGCCCGCCCAAAGATTTTAAACTGTCATCATGAAAACTCTCTCCATTGGCTTCGTGGTGGATGGCCGCGCGGTCGCCTTGCGGCCCGTGGAGATTCATTCCGAGGACTTCATCCTGCGGGAATACGGCGTCAGCGACGCGCAGGCCGAACGGGCGTACAAAACCGTGAAGGCCGAGGTGAGCAAGGCGAGAGCATCCGGCCAGACCAAACCTTTCACCGGCAGGCTGTGAGAATCGACCTCCATCCCCGTTTCCGGAAGCGGGTGGATGCCGCGCCGGACAGCCCCGTCTTCGACGATGCTGAAGCGCCCCTTTTTTGAGGGCGATCTTTTCGAGTGCGCGGCGGGCCTCATCGGCTGCGAACTGAATTGGGGCGAATGCGCGGGCGTGGTCGTCGAGACGGAGGCCTACGCGCTGGAAGGCGACGAGGCCTGCCACTGTTTTTCCCGGCGGAGCGCCCGCGATTTCGTGGCCGAAAAACGTCCCGGCTCGGCCTACATCTACCTGAATTACGGCATCCACTGGCTCTTGAACGTCCTGGTAAAAGGACGCGGCGAGACGGGCCTGATCCTTTTCCGCGCGCTCCAGCCGACGCGCGGCATGGACCTCATGCAACGCCGCCGAGGGTTGACCGCGGAGCGTGCGCTCTGCTCCGGCCCCGGCAAGCTTTCCGAAGCGCTCGCCGTGCGGGGGGAGGAACACGGCATCGACCTGTGCGACACGCCGGACCGCTTCTTCGTCGCCCGCCGCCGCCCGGTAAAAGTGGTCTCGGACGTGCGGGTCGGCATTTCCAGAGCCGTGGAACACCCCTGGCGTTTCCTGCTGGAAGGCAGCCCTTACCTCAGCAAGGCCCGAAAACAATAAAGGCCGGGCCGACTTTTCGTTCGGCCTGGCCTTTAGAGGCTTTAGGGTGACAGTGGACTACTTAGTGGACTACTTGGAGTAGTGCGACGACGTGGTTGTCGTGGCCGGCATCGGAGCCTCCTTGTGCGCGCAGGCGCTCATCACTACCAATGTGGTTCCGACCGCGATCAGAGTTAGCATTTTTGACATATTATTTTTCCCCTCCTTTCTCAGCGAGTTGCTCGCCTCATTTAGATTGTTCTCACGGAGAAAACAACAATTTTTGAACGTATTTCGGAGGAACCGGGGTTCATGGCCGTATGAAGACCTCCTCGCCGCCGTCGACCAGCGCGAACAATTCCAACATGTCCCGGTTGCGCATCCGCACGCACCCGTGGCTCGCCGCCGCGCCGACGAGCGCCTCGTGGTTCGTCCCGTGGATGTAGATGTACCGGTCCCGGGTGTTGGCGTTCTCCTCGTCGAGACCGTCCAGCCGCAGGATGCGGGTCAGGATGAGATCGCCTTCGGGCGCGTCCAGGCCGAGATCGCCCGTCCAGACCCTTCCCTTGAACACCGCCCCGAGCGGCGCGCCCTCCCCTATTTTCTCCGAGATGCGGAAGCGGCCCGTCGGCGTTTTGTGGCTGCCCGGCTCGAACCCGAGACCCAGCGCCGAGGTCGAAACCGGAAACGTTCGCAGGACGGCTCCGTTCTCCCGTAACTCCAACCGCTGCGCGCCCGCGTCGATATGAATTTCCCGTGGTTGCATGAACCGGCTTTCCGCCTACTCTTTTACCACACATTGTGAAAAACCTCCACGTAGCGATAGCCGGCGCCACCGGGGCGGTCGGCGTAGAAATGATTCGGACCCTGGAAAAACGCCGCTTCCCCGTGAGCCGGCTGACCCTTCTTGCTTCGAGCCGTTCGATCGGCAAGCGGCTTCTTTTTCACGGGGAGCAAATTCCGGTGCAGGAGCTTCGCGAGGACTCTTTCCAAGACGTCGACGTAGCCCTCTTCAGCGCCGGCGCGGGCGCGTCGAAGAAATTCGCCCCTTTTGCCGTGCAGGCCGGGGCCGTCGTCGTCGACAACTCCTCCGCCTTCCGCATGGACGGCGAAGTCCCGCTGGTCATCCCCGAGATAAACGGAAACGACATCCGGAAAAACCGGGGCATCGTCGCCAACCCGAATTGCACCACCGCCATCGCGCTGATGGCGCTCCATCCCCTGCACAAGGCGTTTGGCGTGCGGCGCGTCTTCGCGGCGAGCTACCAGGCCGTCTCCGGCACGGGCGCGCAAGCCATCGAGGAACTGAGGACGCAAGTCGCCGACACCGTCGCGGAGCGCCCGTTCTCGCCCAAGGTCTATCCGCATCCCATCGCCTTCAACGTCATCCCGCACGTCGATGTCTTCCTGGAAAACGGCTACACCAAGGAGGAGATGAAGATGCAAAACGAAGGCCGTCGCATCCTGCATCTGCCGGAGTTCAAGGCGTCGGTCACGTGCGTGCGGGTGCCGGTTTACCGAGCGCATTCGGTGGCCATAAACGCGGAATTCGAGCGCCCGGTTTCCATCGAGGAAGCGCTGGAAGCGCTCCGCGCCGCGCCCGGCCTGAAGGTCGTCGACGACCCGGCGAACGCGCAATATCCCATGCCGGTGAACGTGGCGGGCCGGGACGATTGCGAAGTGGGCCGGGTGCGCCTGGATTGCGCGCTGGAGAACGGCCTGGCGTTCTGGGTCGCCGGGGACCAGCTTCTGAAAGGCGCCGCCCTCAACGCGGTGCAGATCGCGGAGTTGCTTTAGAGCGTGTCCCGCACTTTTCGCCCGCGCTCCCTGAGGCGGCGTCGGCGTCGTTGTCGTTGTTGTTGTAGAGGCGGCTGTGTCAGCCGCCTGGAGCGGGCCAAAGCGCCAGGCCGTTCCAGGTCTTTAGCCAAAGAGATAACCGCGGGCCAGTTCCCGGAAGGCCGCGACCTGTTCGGTCTCCCATGGGGCGTCGCGGCCCAGTTTTTGCGCCAGGTCGCGCGCGACCCCGGGAGCGGCTTCGATGGCGGCGCGCGCGTCGAGGAAGAGCAGGCCCGTCCGCCTCGCCAGCACGTCCTCCACGGTTCGCGCCATGTCTTCTCCCGAAACCGCGCGCAACGGCATCTCCGCCGTGAGCGACAGCCGCTTCTCAAGGCCGCCGACTTCCGCGGCGCGGTCCACGGCGTCCTCGGCCATCTTCCGATAGGTCGTCCACTTTCCACCCGTAACGGTGACGAGCCCGCTTGCCGAAGTTTCAACGATGTGGTCGCGCGGGATTTCCGCCGTCCGCCGCGCCGCGCCGACAAGAGGGCGCTGTCCGGCAAAGACGCTCAGGATATCCCCGCGCGCGATGGTGACGCCGATATGGCGCGCGGCCTGGGCAAGGAGATATTCCATCTCGGCTTCCATCGGGCGCGGTTCGAGCAAGGCCTCGCTTACCGGCGTATCCGTTGTTCCCAGCAGGACGCGGCTCCGCCACGGAATGAGGAAGAGCACGCGGCCATCGTCCGTCCTGGGAATCATGATGGCCGTCTCTCCCGGGAGAACGGACTTCGCCAGGACGAGGTGCGCGCCCTGGCTCGGAGTTATCATGCGCGCGCAATCCTGGTCGTCCATCCGCCGCACCGTGTCGGTGAAGACGCCGGTTGCGTTGATGACGGCCCGAGCTTCCACCGTGTATTCACGGCCCGTTTCGCAGTCGACGGCGACGGCTCCCCGCACGCGCCCGCCGCGTTTCAAAAACGAGGTCACGCGCATGTAATTGAGCGGGACGCCTCCTAGCCGCGCGCAGTTTTGCATGAGGGTGACGGCCATGCGCGCGTCGTCGAATTGGGCGTCGTGGTACAGAATGCCGCGGCGGCCGGACAGCAACGGCGGCATCTCCGCGCGGGAAAGAATCCGGGAAGGCGCGATGCCAAGCCCGCCCGCGAGCAGGTCGTATATTTTCAATCCGGCGGAGTAATAGAGAAGTTCGCGCGCGTTGCGGGCCGGCACGACAAAGGCAAGGGGGTGAACGCAATGCGGCGCGTTCCGCAGAAGGATGCCGCGCTCACGGAGCGACTCGCGAACGAGCGGGAGGTTTCCCTGCCGAAGATAACGGACGCCGCCGTGGATCAACTTCGTGCTCCGGCTCGAAGTTCCTTTCGCGAAGTCGCTTTGTTCCAGCAGAACCGTCCGGTACCCGCGCGAGGCGGCGTCGAGCGCCGCGCCCAGCCCCGTGGCGCCGCCGCCGATGACGAGCACGTCCCACCGTTCGCCGAGGCGGTTGAGGAATTCCCGCCTCATTTCACGCGATCGAGGGCTCGCCGCCAACCCGCCCGGATCTCCTCGCGGCGGGCGCTTTCCATTTGCGGCTCGAAACGCCTCTCCGCGCGCCATTGCGCGGCGATCTCCTCTTCCTTCCAATAATCGACCGCCAATCCCGCAAGATAGGCGGCGCCGAGCGCGGTGGTTTCAAGGATCGCGGGGCGGACGACCGGGACATCGAGAATATCGGCCTGGAATTGCATGAGGTAATCATTCGCGGCGGCGCCGCCGTCCACGCGCAACTCCAGGAGCCGGATGCCGGAATCGCGTTCCATCGCCTCGAGCACGTCGGCGGTTTGGAAGGCGATGCTCTCCAGGCCGGCGCGGGCGATATGGGCGGCGGTGCTGCCGCGCGTCAGGCCGTGGATCATCCCGCGCGCGGAGGAGTCCCAGTGCGGCGCGCCCAGCCCCGCGAAGGCCGGAACGAAATAGACCCCGCCCGCGTCGGGAACGCTCCGCGCGAGCGCCTCCACTTCCGCCGAGGAACGGATGATCCCGAGGCCGTCGCGCAGCCATTGCACCACCGCCCCGGCGATGAAGACGCTTCCTTCGAGGGCATACTCGACCTTGCCTCCCAGCTTCCATGCGACGGTGGTGAGAAGATTGTGCGACGAAGCGACCGGAGTCCCGCCGGTGTGCATGAGAAGGAAGCACCCCGTGCCATACGTGTTCTTGACCATGCCGGGCCGCGTGCAGACCTGGCCGAAGAGCGCCGCCTGCTGGTCGCCCGCGATTCCCGCCACGGGGATCGGTTTCCCGAAGACTTCCGCTTCGCCGTAAATCTCGCTCGAGGAATGCACGGCGGGCAGCATCTCGCGCGGCACGTCGAATAAAGCGAGAAGGTCATCATCCCAATCGCCCGTGTGGATGTTGAAGAGCATCGTGCGGCTGGCGTTGGAGACGTCCGTCACGTGCCTGCCGGTGAGCTTCCACATGAGCCACGAATCGACCGTGCCGAAGGCGAGGTCGCGGCGGCGCGCGCCGGGCGTGTTGTCGAGTATCCAGCGCAGCTTGGTCGCGGAGAAATAGGCGTCCACGACGAGGCCGGTCTTCCCGGCGATCATCGGCGCCAGGCCGTCCGCCTTGAGGCGCTCGCACGCCTCCGCGGTGCGCCGATCCTGCCACACGATGGAGTTGCAAACCGGTTCGCCCGTCTTCCTGTCCCAGACGACCGTCGTCTCGCGCTGGTTCGTCAGGCCGATGGCCGCGATCTCTCCCGTCGCGCATTCGCGGGCCACGGCGAGTTGGGTTTCCCATATTTCCATCGGGTCATGCTCAACCCAGCCGGGGCGGGGGAATATCTGGGTCAATTCCTTCTGCGCCACCGCGCGGATGCCGCCGGAATGGTCGAACAATAGGGCGCGCGAACTGGAAGTCCCCTGGTCGAGCGCGAGGATGTGTTTCATACCCGATCCGGGAAATTCGTGAAGACGCCATCCACGCCCATCCCGCGCATCCGCTCGATGTCGGCGGGATTGTTCACGGTATAGACAAACACCTTCATCCCCAAGGCATGCGCCTTCTCGACGAACGGAAGGCGAACGGAATGCAGGGCGATATTCACCGAATCGGCTTGCAACCCCGAGACGATCTTCTCCCAACCGCGCGGCGGGCGAGTCCACAAGACCCCGACGGGAATGCCGCAATGGGCCGCCCTGGCCAGTTCCCGGTGATCGAAGGACGAAACGAGAACCCCGTCTTTCCCCGCGAGCAAATCCTTCGCAAGCAGCGCCGTATCCGGGCCTTTGAGTTCGACATTGAGGAAGGCCCGGCCCGCCACCGCGTCGACGACCTCCCGCAGGAACGGGATGCGTTCGCCCTTCCCCGCGTCGAGCGAACGGAGATACGCCGCGCTCTTGCCCGCCACGGTTCCGCGTCCGTTCGTGGTTCTCTCGAGCGTGTCGTCGTGGATGACCATCAGTTCGCCCTCGACATTATAAACATCGACCTCGACGCCGTCCGCGCCGAACTCGAGGGCTTTCCTCACGGCGAGCAGCGTGTTCTCCGGCTCGTAACCCGACGCGCCGCGATGGGCGATGCACAAAAAATCCATCCTCGATACGGCCTTTTTACCCTCGTGACCGGAGTTCGCGCCGCATAAGTCGCGGACAAGGTCGGATGACGCTGAATCCTGGCGGCAGCTTCATAAAACGCGCGGAGAAACTCATCTCCGAGTCCCATCGCGCGCTCCTGCTCAAAGGCGCTCCGCCAACCGCTTTTTGAACTCTTCGAGCGGCAGCGCATCCGAAACGGGCAAATCGTCCGGCATCGCGGCGATGGCATCCCTCAAATCCTCGACCAATCGCAGCTTCTCCTCCTTCGTGAGCGTCTGAAGCTGCGGCATTTCTCCAAGAGTCATGTTGCGATGATAAGCGGACAATCGCTTAAAACCAAGCGCGTTTCAACGGGTCTGACATTGACGCAACCCGCAAGGCGTGACATTTTCGGCGCATCGCGCGCCGGTGTTTCTTAGCCGTTCTTCTTCTGCTGCTCGCGGTCGCGTCGTTTCATT
This sequence comes from Spartobacteria bacterium, assembly GCA_021324825.1. Lineage (GTDB taxonomy): Bacteria > Verrucomicrobiota > Verrucomicrobiia > Chthoniobacterales > Chthoniobacteraceae > JAJPII01. Next base: position 11,130 of record JAJPII010000024.1, on the reverse strand, counting down.
TCGACGGGCCGGTGCAGAGCTATTTTCTCGCGCATCGCAACCCAAGTTTGAACCGGATCGCCGCGTTCTGCAACAAATGGGGGGATTGGCCGGCCATCTGCCTTTACGGCCTTTGCGGGGTGGCTGTCGCGTGGCTGAGGGGGCGCAAACGGCTGCTCCAGATACTGCTCGCGATGTTTCTCTCCTGCATCCTGAGCGGGATCGTGGTGAATACGACGCGTTTCGTCGCGGGCAGGGCGCGGCCCGGGGCCGACGTGCCGCAAGGCTTTTACGGCATCGTGACGGAAGGCGGTTTGTTTTCCCATAAGAACAAATACCGGTCGTTCCCCTCCGCCCATACGGCTTGCGCCGTGGCTTTCACGGCCGCGGCGCTGTTCGCGGCCTGGCGGGCGGGCGTTTTCCTCATGATCCCGGCCGCGGCGGTGGCGTGGGCGCGGCTGTACAGCAACGCGCACCACTTTTCGGATGTGGTGGTCGCGACGATGCTCGGCTTCGCCACGGCCTGGTGGGCCTGGCGCTTTGTCCGGCGCAGGCCGGAACTGGCCGAGGCCATGCTAAGACGGCGGCCCCGCGCTATTTGTGCTGCCGGAGATAGTTGAAAACCTGTTCAGCAAGCCGGGGGCCGACGCCTTCGGCGGCGGCGATCTCTTCGGCGCTCGCGCGGCGGATGCGTTCCACCGAGCCGAACCGGCGCAGCAGGAGCTGCTTCCTGTTCTCGCTGACGCCCGGGCAATCGTCCAGGATGCTCTCGGCCACGCGCCGTTTCATCAGAAGCTGGTGGTAGCCGTTGGCGAAGCGGTGCGCCTCGTCCCTTATGCGTTGGAGGAGCCGCAGCGCGCCGGAATCCTCCGGCAATCGCAGCGGCAGCGGCCTGCCGGGGCGGTAAATCTCCTCGTTCTCCTTCGCGAGGCCGATGATCGGAAGATCGTGCAGCCCCAGGCGTTGCAGTTCGCGGCAGGCGGAGCTTAGCTGGCCCTTGCCGCCGTCGACGATGATGAGGTCCGGCAACCGGACCAGCCGCCCCACGACTTCGGCGGGGTTCTCCTGCGAAAATTCCGCCTCCGCGGGGAACGCCTCGCGCGCTTCGAGCAACACCCGCGAATACCGGCGGCGCACCACTTCGGCCATGCTGGCGAAGTCGTCCTGCCCCGGCACGGTGCGGATGCGGTAACGCCTGTAGGCCGATTTGTCGGGGACGCCGTCCTTGAAACTGACCATCGAGGCGACGACGTGCGTGGTGGAGATGTTCGAGATGTCGAAGCACTCCATGACCAGGGGCAGGCGCTGGAGCTGGAGCGCGTCGCGCAACGCCGCGAGGTCGGCGGCGGGATCGACCGCGCTCGGCAGCGAATGCCGGGTGAACCGCCGCATCGGAGCCGTCGTCTGGCGCAGGTCGGCGAGCATGTTCCGCAGATCGGCGGCGCGCTCGAAGTCGAGTTTCTCCGCGGCCCGGCGCATCTCCTCCTCCACGGCCAGCACTATCTCGCGCGAGCGGCCTTCCAAAAATTCGCAGGCCGCCAGCACCCTGCTTTGATACTCCTGCGCGCCGATCTTCCCGATGCAAGGCGCGGAGCAATTCTTGATGATTTGGTTGAGGCAATGCTTGTAGTCCGCCTCGCCCGGCATCAGCGGACGGCACGAGCGCAGGCCGAATTTTTTCTTCATCCAGTTCAGGGTGGTGCGGAGCGCGCCGGAGTGCGCGAACGGCCCGAAGTAACGCGCCCCGTCTTCCTTTTTGAACCGGGTAAGCAGGAAGCGCGGGAACGGATCGTTCAGGTTCACCTTCACCAGGAGGAATTTCTTGTCGTCCCGGAAACTGATGTTGTAGCGCGGGCGATATTCCTTGATGAGCTTCCCTTCCAGCAACAGCGCCTCCGGTTCGCTGCGGACGGTGTGGCATTCGAAGTCCCAGACGCTCTCCAGCAGGGCGCGCGTCTTGAGGTCGGCGGTCAGCTTCCTCGAAGCCATGAAATACTGGCCCACCCGTTTGCGGAGATTCCGGGCCTTGCCGACGTAGATGACCCGGTTCAGACGGTCGCGCATGAGATAGACGCCGGGCTTGTGCGGCAAGTCGTGCAGCTTGCCCTTCAGGTCGGGCTTTTCCTTGTGGAGAAGTTCAGGCACGGCGCGGGTTCTTGCTTCCTGCGGAGCAGACGCTAATATACACCTTTACCGGAATGAGATTCATCGTTTATTTGGCGGCGTGGCTGCTGGGGGCTTCTTCCCTGTGGGCGCAGGACGCGTCGCCTCCCCCGGCCGCGGCCGACCAGGGCGTGACCCTGCTGAAGCTCGTCCTTTCCGGGGGCTGGGCCATGGCTCCGCTGGCTTTTCTCTCCGTGCTGACGGTCATGCTCATCATCGTCTACACTTTCACCCTGCGGCGCGGCGCCATCGTCAACCCCCATTTCATGAACACCGCCGACGTCCTCCTGAAGAAGCGGGATTACGCCGGCCTGCTTGCCATCTCGGCCCGGCACAGCGAGGCCATCGCGCGCGTCCTCCAGCGGGCGCTCGATTTCCTCGCGAAGAACCCCAATGTCGATTTCGACGTGGTGCGGGAGATCGCCGAGACGGAAGGGAGCAGCCAGGCCGCCTCCTTGCAACAGCGCATCGTCTACCTGGCGGATATAGGCATGCTTTCGCCGATGATCGGGCTGCTCGGCACGGTTTTCGGCATCATCCGCTCCTTTGGCGTCCTGGCGAAGAACACCACCGCGCCGCGGCCCATGCTTCTCGCCGCGGGCGTCTCCGAGGCGCTTGTGGCCACCGCGACCGGCCTCGTGCTCGGCATTACGGCCATGGCGTTCTACGCCCTCTTCCGCGGCAAGGTGCAAAGCCTCATCTCGGACCTGGAGATCGCCTCCACCCACGTCCTCGGGATGATCGCCTCCTCCTATGCGAAAAAGCGCGGCCCAGCCGAAGCCGGGCGCGTGACCGTGGACGACGATTTTTAAAAAAACTGTGAACCTTCGCCAGCGCGCACGGCCCGAGACATTCGGTTTCCAGATCGCACCGATGGTGGACATCCTGCTGGTGCTGCTGGTCTTCTTCATCGTCACGTGGAACTTCGCGCTGACCGAATACGACCTGGACGTCAAAGTCCCCAACGCCACCCAGGCCAAGCAATCGGAATCCTACGTCGACCAGACGGTGGTCAACGTCCGCGCGGACGGGAGCATCGTCATGAACCGGAAGGTCATCTCGCCCGACGACCTCGCGGAGAAGCTGAAGCAGCTCGCCAAACTCTACCCCGACTACGCCGTGATCCTGCGCGGCGACCAGAAGACGAATTACAAGGCCATCGTCGACGTGCTGGACATGTGCCGCGCCGCGAACATCTATAACATCGCCTTCGCCACGGGAAGGTCGGAGTGATTTAAGTGCGCGCGATTCCGGTCCTTCTGGCAATCTGCACGTTCCTCCCCGCGCCGCTTTGCGCGCAGCAATTCGAGATGCCCGTGCGCAGGGCGCAGCCGGTGCAGTCCGAAACGCCGGCGCCGGCCAACGAGCCTCCCGCCCCGCCCGCCGTCCCCTTCGACTTCGACAAACCCGCCCCGCGCCCCTCGCCGGTCCCGCGCGCGGAACCCGTCTTCCGCCCCTCCGCCACGCCCACTCCCGCGGCTGCCGAGTCGCCCGCGAAAGACGAAATCCGCGTGGCGCCCAATGTCGGCCAGACCATGGACAAAGCGCAGATAAACCTCGCCAACGGCCTGTACGCCCGGAAGATGTACGAACTGGCCGCGCCGGAATACGAGCGCTACCTGGGCCTCTACGGCAACGGCGCGGATCGCCAGACGGCCCTCTTCCGCCTGGGGGAGTGCTACAACAAGATGGGCAACACCAACGCCGCGAAGAACAGCTACTCGATGCTCCTCTCCACTTTCACGGAGGGCGATTTCGTGGGCGCGGCGGCCTACAGACTGGCGGACCTCTTTTACCAGGAGAAGGATTACGACGACGCCGCGCCCTACTTCCGCCAGGCTTCCGTGCGCGACAAGGACCCCGCCGTCGTCAACGCCGCCAAATTCTACGGGGCGCGCAGCCTGGAGAACCTGCACCAGAATTCCGAGGCCATCGACATCTACTCCGACCTGCTGCAAACGAAGGGAAACAACCCGTTCCGCGACTACGCCCGGTTTTCCCTCGCGCAGTTGCTGCTCGATGCCGGCAGGCGCAATGACGCCCTGCAGCAACTGGAGATCATCGCGCAAGAGACCGGCAAGAACTCCATGAAAGCCGAGGCCACCGTGAAGGCGGCGTTGATCGAGACCGACCTCGGACACTACGACAAGGCGGCCGCCGGGTTGAAAAAAGCGATGTCCATGCCCGACGCCGGCAAGCTCAAGGCGGTCGCCGCTTTCGGCCTGCTGCGGATCGACTACAACGCGGGCAAAAAAAAGGAGTTCCTCGACACCTACACGAAAACGCTGGCCGATCTCTCCGCCGAAGACAAGCCCGAGGCGATGCTCCTGGCCGCGAACATGTACCGGCAGGCGGGCGACCAGGCAGCCGCCCGCAAGGCTTGCGAGGAGATCATAGCCTCCGCTCCCGATTCGCCCGCCGCGAAGGAAGCGCGCTACACCCGGCTCCTGACCCTCTATTCCACGGACGACCCCGATCTCATCCACGAAGTGAACGCCTACCTCACCGCGAACCCCTCCTCCGACAAAACGGACCAACTCGCCCTGCTGAAGGCCGAATACTTCTTCAAGAAAAAGGACTTCGCGCAGGCCGCCCCGCTGTACCAGGGGCTGGACGAATCCGCCATCTCCGAAGCCTTCAAGGCCGACGCGGAATTCAAGCTCGGCTGGTGCTACATGAAAACGGGCGAAACGGACAAGGCGATCAAGGCGTTTTCCATCTTCATCACCGAATACCCGAACGACAAACTGATCCCCAAGGCCCTGGCCCAGCGCGCCATGGCCTACGAACGCAAGCCCGACCTGGCCGCCGCTCTCAAGGACTGCGAGGAGATCGCCGCCTCCTACCCGAAGACCGTCGAAGGCGAGTTCGCGCTCGAGCAGAAGGCGACCATCCTCGGCAAGCAGGATGACAACAAAGGGATGGCCGACGCCTTTCGCCAGTTGTTGAGCGACTACCCGAAGACTCCCGCCGCCGCCACGGCCAACTACTGCATCGGCTGGGCGTCGTATGAAAACAAAGACTACAAAGGCGCGATCGAACCGCTGGAGACGGCGCGGAAACTCGACAAGGAGCAATTCTTCGAAAAGGCGAGCTTCCGCATCATGCTCTCCTACTACAACCTGGGCGACCAGCGGGCCGCGCTGGCGAAGGAGGTGGACATCTACACAACCGGCGGAGGCAAGGGCAAGGTGCCCGCGGAAATCCTGCGCTGGCTCGGCGCCGACTTCTTCAAGGCGAACGATTTCGCGAACGCCGCGAAATACCTGGCCGAACTGACCGCCCGCGGCGCGCAGGAAGCCACGCCCGCCGATTGGCTCCTGCTCGGCAACGCGCTGCTGCGGCAGGAGAAATACTCCGAGGCGGCGGAAGCCTTCGGCAGCTACCTGAAAGTCGCGGGCGGGGAAGCCGTGCCGCAAGCCACCGGCCTGCTCGCGCTGGGGCAGGCGCAGTTGGGGCTGAAACAATACGACGAAGCGCGCAAAACCGCGGAGAGCGCCCTCTCGCTCCAGCCGGAAGGGACGCTGAACGCAAAAGGGCGGCTGCTCTCGGGCGACATCGAGATGGGCAGCGGCCATTACGACAACGCCGTGAGGGTTTTCCTGAGCGTCTCCCTCATCTTCTCCGACGACCCGGAGATAACCCCCATGGCCATGGAGAAGGCCTACGAGGCCCTGAAGAAAGCGGGCAAGGACGCGGAGGCGCAAAAGGTGCTGAACAACCTGCAAAGCCGCTACCCGGAATACCAACTGAAGACAAAGACCGTCTCCGCCCCCTTATGAAGGAAAAACCGCTGGTCGAAGCGTTCATCCTCTGCGACGAACTCATCTCCGAGGAAGGAACGAACAAGAAATCCCTCATAGGGACGTTCAACAGCATCGTTTCGACCGAATTCCCGACGCAACACCCGAAAATCTGCGTCTACGTAGCGATGGCCAACGGCCAGGGCGGGATGAAAGGCGAACTCCGTTGCGTGCGGATGGAGGACCAGGCGGAGATGTTCAAAGCCTCCGGCACGATGCAATTCGCCGATCCCAACCAGGTCGTCGAGATCGGATTCTCCTTCCGAAACATCGTTTTCGAACGCCCCGGGCTCTACACCTTCGAGTTGTTGGCCGACGACGAGCTTCTAACGGAAAAACGCTTCCACGTCCTCGCCGCGCAACAGGTCGGCCAGTGAGTTCTCCGGACGCTTCAGTTGGAAACACCGCAGCCCGGCGGCGGACGCGCCTTGCCAATCGTGGACGGGATCATCCCCCACATGGATCGCCTCGGACGCCGCGACGCCCGCCAGCCGCAGCGCTTCTTCAAAAATATACGGGTCGGGTTTGTCCGCGCCGATTTCGCTGGAGATGGCCACCACGTCGAAAAAGCCGAGAATGCCGAATTGCGAAAGGAGCGTCCGCAACCGGCCGTCGAAATTCGAAATGATCCCCAGCCGGCAACGTTCCTTGAGCTCCTTGAGTTCCTTGAGCTCCTTGAGAATCGGCGGAACATCGGGATACAACTCCCAGACCCCCGGTTCCGCGAAGTGCGGGTAAAGCGCCTCGAAATAAGCGTCGCGATCCAGGCCCGCTCCCATGTCGTCCAAAACCGCCCCAACCAGGGCGCGCCACCAACCGCGGTCATCCCCCGCGCGAGGCGCCCTGGTCGTCGGACGGGGCGGCATGGCTTTCCACACCTTGCGGAAAGCGCGCTCCACGGTTTTCTCGTCCAGTTCGGCCCCGAGCCGCCGGGCGACGAGGGAATAATGGAACCCGACCCCGCGCGGGATGTGGATCAAAGTGCCCGCGGCGTCGAAGAAAACCATCCGGGCCGGATTTTGCATTTGACGATGGATTTAAATCTCCCGACTATCGCAAACCCCTGATGCGACATACAATCTCCGTCCTGGTCGAGAACAAATTCGGCGTTTTGACCCGCATAGCGGGCATGTTCAGCGGCCGCGGGTTCAACATCGACACCCTGAATGTCGGCCCCGCGCTGGATTCCACCACCTCGCGCATGACCATCGTCGTCCGCGGAGACGACGCCGTGCTCGAGCAGGTGACCAAGCAGTTGAACAAACTCGTCGACGTCATCGAGATCCAGGATTTCCGCGAGGACGAGTATGTGGATCGCGAACTGCTCCTGCTGCGAGTGAACGTGGACTCCGCCACGCGCGCCGAAGTCATGCAGATATGCGACATCTTCCGCGCGAAGATCATCGACGTGCAGCACAAGAACGTCTCGATCGAAGTCACGGGGAACGAAAGCAAGATCAACAAATTCCTCCTGCTCATGGAAAACTTCGGAATCAACGACCTGACGCGAACGGGCAAAGTAGCCCTCGCGCGCAAAGAATAACCCCAAGCCTTATGCCCGCCAAAATCTACACCGACAAAGACGCCGACCTCGAAACCCTCAAAGGCAAGACCTGCGCCGTCATCGGCTTCGGGTCGCAAGGCCACGCCCACGCCCTCAACCTCAAAGAGAGCGGCGTCAACGTCGTCATCGGCCTTTACCCCGAGAGCAAGTCGCGCGCCGTCGCCAAGGAGCGCGGGTTCGAAGTCCTCGACACCGCCGAAGCCGTGAAGCGCGCCGACATCATCTTCATGGCCGTGCCCGACCTCAAGATCGCCGACGTTTATGAACGCGATGTCGCCCCGAACCTGACCAAGGGCAAAACCCTCCTCTTCAGCCACGGATTCGCCATTCACTTCAAGACCATCGTTCCACCGAAAGACGTTGACGTCATCATGGTCGCGCCGAAAGGGCCCGGGCACATCGTCCGCCGGCAGTTCACCGAAGGCAAAGGCGTCCCCTCCCTCATCGCCATCTACCAGAACCCGAGCAAGAAGGCCAAGAAAACCGCGCTCGCATGGGCGAAGGGCATCGGCGGCACGCGGGGCGGCGTCTTCGAGACCACCTTCAAAGAAGAAACCGAGACAGACCTCTTCGGCGAACAAGCCGTCCTCTGCGGCGGCACGAGCGCCCTCATCCAGGCAGGCTACGAAACCCTCATCGAAGCCGGTTACCAGCCCGAGATGGCCTATTTCGAGTGCCTGCACGAGCTAAAGCTCATCGTCGACCTCATCAACGAGGCGGGCATCAGCGGCATGCGCTTTTCCATCTCCGAGACCGCCAAGTACGGCGACATCTCCGTCGGCCCTAAAATCATCGGCAAGGCCGTGAAAGCCGAGATGAAACGGACGCTGAAGAACATCCAGAGCGGCAAGTTCGCGAAAGAGTGGATCGCCGAGTACAAGACCGGCCGCAAGAATTACAACCGGCTGCTGAAAAAAGGCGAACAGCACCCGATAGAGAAAGTCGGCGCGCGGCTCCGCGGGCTTATGCCGTGGATCCAGCGGAAGAACATCAAGGGCGCGCAGGCGGCGTATTGATCTCCCCCGGCGCCCCCTCAAGATGGAAGCCACGGAATTTATCCGGGAACCTATTCTATCCAACCTAGAAACGACGCAGATCCGACATCTCATTTTCCAAATGGAACGCCAGCTGTTATAGCGCCCGGTCTCACCAATCCAGGCGATGCTGGACATGGGTTCCATAATGTTTACATTCATCCTGAAGCGAACATCGCAGGGGGCGATTCGCGAGGTTGTCAAACCGTTGCGGCTTCGGCGGCTGCAAGGATAAGAGCGCTTATGGATGCGGATCCCAGTTTAGGTCAGCCAACTACTCTCACGATATTTAACTACGGAGGTTCTCCTGTCGCAGTGCCAATGAGGTAATGGCCTTCGGAGCGATTTTTATGCCTAGGGCATTTACCACCATTATAATCCTTCTGTTCATCGTGTCGACGCAGGTGTCCTTGCAAGGACAGACCGCAAAGAAGATGGCAGGACTTTGGGAAGAACGTAGTGCTACAATGAATGCCATCACTCTACGGCAGGGAGATGGAACTTACAGGCGAAAGCAGATTCAGATTTACGACTACGCGAAGCCTGCCCTTTCCTACCAGAGCGCAGGGCACTGGAAGGTAATTGATAAGCATTACATCTTCGATCTTCAACACGTTTCGACTCCTATTTGGAAAAAAGACATCGGCAAGCAATGGAAAGCGACAATTTTGAAGAACGACGAACGGTTGTTTAAATACCGTTCGACGGATGGGGCGACAGTTGAGGAGCGAAAAATAGGCGACGCTTCTAACGCTGCTTTTGAGAGAGCAGTGTTAAGTCCGCTGGCTAAAGGTAATAGCTAGACATCCGGCTTACAGGGACTAGATCGTATAGGGAAGGCTTCGCCCGAAGATTAGTTGTGTCCGTCAAGTTCTGCAAATAGGGGTCATGGGATTGAGATGGAAAAGGTATAACGCGAGGCTTATTCACAAACGCCCGGAGGGCGAGGTTGCGGCAGCCCGAGCCACACATCTCGGGCGCTGGCGCCAAGCCAGAGCAACCGCTTTGTGAATAAGCCGGCTCCGTGGTCATGCCGCTACGAGGTCGACTGCCGCGCCTTTGCGCTGCTCGGCCAAGGCCTCCATGCTCAGGTAGCGATGCGCTTCGATCCAGTCCTCGTGGATCTCGGCCGCCAAGGTCCGGACCAGCCTCAGGCAACTGGCCTCGTTGGGAAAAATGCGGATCACATGCGTGCGGCGCTTTAACTCCTGGTTGATGCGCTCCAGCATGTTCGTGCTCTTGAGATGCTTGTGGATGGACGCTCTGAAGAAGAAATTCGGCCCACGTTGGGCGTATCTGTGCGCCCCGGCGATCCTGGCTATTCCGCTGCCGGTACGCTTTAAACTAAAGATGAGGTGATTGATGCGAGCACCTATCCGCCCGAGGTCGCACGAGAGCTTTGCCGGCATCTGCCCGCAACCAGCAATCGGCAATATCGGCCGCCGCCGATTAGGTACGTGAACTCTGTCAACGCTCGTTGAGAATTGACCCGGTATCGCTCGTTGAGAACTGACCCGCCCTTGGGGTTTTTTTCAGGGTTGGGCGGGTGTTTTTGTGAGGAGTTTGAGAAGGGGTTTGGAAAGAGGCCTGCCTGGTGTTTTTCTTTCAGGCGGTAACTGTCGCCTTTGATGTTGAGAACGGTGGAACGGTGAAGGAGGCGGTCGAGAGCGGCGCTGGCCAGGACGGCGTCATTGGCGAAGACCTGCCCCCAATCGGAGAAGGCTTTGTTGGAAGTGATGACGATGGCGTGGTTGCGCTCGTAGCGGTTGCAGATGACCTGGAAGAGCATGCTGGCCTGGGTGGCGTCCAGGCCATGCGCTCGACCTTGCCCTTGGTGCGCGGACGGTAGGGGCGATGGGTGCGCACGGCAAAACCGTGATGATCGGCGAAGTCGCGGAAGCGGGGATTGATGCGCTGCGGCCCGGCGGCGACCTGGCGCATGTTGTCGTAGAGGATGTGACGGGGCCAGCCGCCGAAGAAAGCGAAGGCGTTCTGATGGCAGCGGATCAGGGTCTCGATGCGCATGGAGCGGGTGAACTCGGCATAGAGCATCCGGGAGAAAGAGAGGACGATGACGAAGGTATAGAGGCGGATCGGTTCTCCGGATGGGGAAGTGAAGCGGCCGAGTTCGGCCCAATGGGCCTGGGCCTGTTCGCCCGGAGGGGTCTCGAAACGGACGGTGAGCTTCGAGGAGGGGGAGGTTTTGAGAGTATGGAGGAAGCGGCGAACGATCTGGACGGAGCCGCGAAAGCCCATGGGGATGATCTCCTGGGTCAGGCGGATGGCGGAAAGGCCGTGCTGGAGGAAACGCTCGCGGAGGTAAGGGTGGAAAGGTTCGAGTTTGGAAGGCCGGGGCGACGAAAAGAAGCCGGACGCCCCTGGCGCAGAGCGCGCCGGATGGTGTTGTGGCTCAGGCCGGTGAGCTTGGCGATCTGCCGGAGGGAATGACCCTCTTTGTGAAGAAGAACGATGTCCATAAACTGATCCACGGAAAGCATGACGACCATGGCATCGGGTCCTGCCAGGGAAGTCATGCGCGCGTTGATGGGTGGGAGGTTGGCGCCACGCTCCTGTTGCGAAGAACTCC
>JAJPII010000013.1 GCA_021324825.1 Spartobacteria bacterium | reverse complement strand
GCGCCGTTCGGCCCCAGCAGGCCGACGATCTCGCCTCTCCGCAGGTTGATGTCGACGCCGTTGACCACCGCCCGCCCACCGTAAATCTTGACCAGTTTCTCCGTCCGCAGGATTGGTGCGCCATTCAACGGCTCGGGGGGGAGATTGCCTGTTATCATCGATTCTGGGAGGGGCTTTCGGGCGGCTGCGAAAGCAGCGACTGGCTCGGCCCGTGCGTATGGATCGTCCCCGCGCGATTAATGATCATCACCGTGGATTCCGCGAGCGAGACATGCATGTTGTCTCCTTGCCGGATTTCCGGCCAGCCGGTTAGCGTGACATCGCCCGTGTTGCCATCATACACCGCTTTTTGAGCTTTGCCTATATAGTGTTCCACCTTGCCCGTTTTGGGGTCGACCTTGTCCTGGACGATGACGACGTGGCCTTCGGCGGTCGCTTTTTCCAGGCTGCTCCCTTCGGCTGCCGGCGAGGCCGAAGGCTGCGGCGTGGGAGAAGCCTTCGCTCCGGGGAGCGCCTCTTTTTTTGGAACAACCGTCAGCTTGTCGCAGGTGATCGTATAGCTCGGGTCCTTGACCCGGACGTTCCCCTCGAACACTCCCACCCGCGTCTTCTGGCTGAAGGTGAAATCCGTATCCGCCGTGATCTCGGTCGGCCCGCTCGGCGTGGGGCTTGGGCTGGGCTGCGGCTCCGCTTGCGCCGCCGCGCACAGGATGGCGAGGAAGAAGGCGGCTCTTTTCATTTCCCGGCCTTTCCGCCCAGCGCGGCGTCGCGGTTGAAGATGAGCATGCGGACTTTTCCGCGAAGCTGCCCGTCGCCCGTCAAGGTGTTGTAGACGGCGCCGTCGCCCGTCATTTCGAAATCGGCGCGGCGGATGAGGACGTGCTTGTCCGTCGTCACGATCCGCGTGTTCAGGTCGAGAATCGCTTTTTCCATGTTGATTTTCATTTCAGGCTCTTTTTTGCCGTTGAAGGTCTGCAACTCCACATTGGACATCCCCATGTGATTGGTGTCCACCCGTCTCGCCACGTCCATGACAAAATACATCTGGAGATTTCCGGTCTCGTCGTAAATCGGAAAACGCAATCCGTGCGCATCCTGGCCCACCTCGATGCCCGGATCGTACTTCGGCCCCTTTTTTTCCGTGGCCGCGAGGCAAAGCGCGGCCGGCAACACGACCGCCAGGATTTTACCGGACAATCGCATGCAAGCTTTTCAACTGGTTCAGGACGCGGGGCAGTTTTGAGAGGGGGATCTGATTCGGCCCGTCGGAAAAGGCGCGCGCCGGGTTTTCGTGCGTCTCGATGAAGACGCCGTCGCACCCCGCCGCGACCGCCGCGCGCGCGAGCACCGGAGCGAGGATGCCGTCCCCCGAAGTCGTGTCGCCCCCGCCGCCGGGCCGCTGGACGGAATGGGTGGCGTCGAAGACGATCAGGAACCCTTGTTCCCGTATCCAATAGAGGGAACGCATGTCTGCGACGAGGTTGTTATAGCCGAACGTCGTGCCGCGTTCGGTGAAGAAGAAGCGTTCATTGCCCGCCTGCCGCAATTTCTCCGCGATATTCTTCACGTCGCCCGGGGCGAGGAACTGCCCCTTTTTCACGTTCACCACGCGCCCGGTCGCGGCGGCTGCGTTTATGAGATCGGTCTGGCGGCAAAGGAAGGCCGGTATCTGGAGGATGTCGATCCATTCGCCCGCGATCTTCGCCTCCTCCGGCGAATGCACGTCGGTCGTGACCGGCACGCCCAATTCCTTGCCGATGGCCGCGAGAAGCTCGCACCCTTCGCGGGCTTCGATCCCCCGGTACGAATGCGCCGAAGTCCGGTTCGCCTTATCGTAGGAAGCCTTGAAGACGAACTGGACGCCGGCTTCCCCCGCGATCTTTTGAAGCTTGCGCGCCATGCGCCAGACGAATTTCTCCGACTCTATGACGCACGGCCCCAGGATGAAAAGCGGCTCGCCGCCGCCCAGCTTGCAGCTTCCTATTTGCAACGGCTTTGCTTTCGCCATTCCGCGAACTTTAAGCCCCGTAGCTTTTGGTGAACTTCTTCCGGCCTTCTTCCTCCGGCGCCGGCGGAGAGGCGGGAGCGGCGGGCGGTCTTTCCGCTTCCGGCGGCGGGCTCGCCGGGCCGGCGGCGTCCAGGCCTTTCTTTTGCGACGCCTCCACGAAGGTCATTTGAAGGCCGCTGATGACCCCGTTCAGCACCTTGAGTTCCTCTTCGGTGAGGTTGCCCCGCGTTTTCTCGCGGATCATGCCGAGCTGGTCGATGAACATCTTCGCCAGGTCGAGGTTTATCTCCGGGCCTTCCCCGGCGGGCGCCTGCCCCATGAAGAGCGCGGCGTTCTGCGCCTGCATCATGACGAACTCGATGAAGCGCTGGGACATTTCCCCGGATTCCGTATTGGTCTGGACTTGTGCCATAAAAATCTAATGAATCTAGCGAATCTAACGCGGTTCTGGTTTTTCGGGCGGACGCACGACGGCTATGACGCTCGGCTTGCCCTCGAAATATTTGGAGGCCACGCGCTTCACGTTCTCGATCGTCTCCGCCTCGATCTTCTCGCGCTCCGATTTATAGTGGTCGTAGCCCAGTCCGTAAAGCTCATCCAGCGCGCAGGCGTAAGCAAATGCGTCGGCGTTCTGGTTCCTGATCTCCATCTGGCCGATGGATTTCTCCTTGGCCCGCGCCAGTTCTTCCGCCGTGAGGCCGCCGCCGGCCAGGTGCGCTATCTCGTCGAGCATCTGCGCCTGGACGAGATCGACCTTCTTCGGCGAAGTGGCGAGGTAGAAGACGAACGGCCCGGGCGTCAACCCCATCATCTGGCTGGTTCCGACCGAGTAGGCGAGGCCGAGCTTTTCCCGTATACGGATGAAGAACCGCGAACCGAGGTCGCTGGAAGCCTCGTCGATCAACTCGAGGGCGTACCGGTCCGGGCTGAACATATCGGCGCCCAGGTAACCGACCATCAGGACGGCCTGGTGTTTATCCCTGTCCGCCTCGACCGAAACGCTCTTCGCGAGCGGCGCGGGAGCGGGCGGGTTGGCGAAGGCGGGTTCGCCCGCGGGGAGCCTGGCCAGGGAATCCTCGATGAGCTTCTTCACCTCGTCGGCCTTGATGTCGCCGAACACTGCGAGGACGCCGTTGCGCCCAACGGTGTATTTGGAATGGAAATCGAGCAAATCCTGCCGCGTCAGTTTGGCGACCGTTCCGGGCGCGCCCCCGGCCCGCAAGCCGTAGGGATGGCCGCCGAACAGGTTTGCCCGGAGCAGGTTCCTCGCGACGGTGTTGACCTCTTCGTCCTCGGCCTTGATGCCGGCGAGCTGCGTCTCTTTCTCCAGCGCGACTTCCTTGTCGGTCATCGTCGGGTTCAGCAGGACGTCCGAAAGGATTTCAAGGCCGCGCCTCATGTCAGGCTTCATGACTTTGACGGCGACGCTGAAGCTGTTGTTCCCGGCGTCGCTCGTTATCGTGCCGCCGACTTCCTCGATCTCGTCGCTGATCTGCTCGGACGTCCGCGTCTTCGTCCCCTTCAGCAACACGCGCGACATGAGGCGCGATATCCCATTGTTGGCGGGCGTCTCGGCCAGCAGCCCGGCCTTGAATACCGCGACCGCCGAGACCAGCGGCAGCCGCTTGTCTTCCCTCACGAGGAGGCGGAGGCCGTTCGGCAATTCGAATTTCTGAATCTCGTCCGCGGAAACGGGGGCGGACGGCGCCTCCGCGGCCTTCGACGCATCGCGCGGGCCGAGCGAGGCGATCGTCCTGTTCGAAGGCGCAAAATAGATCCCCGCCACCCGGCGAATATCATCCAAAGTAACCGCCAGGAGCGCCTGGATGTAGTCGTGGGTGAAATTGAGGTTCCGCGTCGTCAGCCAATTCGAGCCGAGATCGGAGGCTTTCCCGCGGATGGTTGTCAACGATTGCAATTGCCCGCTCAGCGACAGCTTCTTCGCCTTCTCCAGTTCGCCGGGGGTGACGCCGTTTTTCTTGATCTCCTCCACGATGTCCAGGATGCTTTTCTGCGCGGCGGCGCGCTTGCCGGGGTCCAGCAGCGCTTCGATGCCGAACAGGCCGGGATCAGCCGGCGCATACGCGAACGCCGAGATATGGTGAACGAGGCCGGTCTCCTCGCGGAGCTTCTGGTTCAGGCGCGAACTGCGTCCGTCGCCCAGGATGAGCGAAAGAAGATCGAGCGCAGGGATGTCCGGGTGGGTTATTCGCGGTATGTGCCAGGCGATGTCCAGCCGGGTCAACTCCGTGGGGAACTCGACGTCCGATTCACGCGGCCCCATTTGTTGTTCCTCTGCGGGTATATAAAGCGGCGGCAGGCTCCGGCGCGGGTATCTGCTGAAATAAGCCTCAAGCTGGGTGTGAACCTTTTCGGCGTCGACGTCGCCCGCGATGACGAAGAACAGATTGTTCGGCACGTAGCGCGCCTTGTAGTACTCCATGACGTCGTCGCGCCTCAGATTGTCATAAATATCCAGGTGGCCGATGACCGGCAGCCGGTACGGATGCTCCTGGTACGCCGTCGCGAAGAGATTCAAGCTGCTCATCCGGTCGGGGTTGTCGTAGCCCATCGCGAATTCCCGGCGGATGACATCCTGCTCCTTGACGTATTCGGCTTCCGGGAGCGTCGAGTTCATCATCGCGTCGGAGAGGATGTCGATGGCCGTCTCCACGCCCTTGCTCGGGATGTCAATCCAGAACACCGTCCTGTCGTAGGAGGTGTAGGCGTTGATGTAACCGCCCGCATCCTGGATCTTCTGCGCGATCTGGTTCGTGGCGCGCGTCTCCGTCCCTTTGAAGAGCATGTGCTCCAGGATGTGCGAAAGCCCCGCCCCGAGGTGCCTGTCCTCGTCGATGCTTCCCGTCTGGCACCACGCCTGCACGCTGGCGATCGGCGCGCTGTGGTCTTCCTGCACGATGATCGTGAGGCCGTTCTGCAACGTCCATTTCCGCGCCGTCGTCTCGGGGAAGCGGATCGCGCCGGCATCGCCGCCTTCGTTTTCCCGCGGTGTCTTGTGAATCGTTTCGCCGAACGTTGTGCTTAGCATGAGGAGGAGAAGCGCAAGGTGTTTCATCCCGGTTTTTCAACGGGTTCCCCCAGGCTCGGGAGAAACGGCTCTACGAACGCCGCCTGAAAACTGAATCCGTTTTTGAAATGGTCGAGGGAATCCTCGTCCGTCTTCCGAAAGGCTTCCGCGCGGATAAGCCGGAAAACAATCTCGCCGATGTCCTCGCAACTCCGAAGCCGCCAGTAGGCGAAAACCGTCATCACCATCGGGCCGTATTCCTTCAACGCGTATTGGCGCACCCCTTCGAGCAATTCCTGCCCGGTGACGTGAAGCGAGCCGGTCTCCTTTTTCTTCTTCTGCTTGGCGGTGAAGTCGAGGGCGTTCTTTACGAAGAGATAAGCCTCCCGGTCATAGCGCGCGTCGGCGGCGACGATGGCGTCGACCAATTCGGAGAAACCAGCTTTCTTCATAATATAGGGGAGCCGGACGCCCTGGCCGAATCCATCCGCCGGGCCTCCCGGGCGCGCCTATGGAAACGGACCGTCGAGCCGAGCGCCAGCGAAGCCAGAATGCAGACCACTAAAACCTGTTCCCGCACTGTCAAAAAAAACATTTCCGGATAGAGTATCGGAAAGTATGCGTGAAGGTTCGAAGCGTCAAGCCGTCCGCGCGTGCGTGCTCCTGGCGGTCTGCTGCGCGGCCCTGCCATCCGGCGCGGACGACTTCCAGCACGAACTGGACGCCGCGCGCATCTTCCAGGCTTCCGCGCGGACGCCCGGGGATGGGAAAAAGGTCGCCCGCGTCTATGAACGCCTCGTGGCGCGTTACCCGAAAAACGCGAAGGCCCATTCCGCCTACGCCGGGTGTCTCTATCAGATGAACGACGCTCCGGGAGCCCTGGCGCAATGGCGGGCCGCCGAAGTCCTCGACCCGCGCGACGCGGGAACCGCGAGCCATCTCGGCTGTTGTTACCTGGAGAGAGGCGAGTCGCGGAAGGCCGTTGGATATTTCGCCCTGGCCTCCGGCCTCGAACCGGGCACGGCGGTTTACCATTACGATCTCGCCAACGCCACATTCATCCTGCGGCACGAACTCTCCCGCGCGGGAGGGGAGCAAGCCGTGCTGGAAAACGCCCTCGCCGAATTTAAGAAGGCCTCGGAACTCGACCCGTTCAACGCCGAGTTCGCGCGCGCATACGCGGAGACCTTTTACGGGCTTGAGAATCCGGAATGGCGGGACGCCTTGAAGGCGTGGGAACATTTCCTCGACTTGAAAGGGCCGCCCGACTTCTGTTATGCGAACATGGCGCGGGTGAACCTCAAACTGGGCCGCAAGGAGGAAGCGCTGGAAAACCTGTCCAGGGTCACCAGGAGCGACTTTCGGAACGTGAAAAGGCGGCTCCTTGAGGAAGCCTCGAAACCGGACTGACTATAATTATGCCAGTTATGGAACTTTAAACCCAAATTTTTCCACTCCTCCGTTGACGAGGCGGTTTGGAGCACCTACGCTGGGAACCCCAAACATTTAAAAGGAGATTCATGCCAGAAGTCATTGTAAGAAAGGGCGAGCCGATTGATCGCGCGCTCAAGCGGCTCAAAAACAAACTGGATGCCGAAGGCATCATGGAAGAAGTCCGCCGCCTGCGCGCGTTCGAAACCCCCAACCAAAAAGTCCGCCGCAAAGCCAAGGCAAACGCCAAGCGCGGCAAGATGAAATTTCGTTTTAATCCGTAAGGGGTTTGGCGGTTTACCGCCCGGATTTTAAGCGGCGGCATGAACAAGGCCCGTTTCCACACACGGTTAGCCGCCTCAGCGATTCTCTTTCTCCTCGCGCCGCTCGCTCGCGCGCAATACTCCGAGTACGACGTCAAGGCGGCCTTCCTTTACAACTTCGCGCAGTTCGTAAAGTGGCCCTCCGCTCCGTCCGGTCCCGTGACCATCGGAGTCCTGGGCCAGAACCCGTTCGGAGGCGCCCTGGAAAGCGCGGGGCGCGGCCAGATCAACGTCCGTTACTCGCAACGCCTGGACGATCTCAAAAATTGCCAGATCCTCTTCATCTGCAAATCGGAAAGAGGCCGCATCGGCGAGATTCTCGGCGGTTTGGAGGGCGCGAGCGTCCTCACCGTCAGCGACGCGGACCAGTTCGCGCACAAGGGCGGCATGATCGGCTTCACGATGGATAACGGCAAAGTCCATTTCGAGATAAACCCGGGAGCCGGGAAGCGCGCCGGTCTGGAGATCAGTTCGAAACTGATGAGGCTCGGCAAGATCGTCGGCTCCGGCTGAACGAAAGCCATGCTCTCGTTCATTCGCAATCTCCCCATACGGCGAAAGCTTGGCGTCGCGATCCTGGGGACGACGGCGGCCAGCCTTGTTGCGGCGTGCGCGGCCTTCATCGGTTATGAAGTCAGGACGTACCGCGCGTCCATGGCGGAAGACATGACCCTGCTCGCCGACGTTCTCGCCGTCAACAGCACGGCGGCCCTCCAGTTCCAGAACCAGAGCGACGCCGAGGAAGTCCTGCGCGCCCTCAAAGCCGAACCGGACATCCTCGCGGCGGGCCTTTATTCGGGCGACGGGCGCCTCTTCGCGAGCTACGGAACCAGCCAGTACGGCAGGGAGCTTCCTTCGCAAGTAGGGCAGGAGGGGACGCGCTTCTCCAACGGACGCCTCGTTTTGTTCCGCCCCGTCCTCCTCAACGGCGCCCGCATCGGCGACATCCATCTCCAGGCGGGCTTGCACGGCATGTATCACCGCCTCCGCACGTACGTGGCGATCTCGGCCCTTGTTCTCACGGCTTCGTTTCTCCTGGCGTTTGTCCTCGCCTCGCGGCTTCAGAGGCTCATCGCCGGGCCGATCCTCACGCTCACGGAGACGGCCCGGCTCGTTTCCGCGAAGAAGGATTACTCTGTCCGCGCGATGAAACAGAGCGACGATGAACTCGGCTTACTGACAGACTCCTTTAACCAGATGCTCACCGACATCGGCCAGCGCACCGGCGATCTGGAGAAGGCGAGCGGCTCCCTGCGCACGCAGGCTGTCGAGATAACCTCCAGCGTCGGCGTGCTCAACTCCGCCGTCACGGAAATCCTGGAGGCGACCAACCGCCTCACGACCACCGCCACGGAGACGGCGGCGGCCGTCAGCGAGACCTCCACCACGGTCGAGGAGACCCGGCAGACGGCGCAAATGTCCAACCAGAGGGCGCAGTTCGTCTCCGACAGCGCGCAACGCGCCGCCGAAATCTCGCAGGCGGGCAGGAAGGCGACCGACGACGCCGCGGCGGGGATGAATCGCGTGCAGGAGCAGATGGGATCCCTGACCCAGAGCATCGTGCGGCTGGGCGAACAGAGCCAGTCCATCGGGGCCATCGTCGCAACCGTCGAGGACCTGGCGGGCCAATCGCAGTTGCTCGCCGTCAACGCCGCCATCGAAGCGGCGAAGGCGGGCGAGCACGGCAGGGGGTTCAGCGTCGTCGCCCACGAGGTGAGGAACCTCGCGGAGCAATCCAAGCGGGCGACCGGGCAGGTGCGGACAATCCTGCGCGACATCCAGAGAGCGACGAGCGCCGCGATGATGGCCACCGACCAGAGCCGCAAAGCGGTCGAGGACGGCGTGAGCCAGTCCGGCCGCGCGGGGGAGTCGATCCTGAATCTCGCCGGGAAGATAACGGACGCCGCGCAGGCCGCCACGCAGATCGCCGCGTCGGGGAGGCAGCAGGTGGCGGGCATGGATCAGGTCGCGTCGGCCATGACGAGCATCCACAAAGCCACCCAGCAGAGCGTCGAAAGCGCCAAACGGCTTGAGTCCGCCGCCCGCAACCTGAACGACCTCGGCCAGAAACTGAAGCTCATGGTCGAGCGGCTCGGCGCCTGAGAAATCCGGCGTTTGGCACGAAGCTGGCTGGGTAATCCCTCGCAATGTGTGGAATCGCCGGTTTTGTCGACAAATCACTCCCTGGCCCCGAGGCGAAGGCCAGGCTGGAGGCGATGCTTGCCGCCATCATCCACCGCGGTCCGGACGGTTCGGGGACGTATCTCTCGGAAACGACCGGTCTCGCGATGGGCATGCGGCGCCTGAGCATCATCGACCTCGCGGGCGGGCGCCAGCCGATCTGGAACGAGGACAAGACGGTTGGCGTCGTCTTCAACGGCGAAATCTACAACTACGTCGAACTGACCCGCGAACTCGCCGCCGCCGGGCACCGTTTTGAAACGCATACCGACACGGAGGTGCTCGTCCACCTCTACGAAACCTGCGGCGCGGCCATGCTTTCCCGGTTGCGGGGGATGTTCGCCTTCGCCCTCTTCGATTCCCGGGAAAACCGCCTCTTCATCGCGCGCGATCATTTCGGGCAGAAGCCGCTTTACTATTCGGCGGGGAATGGCCGGTTCGCATTCGGCTCGGAACTGAAGTGCCTCCTCTTGCGAGGCGCGCCGGAGATCGCCCCCGATGCGTTCCTCGATTACATCTCGTGGTTTTCGCTTCCGCCGCCCCGAACCCATTTCAAGGATATATTCAAGCTCCTCGCCGGCAGCTATATGACCGTCGCGCTCGACCGCCCGGATACGCCGTCGATCCACCGCTTCTGGTCGTACGACCTCGAAACGCCCGCCGAACTGGAGGAAATGGACGAAGCCGCGGCGCTCCTGGACGATGCGCTGCACGACTCCGTGAAGCTCCACCTGCGCGCCGACGTTCCCGTCGGCGTTCTTTTGAGCAGCGGGCTGGACAGCCGGTGCATCGCCGCTTACGCGCAGGAGATACAAGGCGGGCGGCTCTCGACGTTTTCGGTCGGGTTCGCCGACAAGGAATCGGAACTGGAAGGCGCCGCCGAAACCGCGCGAGAGATCAATTCCAGGCATTTCGCGCTCGAACTCGATGCGGCGGACTTCTCCGCGAGCATCGACCGGATCGTCTCCCACCTGGACGAGCCGATAGGAGACGCCGCCGCGTTCGCCGTCCTGCGGGTATGCGAACTGGCGCGCGACCACGTCAAAGTGCTCCTTTCCGGCGAAGGCGCCGACGAGTTGTTCGGCGGCTACGCGGGCCGCTACGCCGGCATGATGCACACGCTCGAGCGCTCGGACAAGATCCGGCGCTTCGGCGCCCTCCTTCCGAAGCCCGGCGGAGGACCGCCTTCGAGGAAACAGCGGCTTCTCGCGCGCGCCCATGCCAGCAGGGGCGGCGAGGCGATCAGCCTCCGCATCGAAGGCTTCCCGGGTGATGTCCGCGTCCCGCGAGGGTTGCGTGAGGATCAACTCCGGCGGCTGGCCGGGCGCGGGGAGCTTTTCGCCGCCGCGCTTTACCGCCGCCAGCGCGATCTCTTGAGCGAACTGCTGCGCCTGGACATCGAGTGGCAACTGCCGGAATCCCTTCTTCAGAAAGCCGACAAGATGAGCATGGGCGCCTCCATCGAACTGCGGACGCCCTTTCTCGACGTGGAAGTCGCGCGCCTGGCCGCCCGCATCGGCTCGAACCTCAAGCTGCCAAAACCGCCAAAAGGCGGCCCGGGGAAACGCGTCCTCCGCAAGTGCCTCGCCAAGCGCGTGCCGGAAGGAATGGACAGGCCGAAGAAAGGCTTCCCCGTGCCGCTCGCCGGCTGGTTCACCGGGCCGCTGCGCCCGCGCATCGAGGAGGAGGTTTTCAGCCCGAACGCCGCGTGCATGGAGCATCTCGACCGCGGTCTGCTTCGCCAGGCGTGGGAGGATGTTCTTGCGGGCCGGTGGGATGGGGCGCGCGTCTTTTACGCGCTGCTCCTTTACGAGGTCTGGCGCCGGAAGTTATGACCCCCTCCTGCAGTCTCTCCATCCTCGTCTCGCGGCCGGACATCGGGTTCATGCGCCAGACCATTCCGCACCTGGTTCGGAGCATGAATTTCCCTTTTACGGATCGCCTCCTCCTCGCGGACACGGCGCCGCTTTCCGGCAGTTACGCCCGCCGCGGCGATATCGGCTCGCTGGAGGAATTGCGAAAAGCATGCGCCGAGTTGATTGCGGACGGTTGCATGGACAGAGTATTGGAAGTGGATCACAAAGACGAGGCCCAGTTGCGAACGTACCAGACGCATTTTTCAAAACGCCTGCCCGAGACGCGCGACTACCGCGGCTGCCCCAGCCTGGCCCGCGTGCTGGCCATAGAGGAAACGCGCGGCGACTACCTTGCCTGCTTCGACAGCGACATGCTTCTCTACCAGGCTCCCGGCCACGATTGGATCCGCGAAGGGATCAGGCTTTTCCAACAGGCGCCCGACGTGATGTTCGTCGCTCCGCGGCCCGGCCCGCCCGCCGGGGGCGGCAACCTGCGACAACCCGTCGAGTACGAGCGCGACCCGCGCGGGTTCTTCCGCTTCAACACATTTTCGAGCCGGGACTTTCTCATCGACCGCCGCCGGTTCGCGCGCCTGCTGCCGATCGACCCCGGCTACATCTCGTGGAAGCGCCGCCTGCTCGGGCGCGTGACGGGTGCGAGCGCGCTCCAGGTGTGGGAGGTTCTCATCTCCGGCAAGCTCGGCCAAACCCATTACTTCCGGGCCGATCTCGACTCCGCCGGCGCGTGGACGCTCCATGCTCCCGACCACGGTCCGGCGTTCCTTCGCGCCCTGCCCGGCATTATCTCGAAAGTGGAAAGCGGCTTCTTTCCGCCGGGACAGGCGGGCGATTACGATTTGCGGCTGGACGCATGGCCCTCATGACTCCTCTCGTCACCATAGGAATACCGTGTTTCAACGGCGAACGCTGGCTCGGGCAGGCGATAGCCAGCGCGCTGGGGCAGACCTGGCCCGTGAAAGAAGTCATCGTCGTCGACGACGGTTCCACGGACAACTCGCCCGCGGTCGCCGCGAAATTCGGCGGCGCCATCCGCTTTTTCACGACTCCCAACGGCGGCGCCAACGCCGCTCGCAACGAAATCCTCCGCCAGGCGAGGGGAGAGTGGATTCAATATCTCGACGCGGACGACTATCTGCTGCCGGAAAAGACAGCCGCCCAGCTCGCGGACGCGCGCGAGGGGTCGGACGTCATCTACAGCCCGGTCTGGATCGAGCAATTCGGGAAACGCGAAGCCAGTCCGCTCGACGAGCGGCTCGACATCTATTCGCAGTGGATTTCATGGCAACTGCCGCAAACGGGCGGCTGCCTCTGGCGCAAGGCCGCGCTCGATTCCCTCCGCGGCTGGAACAGGAAAATGCCCTGCTGCCAGGAGCACGAACTTTACCTGCGCGCCATCAAGGCCGGAAAACGCTTCTGCCGTTCCGAAACGCCGAACGCCGTTTACCGCGTCTGGTCGGAGGAGACGCTCTGCCGCCGCGACCCGCGGCTGGTCATCAAGGTGCGCACCCAGTTGATCGACGACATGCGCGCGTGGATGGAGTCGAGGCGTCTCTGGCAGGATGAACACCAGGAGATCGCGGCGCGCGCGTGCTTCGAGATGGCCCGCACCTGGGCGAAGCATGACATGGCCGAAGCCCGCGCGTACCACGCCGCGCGGAAGGAGCGCAACCTCATCCGGCTCGACGGCCCCGCCGCGCCGCCCGCGTACAAGCTGACTTACAAGACGCTCGGCTTCTTTATGGCCGAAAAGATCGCGAACGCGATGCGATGAATTACAGCATCGTCATCGCCACTTGCGAGCGCCCGGCGGAGTTGAGGGCGATGCTCGAAAGCGTCCTCATCCAGACGCGCCCGCCGGAAAGGACGATCCTCGTCGATTCCTCGCGCGACGAAAAAACAAGCGAAGTCGCCCGGGAGTTCGAGCCGAGGCTTGCCTTGGGTTACGAGCGCGCGGAAATCGCAAGCGCCGCGCAGCAAAGGAACCAGGGGGCGTTGCGCGCGGCCGCGCCGCTCGTGGCGTTCATGGATGACGACATCGTCCTCTACCCTGACGCCTGCGCGAAACTCTGCGAGGTTTTCGACCGCGACGCGGAAGGCGCGGTCGGCGGCGTCGCGGCGCGCATCGAGGGGATGAGCCATCCCGCGCCGAGGGGCCTCCTCTGGTGGTACTACAGGATGCAGGCGGGCTACGCCGACCCGACCTATGGCGGAAAACTTTTCGGGCCCGCCATCAATTGCCTCCCCACCTACGATTCGGGCAACGAACTCATCCGCTCGAACTGGCTCAACTCCACATGCGTCGTGTACCGCAAGGAGTTGTTCATGCGGGAGAAATTCCCGCGGTTCGCCGGCTACAGTTTCATGGAAGACGTGCATCTCTCCGCGCGCATCGGGAAGACGCACGCGCTCTATTTTCACGCGGAGGCGCTCTGCCAGCACCGCGACGCGCCAAGTTCCTGGAAGCGCGACGCCGCGGCCATGGCCCGCATGCGCATCCGCAACCAGCGCCTGGTCGCGCGCGAGATCATGGGCCTTTCCGGGCCCGTCTGCGAATGGAAGCTGCTGCTGCACCGCCTTTTTTCCAGCGTCAGCATCGTGCGGCAGGGCGGCGCGAACCGGCTCCCGGCGCTCATAGGAACATGGACGTGATCGACCGCATCGCGACCGCGCTCGCTTCCCGCGCCCGCGCTTTCTATTACCGCGCGCGGGGCGTGCGGATCGAGGGGAGGTGCTGGTTGCGCGCCATTGAAATCCCGCGCGAGCATCGCGCCATCCGGCTTGAAGACGGGGTCGCGCTCGACCGCGGCGTCGTGCTCCTGGTGAGCGGAGGGACGATCCGCATCGCGAGGAAAACGTACGTGAATCGCCGGACCATTATCGACGCCTCGGAGAAAATCGACATCGGCGCCGGTGTCATGATCGGCCCGTTCTGCTACATCACCGATCACGACCACGAGCCGGGCAAACCGTCCGAAGGAGCGCTCCGCTCCGCGCCGACGCGCCTGGAGGATCGTTGCTGGCTCGGCGCGCATGTGACCGTATTGAAGGGGGTGACGATTGGCGCCGGCAGCGTGGTCGGCGCGGGAAGCGTCGTGACGAAATCCGTCCCGCCGGGAGTCGTGGCCGCCGGCAACCCGGCCCGGGTCATCAAGGAAATCCCGTGACCTTCTCCGTCGTCATCCCCACGCACAACCGGAAGGAGGATTTGCGCCGGACCTGCGAGGCGCTGGAGGCGCTGCGCCCGCCGCCGAAAGAGATCATCGTTTGCGCGGACGGCTGCACGGACGGAACGGCGGAGTTCCTCAGGACGCGGCATCCCGGCATTCGCCTCCTCGTTAACGAGCAATCCCGCGGCTCCATCGCCGCGCGGGATGCGATGATCCGCGGGGCGAAGGGGGACATCGTGGTCAGCCTCGATGACGACAGTCACCCCGCCGAGAACGATTTTTTTGAAACGCTGGAGCAGATATTCAAGAACAACCTTCGCCTTGCCGTGGCGACATTCCCGCAGCGGAGCGACGAGTTTCCCGAGAGCCTCAAGACAAGCCGTTTCGGCCCGCCCATGTTCGCCGGCAGCTATACAAGTTCCGGCGCGGCCATCCGGCGCAACGTATTCATCGCGCTGGGCGGTTATCCCCGGCATTTCCGGCACGCGTACGAGGAGCCGGACTTTGCGTTGCGCGCCTGGAACGCCGGCTTCGAGGTGCGCTACGAAACCGTGCTCACGATTCGCCATCATTACACGCAGGCGCAACGGAACGAGAACCGGACGCATTGTTTCCACGCGCGCAACGAGCTTTGGAGCGTCGTGATGCGCTGCCCCTTCCCGCAACTATTCGCCGTGGCGGCGTTCCGCGCCGTGCGCCAGTTTCAGTACGCCTGGATGCGCGGCTGGGTCTTGCGGGAACCGCTCTGGTGGGGGTCTTTTCTGGCGGGTCTGCCGCGCTGCATCGCCGCCCGCCATCCGATCCCCTGGAACAAATATCGCACCTGGATGGAATTGGTGCGCAACCCGAGGGCGGGGTTGTGAAAATCTCCATCTCCGCCACGAATCCGTGCCATCTTTACGCGGTCGCGAGGGAACTTGCGGCCATGGGGGAACTCGGCGCTTACTACTCCGGTTATCCGCTCTGGAAATTGCCGCACAGCGACGGGATGCCGATCAAGACGCACAGTTTCCGCACGACGATTGTCTACGGCCTCCAGCGCTTCCTCCCCCCCTGGGCGAGGCCCGACCCGTGGACGCTTTACCTCTGGCAGGACAAAGGGTTCGATCGCTGGGTGGGCCGCGCGCTGGCCGAGGCCGATTTCATCCACGCCATGCCGGGGCAATGCCGAAGGACATTCGAGCGCGCCCGCGAATTGGGCGTAGCCACCGTGCTCAACCACGCGAGCAGCCCCATTCGCGAGTGGGTGCGGATCATGGAGCCCGAATACCGGCGCGTCGGCCTGAAGATCGAGGAAGCCTGTCCCTACAACGACGCCTATTTCCAGGGCGCCGACGACGAATACGCGCTGGCGGATTACCATTGCGTCGCGTCGAGCGTCGGGCGCGATTACCTCGCGGCTCTCGGCGTCGCGCCCGAGCGCATATGGATAGTGCCGTACGCGGCGGATCCCGAGATATTTCATCCCGGTCCTGAACGCCAGCCGAACGGTTTTCACATCATCTTTCCAGGCCAGGTCGGCTTGCGAAAGGGAACCAGGACCCTTCTGGATGCTCTCACCCTCTCGGGCCGGGAAGATTGGAGCGTTGACTTCTACGGCGCCGTGCTTCCCGAAGCGAAGCAAGACCTCGCGGGATACAACGGAAAGCCCAGGCTTAACTTTCACGGCGCCGTATCGCAACGCGCGCTGGCGGAGGCGTTTCGCGGCGGTTCCGTGCTCGCGCTCCCTTCCCTGGAGGAAGGCTTCAGCCTCGTGGTGCCGCAGGCGTTGAACTGCGGCCTTCCGTGCATCACCACGGAGCGAAACGGGGCGAAGGACTTGATCCGCCGGCACGAAAACGGCTCGGTTATTCCGGCGCGGGATGCCGAAGCGCTCCTGGAAGAACTCCGCTGGTGGGAACGAAACCCGCTCCGCGTAAACGAAAAACATCTCTGGCGCGAACCGGCGGAACGACTGGCGCGGCTTAGCAAGGAGGCGCTTTGAAAACCCGCGAGTTCGCCCCGCGGCCGCAAATAGTGGGGACATTGCTCTGCCTGGCGGGCCTGGCGATCACCGGTTTGACCTTGCGGGGGAATCTCCCCTCCGGCGTGGCGCGTTACGCGGCGGTCGGGACCGGCGTCAGCATCGCCATGAGCGTACTGTGCGATTTGCAACTCGGGTTCCCCAACCTCATCCGGCCCGATCTTCTCGCGATCCTCTCCCTCTATTTCCTGACCCTGTTCGAATTTCTCTTCCGGCAGCCGAATTTCGACGACTTGATCGGAGACGACCTCCCGCTCGTAAAGCGGGCGGTCATCGCCTGCCTCTGGGGATTCGCGGGCCTCGCCATGGGGCGCCATTTTGCGAACCTGAAGAAGCACCCGCTTTCCGACCTGTTCAGCCGGCCCGTGCGTAAATCGTGGATCATCCTCCTTTTCTGGAGCGCCCTCTTTCTCGGCTTTCTGTACATGCTGCTCACCGTCGATTTCAACCCGATCCGCCTCGTCGAGAATATCGTGGCGCCGCGCTTCACCCAGCCCTGGATAAGGACGAAACTGGGCGATTGGAAAGCGCTCCTGCATGAGATCGAGATGCTCATCTTCCTCGCCCCGCCCCTGGCGGGGATCATCATCGCGCGGCGGAAGGACTACGGGAAATTGAACGTCTATCTGGTCGCGACGGGCTTTCTCTTCGTTCTTTTCTACGGCTTCGCGGGCGGCACGCGCAACGTCCTCGCCGCTTACATCGTCACGTTTCTCATCGGCTATTCCTTCGCGGCGGGCAGCGGCAGGAAAAACGAATTGATGGCGGTGGCGGCGGTGTGCGCGGCCGGCTTCTTCCTCGCCTCGGTGCTGATGCTCCGCTTCCGCGAGGTGGGCCTGCACGATTATATGGAAGGCGATTACCAGAGCGAGCAAACGGAGGAGGAGACCCTGTTCATCGACTACAACCTCTACTCCATCTACCGCCTCATGCAGGTCTTCCCGAGGACGCATCCGTATCTCGGCTGGGAGGTTCCTTATCTCGCCGTCATCCGCCCGATACCGCGCGCCCTTTGGAAAGGAAAGCCGGAAGGCATGTCGCTCTCCATCGAGGACGCGCTTGGCGTCGAGGGCCTGACAGTGTCCGCCAGCTTCGTCGGCGAGGCTTACATGAGCGGCGGCTTCACGGCGATCTTCCTCACCGGGCTTTTCTTTGGATTCATCACCGGCTGGTGGGGGCGGCTCGCTTCCCCGAGAAATTCGGAGTTCGGCATCGTCACGTACGCCTCCGGCTTTTTCGCCGCGGTCATTTCCATGCGGAGCCTGCTGGTCTTCACCACCGCGTTGCTGCCCACGCTCATCAGCGTGGCGGCGGGCTGGCTTATCCTCAAAAAAACAAACGCGCGGGAACGCGAGCCGGCGCCCTTGCCGAAGAGCCCGCAACCGCCGGCGCCGGCGCCGGCCCCGTCGCGCATAGCGGGCCCCAGGGAAAAACCCAAGGCGAGATGGATTACAAAGTAGCATTCGTCTCGGTGGTTCCTTCGCCGTACCAGCGGGACCTGTTTCGCGCGCTGGCGGCCCGCGCCGATATCAGCGTCCATTACCTCGAAAGCGCGGCGCCCGATTCCCCCTGGCCCGAGCGGCCCCTCGCCGCGTACGAGAGCATCCTGCCGGGGTTCTGGCTTCCGCTCGGCTCGGCGCGCGTTCATCTCAACTGGCCGCTGCCGCGCTTCCCCGGCGTTGACCTGGTGGTCATGAATACGCTCATGTCCTTTACCGCCCAGGCTTTGATGCGCGGCGCGTTGCTAAAAATGCGGTGGCTTTTCTGGGGCGAAAGGTTGCAAGCCCGCCGGAAAAGAGCGATTCTCCATAACACGCTTACTTCACCCTTGGGCCGGGCGGCGGGCATTGTGGGCATTGGCAGCCTTGCCGAACGCGGCTATCGCGACCGTTTTCCGCATACGAAACATTTCAGCATCCCCTACTATTGCGATCTCCGGCCTTTCATGGAGACCCCCAAGGCCCGCGTCAGGGGAACACTGACCTTCCTTTTCTGCGGGCAGATGATCGCGCGCAAGGGAGTAGACCTGCTCCTCCAGGCGTTCGACGGCCTTGTGACGCGGCATCCGCAAGCCCGCCTCCTACTGGTCGGGCGCGAGGCCGAACTGCCGGGCCTGCTCGCCGCGCTTTCCCCCGAAGGCCGCGCCCGCGTGCAATACGAAGGCTTTCAGCCGCCCGAACGGCTTCCCGCCTATTTTGCCCGCGCGGATGTTTTCGTCCTGCCCAGCAGGTATGACGGCTGGGGCGTCGTTTTGAACCAGGCGCTGGGCGCGGGGTTGCCGATCCTTTGTTCGGATGGAGTGGGGGCGGGCTACGATTTGGTCGAAAAAGGGGTGAATGGAGAGGTGTTCGCCGCGGGGGATTCCGGCTCTCTGCTTCGCGCCATGGAACGCCTGGCCGCGCGCCCGGAACGTGCCGCCGCGCAGGGCGAGGCTTCCTCCCGCAAGGCGCGGGAATGGCTCCCCGAGAAAGGCGCGACGAAATGGCTCGAAGTCTTCGACGAGATTCTGAAATGAACATCCTCCTTGCCAGCAGCAGTTCCGGCTCCCGGGGCGGGGGAGAACTGTATCTCCTCTACCTGGGCCGGGCGCTCGTGCAGCGTGGGCACCGCGTCTCCCTGTGGGCTTCGAGCAACCCGAGGATGGACGAGCTTTCCAACAGCTTCTCGGCGTTGGGCGAAGTGGTGCGCGCGCCTTACAACAATACTTACGACTACGTCGCGCGGCCTCTTTCCACGGCGTTCAATTTACTGAAGACCCGGCAGATCGCCGCGAGCTGGAGGCGTCTCATGCCCGATTGCATCCACATCAACAAGCAGAACCTCGAGGACGGCCTCGACCTTCTCCGCGCCGCGACGTGGACGCGCCTGCCGAGCGTCTGCACCATCCACCTCACGCAATCGGCGCGCTACCTCAAGGCGCGGTTCGGCGCGGCGCGGGACTTCATCGCGTTGAAGGCGCTCAAGGGTTTTCACGGGCCGCTTGTGGCCGTCGTCGAGAGCCGCGGAGGCGATCTCGCCGAATTCATGGGCGAAAAAAACGCGCGCGTCATTCCCAACGGCGTTCCGGTGTTTGACCTCAAAAAGCGCGACGCTATGCGCCTTGCGAAACGCGAAGCCCTCGGGATCGCACAGGAGGACTTCCTCGTCCTCGCGGTCGGCAGGATGGTTCCCCAGAAGCGGCCCATGCTCTTCCTGGAACTGGCGGCGCGCATTTGCGCCAGGAGACCGAAGACACGCTTCCTTTGGGTCGGCGGCGGTCGCCTGGAGCAAGAGTGGGACGCATGGGTCAGCGGCCATCGCCTGGAAGGCTGCATACGCCGCGCGCCCTGGCAATCCGACGTTCTTCCCTTCCTCGCCGCGGCCGATCTGTTCCTCCACACCGCGCAGTATGAAGGGCTGCCGCTCGCCTTGCTGGAAGCGATGTCCGCCGAACTGCCGTGCGCGCTCACCGGCAATCTGCCGCGCGAGATGCCTTTTCTCCAATCCATGGATCCCATCGTGACCGGCGAGGACGACGCATGGATAAAGCGCCTCGACGACCGCCCGCACCTGCGGCGTTCGGCCCAAGCCGGGCGGGAGTTGGTGCGGGAACGTTTCTCGTTTGACAGGATGGCGCAGGCGTACGAGGAGCTTTACGGGCAGGAAGTCTACAAGAGCTTGTGAAGAAGAGGCGGTGGCTCGAATACTCCGTCTGGGCGCCGCCGCTGGTTCTGCTCCTCTGCCTGGCGCTGGGACGAACCGGCCCCGCCAGGCGCCTGGAAAGCTTCCTGCTGGATCGCCTCATCGAACTCCGGCACAAAGCGGGCGGCCATGCGGACCCGCGGCTCTTCTTCGTGGCGATAGACGACCCCACGATTCATCAACTGAAAAGCTGGCCGATCGCGCGCATCTTCCACGGCGAGATGCTCGGCTTTCTTTCCGCGGTCCACCCCGCGGCGGTCGCATGGGACGTTCTTTTTGCCGATGAGGATTCCATCAATGACGACGCCTTCATCCAGGGCATCCAGATGTTTGGCGCGCCGGTCGTCCTCGCGGCTTCGCGGGCGGAGCAGGGCGCCGAAGCGCCGGACGTCACGCTGGCCGAATATGGGTTGACGCATCCGCTTCCCCGCGTGGAAGGCGACAGCGGTTCCGTCCCCGCGGCGCCGGAGGCCCTGCTCCCGATTGCGGCTTTGAGGAAGGTCTGCTCCTTCGGGTTCGTGGACTCCTCTCCCGATCTGGACGGCATCCGGCGGAAGGTTCCGATGGTGGTGAGAATCGGCGCGCGATTTTTCCCGAGTTTCGCGCTCCAGGCGTTGATGCAGTTCTGGAACGCGGCCCCGGAACAGGTTCGAGTGGTCCTGGGCGACGCGGTTTACATCGACGCTCCGCAAGCCCGCCGCCGCATCCCGATCAGCGCCTCGGGGGAATTCATCATCAATTACCATTATGAGGAGGACGGCTTCGACAGCGCGGGCTACGGCGCGCTGCACGACGCCCTCGCCCAGAACTATAACGGCGTGGCGGTGAAGAATCTCCCCAGGCTAAAGGGGAGGCTCATCGTCATCGGGCTGGCGTCCACGGGGTCTTCGGAGATCGGGCCGAGTCCGCTCAGCCCCAAGAGCCTCGTGCCGCTCGTCCACATGAACGTCCTCGACAACATCCTGCGCGAGGATTACCTGCGCGTCGCGGACAAATGGGCCGTCTGGCTCCCCTGGCTTTTGATAACCATGGCGAGCCTCCGTTACTTCGAGCGGCTCGACTCCCGGGTCTCCGCCGCCGGGCTGGCCAGCCTTTGCTTCGCGGCTCTCGGCGCCATGTATCTCTTTTTCGTGAAAGCCGATCTCTGGATTCCGCTCGGGATGCCGCTGCTCGGGTTCGCGGGCGTCCACTTCGGCGGCGCGGGCGCGCTCCTCCTGCGGGAGCGGCTCGCGAAAAACAGGATCAAGAACGCCTTCTCCTCGTACCTCGCGCCGTCCGTCCTCGAACAGGTTCTCAAGAATTCCGACGAATTGAAGCTCGGGGGCGTTCGCAAGACGGTCACCATCCTCTTCTCCGATATACGCGGGTTCACCAGCATGAGCGAGTCCGCCGGCGAGGAAGGCCTCGTGGCGCAGTTGAACGAATACTTCACCGAGATGGTTGCGTGCGTCCACAAGCACGGCGGCACGCTGCATAAATTCATCGGCGACGCCATCATGGCGGTGTGGGGGGACGCCGTCAGCAAGGGCGGCGCGGAGGACGCGCGCGCCGCCTTGCGGGCGGCCCTGGACATGCGGGAAGCCCTCGCGCAATTGAACCTGAAATGGAGCCGGGAGGGCCGGCCTCCGCTAAAGATCGGCGTCGGGCTCAACCACGGCAACGTCCTCGCGGGCAACATCGGTTCGCCGCGCCGCATGGAATTCACTGTCATCGGAGACGCGGTCAACGTGGCCTCCCGCATCGAGGGGCTGACCAAGGAGTGGCATACGGACATCGCCGCCGGGCCGCAGGTCAAAGACCTCGCGGGCGGCCAATTCTTTTTCCGCACCCTGGGGACGTTCCGTCTCATGGGGAAGCGGGAGGGCCTTCGCGTCTTCGCGGTGGCTCGCGAACTGGGGATCGGCGAATCGCCCCCCGAAGCGATGCGCCTCTACGAGGAAGCCTATGCCCATTATTTCGAGGGAGATTTCCCAAGCGCCGCCGCGGGGTTTGAGCTGTTCCTGGCCGCCGCGCCGGGGGATGCGTGGGGGGAACAGTACCTCACGCTCTGCCGCGAACTGCTGGAGAAGCGGCCCGACGCGCCGTGGGATGGAATCCATACGCTGAAGTCCAAATAAGATTGCGGAAGGGTTTGAAATCGGCCGCCAGCCGCCAGCCGCTTGAGGCGGGAAGCGGTGTCTTTGTCGAGAGCGAACGTGGTTCGCGATACGCCGTTAAGGGCATATCACAATGCATGCCATCACGCTTCGCGCGGCGTCAAGAGCCGCCCGTGCCAAGGGATGAACAGTTCTTTACAAATAGCCGCCGGTGTGGAGGCGGCGGGTGAGGTCGGTCTGCTTCTCGCTGAGGGCGGCGTAGAGCGGGCCGTTCGCGGCGTTCGGATGCGACCGGGTTGATTCTTCCACCTGGACGAGGCGCTTTGTGATGGCGGCTAGGGGGAGAGGCTGTCCGTTGACGGCGAGGCAAGTCCAGCCTGCCTGGATGGCCGCTCCCAGCGCCGCTCCTTCCGACGAGGCGAGGCAGACGGTCGGCACGCCAAATATGTCCGCGGTGATCTGTCGCCACGCCGCGCTCCTGCTTCCGCCGCCGGTCAGCCGTATTTCGGCGGGGCGGATGCCGAGTTCGCGGAAGCGATTGAGGCCGTAGGCCAGCCCCAGGGTCGCGCCTTCGGCGGCGGCTCTCGCCATGTGCGCGGGCTGCATGTTCGCGGTGTTGAGTCCGTGGAAGACGCCGCTGCCGCCCGGCAGGCTGGGAGTGCGTTCGCCATTCAAATACGGGAGGAACAGCAGGCCGTCGCAGCCGGCGGGAGCGGAGAGGATCGCTTTTTCCAGGGCCGGAAAATCCCAACCGAACAGGCGGCGGATTTGTTCGGTGGCCACGGTGACATTCATGGTGCAGACAAGCGGCAGCCAATGGTCCGTGCTGTCGCAGAAGGCGGCGACTTCTCCGCCGGAATCGACGACGGGTTGCTCGGCGAAGGAATAGAGCGTGCCGGATGTCCCCAGGCTCGCGGTGACGACGCCGGGCGCGATGTTTCCGGTGCCGATGGCGCCCATCATGTTATCGCCGCCGCCGGCGCTGACGACAGGGCTTTTCTCGAGGCCCCATTCCTTTCGCAGGCTCTCCCGGAGCAGGCCCACGGCTTTTTGCGAGGTCTCCGGCTTGGGAATATAGCCGGCGAGGCCGGGGTCGATGAAATCCATCAGCGGGCGCGACCATTCCCGCGTGCGCACGTCCATGAGACCCGTGCCGGAGGCGTCGCCGTATTCCATCCGCTTTTCGCCCGTGAGCCAGAAGTTGATGTAATCGTGGGGCAGGAGGACGCAGTTCGTCGCCTTGTAAGAGGCGGGTTCGTTCTGCTTTAGCCAGAGGATTTTCGGCGCGGTGTAGCCCGGGAGGATGGCGTTGCCCGCGAGTTCGATGAGTCCCTTCTGTCCGCCGAAGGCCGCCTCGAATTCCGCGCATTGGGCGGTCGTGGAGGTGTCGCACCAGAGCTTGGCGGGCCGCACGGGCTTGTCCTGTTTGTCGAGGACGACCATCCCGTGCTGCTGGCCGCTTACGCCGATGGCCGCCACTTCGCCCCGGCGGTCGCCAAGTTGCGAGAGGCATCGGCCCACGGTGTCGGAGACGGCGTCGATCCACGTCTGTGGGTGCTGCTCCAGATGCCCGGCGGGCAGGCCTTCCACGAGGCCGTAAGCCGATTGCGCGGAGGCGACGATCTCGCCGCTCTCGAAGTCGAGCGCGATGGTTTTGGTGCTTTGGGTGCCGTTGTCTATGCCGAGAATGAGCATGGGGTGAGATTTCCTTTTTGCAATGGGGGGAGTTTCCGATTTAATGTGTCGCCGGAGGATGGGCAACCCCGAACTTTTTACTCCGCGCCCGTTTTTATTACCATGGTTAAACGACTCTTGCACACGCGGTATCGCGTCGAGGACCTCGACAAGACAGTTTCCTTCTATACGGATGTCCTCGGCCTGACGGAAGTCAGCCGGCACACTTCCGGGCGCGGGTCGCAGCTTGTTTTCCTGAAAGCGCCGGGCAGCACGGAACTTATCGAGATTTGCAAATTCGACGAGAGCGGCCCCGTGCAGGTCGGGCCGGACTTGACGCACCTCGCGTTCGAAGTCGACGACCTGGCCGCTTTCGCAAAGGCTGCGGAGGCGAAGGGGTATCCGCTTTCCGACGGGCCGCACCGGAGCAGCGGCGGCAGCGCCATCGCGTTCATCGACGCTCCGGAAGGGTATGAGATCGAGTTGATCCAGCACGCCTAGCAAATGGAATTCGACTGGCTGGATGTCCCGTTTGACCTCCAAAAAACGGCGCCGAAGGAGATAGAGGAATCCTTCGAAGACCCGTTCAGTTTCCGGCTTCTCCCGGAGTCCCACGACGGCGAGGCGCGTTATTTCAACCTGGGTAAATCGCTGAACGACAAGGGCATCTTCAGCCTTTTCTGGAGCGATGGGAAACGGTACCGGGTGATCCTCGCGCGCGAGATGGCCCCGGAGGAGTTGAGCTTCTACCAGCGCAAGAATTCGGAGGTGAACCCTTGAAGGTGATCGTCAACTGGTCGGAAGTGCCGCGGTTCGACACCGAGGCGGGCGAGGCGAAGTTCTGGTCGGAAACGCGTTTGGACGCCCGGCTCATGAACGCCTCGCTGGTGAAGGCCGACTCGAGGGAATCCACGATGATAACCTTGCGCTTCGATCCGCGGATGCTTGCCCGCATAAAGCGGCTCGCGCGCTCCCGCTACCTGAACTACCAGAGCATGATAAAGCAATGGCTCAGCGAGAGGCTCGAAAAGGAACTCTGACCGCGGGGAGAGGCGCATGACATCCTTCGCGGGTTTTCTCCTGGAGACGCTTTTTGCCTCGGTCGTCCTCGTCGCGGTGGGCGTAAGCGGGATAAAGGTCATGGCCGGCCACCTCCTTTCGCGCGATCTCGAAAACCACAAGATGCGTTTGAAGGAAGCGACGGATCGGGAGCTTGCCCGGCTCCAGGCCATCGCGCCCGCCCCGCCGGCGGTTAAAGACAGACGCCCCAAAGTCATCAAAGTCACCGGGCGCCTCTTCGAGTTGTTCGATGACGCGACGCTGAGCATCGTCCGGTTCGCCCTCGAGTTCCGGGCGGAGAGGCTGGAGGCGGCGGATGCGGCGGCCCGCGACGCCGTGGAAAAGGCGGCTCGGCTCGCGAACTTCGTGCGCCTGAACCGGGGCCATTTCCCCAAGGAGGCGGCGAATTCCATCGAAGCCGCGGCCTCGCCGCTCGCCGAATTGGCGTGGCGCTCGTACAAGACATTCAAGAACCCGGCGCTTTCCGCGAAGCAGACTTCGCAGGAGATCGACGCGCTGAACACGCAGGCCCTCGCCGCGGGCCAGCGGATCGAGAGCGTTAAGGCCGAACTGACGAAGCTGCTCGCCTCATGACGGAACCGGCGAAACGCGGGCTGTTCATCTCGTTCGAAGGGCCTGAAGGGTGCGGCAAGACGACCCAGATACGGCTTCTCCACGAGCGGCTCGTGGGCGCGGCGCACCGCGTCCTCATCACCCGCGAGCCGGGCGGAACGGCGATTGGCGACGAGATACGGCAGTTGCTCCAGTTCTCGCCCGCCGGGCGCGCGATGAAGCCCGAGACGGAGCTTCTCCTCTTCACCGCCAGCAGGGCGCAACTCGTGCGGGAAGTCATCGCGCCGGCGCTCGATTCGGGCGTGACGGTCATCGCCGACCGCTTTCTCGACTCGACAACCGTCTACCAGGGGGTGGCCCGGAAAATCGACAACGGAGCGGTGGCCTTGATCAACGGTTTCGCCGTCTCCTCCCTCCTGCCGGACATCACCTTCATTTTGGATGTCGACGTCGACCTTTCCCAGAAGCGCGTTCTTGGCCGCCCAAAAGCCGCGGGGTTTCCCGACCGCATGGAACAGCAGCCGCGCGCATTTTACGAACGCGTCCGGGCGGGATACTTGAGCCTCGCCGCTTCGGATGCGCGGATGCGCCTGGTGGACGCTTCGAAGCCGGTCGCCGAAGTGGAAGCGCGGATATGGACTCACCTTCATGGCTTTTTCGACGGAAACGGCCTTTGATCTCATCCGCCGGGCGTGGAAGCAGGATCGCCTCGCGCACGCCTACCTTGTATCCGGGCCCGCAGGCAGCGGGAAGAAAGCGCTCGCAGGGCGCATCGCGGCGCTCGTCACCGGGCTGGGGGAGGGAGGGTTCGCGCATCCAGACATCCATCTGGCCGAACCGGAATCCAAATCGCGGCGCATCGTCATAGAACAAATCCGCGCGCTGGAGGCGGAGTTGCGGCTGAAGGCGGCGGGCGCGGGAAAGAAGGTGGGCGTCATCCTCGAAGCGGACCGGTTGCAGCCGCAAGCCTCCAACGCCTTCCTGAAAACCCTGGAGGAGCCGCCGGACAACTGCCTCCTGCTCCTGGTGACATCGCTCCCCGAAGGGTTGCTCGACACCATCCGCTCCCGGTGCATACCGATCATGCTGCGCGCCACGGGAGACGCGAAGCCGGACCCCGTCCAGACGCGGTTGCTGGAAATCCTGACCGCCTTTTTCCAGACGGATGGCCCGGAGATTCCGCGTGTGTTCAATCTGGCGCGCGAGTTCATGCAACTGCTGCGCGAGATAAGGCAGGACGTACAGGACGCAAACGCCGCCGAACTGAAGCGCGAAGAGACCCTTTATCGTCAAACGACGGACGGGGCGTGGCTGAAGGAGAGGGAGGATTATTACAAGGGAGTGACCGAGTCGCGCTACATACTGGAACGGTCGCGGCTCGTGGAGACGCTCCTCCAATGGTGGGCGGACGTGCTGCGCCGCCAGCAGGATTTCCCGGCGGCCGATTTTCCCGCCTGCGCGGAAGCGACCGGCGAACTGGCGCGCAAATTCACCACCGCGCAAGTGTTGCGCAAGATCGCGGGGATCGAGGAACTGCGGGAGAATCTCGGGCGCAACGTCCAGGAACTGCTAGCCGTGGAAGCGGCGTTCCTGCGCGTGTTCGGCAGTACCAGCTCTACTAACTTTACTTGTTCGTGACCTGGGAGGTCTGGCCGGGGAAGGTCCCGTTCGCGCCCGGGTCGGTTTGCGACGTGTCGGGGCCGGCGTTCGGAGAGGAAAAGTAACCCGGAAAGCCGCGGTCCTTGCTTTCATCATTGGCAAGAAGAAGCGCCGCCTCCTGGGCAAACTGCCGGAGCGCGTCGAGGTCCTGGACGGTTACGTCCGGCGATGTGCTCGTGCCGTCGGTAAAGACCGTCAACTCCTGGCCGGCGGATACAATCTTGGTGTAAGTCTTGCCGTGAAATGTCCACGTCACCACCACGCTTCCCTGGCCGACGAGGATGGTGGTCGAATTCCCGTTGGTCGTGACGCTGTAAACCGTGCCGCGCGCGGCGGCGACGCATTGCGGCGTCTTGATCTTGAAATCGACGCCGCCGTTTTGCGGATGGGCCAGCGCGGCCTGCACCTTTCCCTGGCTGAGATTTAAAAATGTCTTCCGCCCGATGATGGTCTCGCCGGTCTTTTTGAGATCGTCCGCGGTCAGCACCACTTTGCTCTGCTCCAGCACCATGACCGCCGAACCCGGGGTCGGTTCCATGAGGATGCTGCTCTTCTGGGCCGTGCCGATGGAGCTGCCGACGGAAATCTCCGCGTTGCGAACGGCCGGTTGCTCCTGCGAGCTGGCAGGCGCGGTGGTCGTCACGGTTCCCTTCACCACGACGACACGGGCCTCCGTGACGCTGGCGCGGGCGGATAATGCGAGTGACGCGAGCAGCGCGACGGTCATTTGGATTTTTCTCATGGGAAAGAGGATCGCAAAAACGCCCCTTGGTTACCGGTCGGCCCGCTCCTTGTCAATCGGTTTTTCGGCTTATAGTATGCCCTGTCATGGATAAGGGATTGGAACGCATCACGCGGGAGGTTCTTGCTTCCTACGGCGAAGTCGGCGGCATCAACAATATCGACGGCTCCAATCTTCCCTCCAAGCGGGCGATCGCCTCCATCTGCGAGGATTTCCTGCAGCTTCTCTTTCCCGGCTTTCACGACCAGGAGGCGATCCACTCGGACCACCTCGCCCGCGTCACGGCGCATCGCATAGGCGCCATCGCCGACCGGTTGAAAACGGAAGTCTGCAAGAGCCTCCGCATCCGGGAGCCGGATTGTCCCGACGCCGCCGCCGAGAAGCGTCTCATGGAGCTCCTGGGCAGCCTGCCGAGAGTGCGGGAACTCCTGCGCGACGACGTGGAAGCGGCTTACGAAGGCGACCCCGCGGCGCGCAGTTACGAGGAGATCATCCTTTCCTATCCCTACTTGGAGGCCATCGCCATCCAGCGGCTCGCGCATCTGTTATACTTGGAGAACGTCCCGCTCGTGCCGCGCATTATGACCGAGTGGGCGCATGCGCGGACCGGGATCGACATCCACCCCGGCGCGAAGATCGGGCCGCACTTCTTCATCGACCACGGGACGGGCGTCGTCATCGGCGAGACCTCGACGCTCGGCGCGCGGGTCAAGCTATACCAGGGCGTCTCCCTCATAGCGAAGAGCTTCCAGAAGGACGAGAACGGGAAAATCCTCAAGGGCGGCAAGCGGCATCCCGACGTGGGGGACAGG
The DNA here is from genome assembly GCA_021324825.1 of Spartobacteria bacterium. GTDB lineage: Bacteria > Verrucomicrobiota > Verrucomicrobiia > Chthoniobacterales > Chthoniobacteraceae > JAJPII01. The sequence goes on along the minus strand of JAJPII010000013.1, from coordinate 23,151 downwards.
GTCACCGTCTATGCCAACACCACGGTCATGGGCGGCGAGACGTTCATCGGCTCGGGCAGCACCATCGGCGCGAATGTTTTCCTGATGCAGAGCGTCCCGGAAAACTCGCTCGTCTACTACGAGGAAACACAACTTCGGATCGTCCCGAAAAAATCGCGTTCCGCCGACCCGCGATGATCTATCTGGATTACAACGCCACGACGCCCCTGGCGCCGGAAGCGCGCGAGGCGATGCTGCCATACCTCGGGCGGCATTTTGGAAACGCCTCCAGCATTCACGAGGCGGGCCGCGAGGCGCGCGCGGCGATCGACGACGCGCGGGACCGTCTTGCCGCACTGCTCGGCGCGCGTCCGCATGAGATCATCTTTACAAGCGGCGGCACGGAATCGGATAATCTTGCGATCCTCGGCCTGGCTCGCGCTCTCGCCGGCAAAGGGAAACACCTCATCGGCACGACGGTTGAGCACCACGCCGTTCTGCATACTCTGGAATATCTCCAGAAGCACGAGGGCTACTCGGTTACGTGGCTGCCCGTCGATTCCTTCGGCTTGGTCGATCCCGGCCGGCTGGAGGCCTCGATCCGCCCCGATACCACGCTGGCTTCCATCATGTCCGCAAACAACGAGACCGGCGTCCTCCAGCCCATCGAGCGCATCGCCGCGTTCTGCAAGGAACGCGGCGTTCTCCTTCACAGCGACATGGTCCAATCCTTCGGCAAGATCCCGCTCCCGCGCGGCGATTTTCTCCCGGACGCCGTGTCGCTCGCCGCGCACAAGTTTTACGGCCCCAAGGGCGCGGGCCTGCTGTATCTTCGCTCCGGCATTCCCATAAGAAAAATCCAGTTCGGGGGCTCCCATGAAAATGAGCGCCGGCCCGGCACCGAAAACGTGGCGGCCATCGCAGGCATGGCCGTCGCCGCCGAATTGGCCCTCGCCGAAACGGAATCGGAAAAACAGGCCGCCCTGCGCGACCGCCTGTGGGACGGAATCCGCGCGGCCTTCCCGGACGCAATCCTGAACGGCCACCCTGAATTGCGGCTGGCAAACACGCTCAACGTCAGTTTTCCTGGACTTGACGGGGAAGGGATGCTCATCAACCTGGACCTGGAAGGCGTTTGCGCGTCCAGCGGCTCGGCTTGCATGGCCGGCTCCATCCAACCTTCGCATGTTCTGCTGGCGATGGGAGCCGAGCCGTCGCCTTCGTGCGCCACCGTGCGTTTTTCGCTGGGCAGGGAAACAACCGCCGAAGAAATCGAGACGGTCGTCGGCATCCTGCCCCGGCTGGCGGCTAGTGCGTCATGACGGCGGCGGCTCTGGAGGAAACGGCGCGACGCCTGTTGGGGGAGATCGGCTGCGAGGCGCTCGCGGGCCAGGTGCGCGTCCGCTGGAATAACAGGATGCGGAGCACCGCCGGGACGGCGCATGGTCAGTCGGCGCTTATCAGCCTGAACCCGAAGCTGCTTGCGTTCGGCCCGGACGAGATCGACCGGACTTTGCGCCACGAGATCGCGCATCTGGCCGCCCGGTTCCGAGCGGGTCGCCGCCGCATAGCCCCGCACGGCGCGGAATGGAAGCGGGCTTGCCATGATCTTGGCTTGGGTGCGGAACCGCGCTGTCACGATCTCCCGCTGCCGCGGAGGCGGCTCGCCGCGAGACATTTGTACCGCTGCCTGGAATGCCGCGCCGAGGTGCGCCGCGTAAGGCCCTTCCCTCGCAAGGTCGCCTGCCTCTCCTGCTGCCGCCGGTTCAACGGCGGGCGCTACCACGACAGATTCCGGCTCGTGAAAACCGACTTGCCATGAATTTTTTTTTGATAATCGTCGTCAACAGACGCAACCTTTGCCGGTAACGGCGATTTAAAGAACGATGGCGCGATCAAAATACTGTCCGCAGCTTGACGCTTTCCGGGGCGTCGCCATCTGCATCGTGATGCTGCACCACTTCTTCATCACGCATTTCGTTCTTTCCGGCTTCGGCGTCACGATTTTCTTTGTCCTCAGCGGTTATTTCACGACCGCCTCGCTCATGGGCTTGCGCGGCAGGGTCAAGGAGGGCGAATTGACCGCGGGAGCCGCGCTGCGGTTCTTTCTGGTTCGGAAGTACCTGCGCATCCTTCCGGTCTATTACATCCTGCTGTTCGTCACGCTGCTCCTGGGCGTTCCCTATGCGCGGGAAGGGTTCTTGTGGAACGCCTCGTTCCTCACCAATTTCTGGATGCTCCACACAGGGGAGTGGCCCGACCGCTTTTCCCCGCTCTGGTCGCTTTCCATCGTCGAGCAGTTTTACCTCACGTGGGCCTTCGTCGTCCTCCTTCGTCCAAAGTGGCGGCTGCTGCCCATCGCGTTGACGGCCATCGTCGTCGCGGTGCTCTATCGCCTCGTTTGTCACATCCATTATTTTGGCATGGGGACGATGTATTGGTTCGCGTTTCCCGTCGCGGACCTCGATTCGCTTGGCTGCGGCGTCGTGCTCGCTCTCTGCCAGTTGGACAAGGAGAGCCGCTTCTTTCTCCAGCGCGCTCTCAACGCCGGGAGCAAGGTAGGCGGCCCGATCCTCGCCCTCGTCGTAGGCCTTAAGATTCTCGGAATCGAGCTTCCCCTGAACGCCGTCTATATCCCGCTGGTCGCCTCGCTTTTCTTCCTGTGGCTCATCCACCAGGTCTCCGTCGGCAACGAGCGCTGGTCGCTCCTCAATCTGCAACCCCTCCAGGCCGTTGGAAGGATGAGTTACTCGATCTTCCTCGCCCATAATTTCACGGAACTCCTCATCCCGAACTGGGGGGCTTTGAACGCCGTCATGGACACGGACGGACGCATCCTTGTGCTCATCCCCGCCACGCTTTTGCTCGGCGCCTGCTCGTGGCGTTTCATCGAGTCGCCCATTCTCGCCTGGCGCGATGAACTGCTGCGCGGCAAGGGGAGGGCGGTCTCCAAACCGCGGTCCGCCGGCTACCCGTTGAGCGCCCCGGGCCTCGAAGCATTGACATGAGGCGGCTATTCCTCCTTCTCCTGCTTCTGCTGGCGGGCGAGGGGAGAGGTTTGGCCGGCGCCCCCGGCATCCAATGGCAGCCGTGGTCGCAAGCTGTCTTCGCGAGAGCCGCGAAGGAACACCGTTTCATCCTTCTGGACCTGGAGGCGGTCTGGTGCCATTGGTGCCACGTCATGGACGCGCGGACGTATTCCGATCCCAAGGTTATCTCCCTGGTTCAGTCGCGTTATATCGCCGTCCGGGTTGACCAGGATTCCCGGCCCGACCTCGCCAACCGATACGAGGATTACGGCTGGCCCGCCACCGTCGTGTTTGACGCGAAGGGCGGCGAGATCGTCAAGCGCCAGGGATTCATCCAGCCTGGGGAGATGGCCGCCATGTTGCAGGCGATCATCGACGATCCAACGCCGGGACCGTCGGTGCGCGCGGAACCCGCCCTCGCCTATTCCCGCGACGCCGTCCTGACGCCGGCGATGGAGAGCGCCCTGCGAAAGACGCTCGATGCGGGGTATGACCACGCACTCGGCGGATGGGCCGGCCCGCACAAATTCCTGGATTGGGACAACGCCGAGTATTGCATGGAAGCCGGCGAGGACGCCGCGCGCGGGATGGCGCGGCAAACGCTCGCGGCTCAACGGCAGTTGATCGACCCGGTCTGGGGCGGCGTTTACCAATACTCGGCGGAAGGCGACTGGAAACACCCGCACTTCGAGAAAATCATGCAGATGCAGGCGGAGAACCTGCGCATTTACGCCGAGGCCTATTCTCTTTGGAAAGACCCGGCCTGGTTGCAAGCCGCTCGCGACATCCATCGCTATGTCCAGGAATTCCTGCGAAGCCCGGACGGCGCATTCTACACGAGCCAGGATGCCGATCTCGTTCCGGGCAGCCATTCCGCCGAGTATTTCGCGATGGATGACGCCGCGCGGCGCAAGTCGGGCGTCCCCCGTATCGACCGGCATGTCTACGCGCGCGAAAACGGGTGGTATATCGAAGCGCTCGCGCGGCTGTATGCCGCAACCGGCGATCCCGGGTATCTGCGCGAGGCGGAACAAGCCGCCGGGGTCATCCTCCGCACGCGCGCCCTGCCCGGCGGCGGCTTTCGGCACGGCGACGGCCCGCTCTGCCTGGGCGATACATTGTACATGGGACGCGCATTTCTCAGCCTCCATGCCGCGACGGGGGATCGCCAATGGCTTGCGGACGCCGAGGCCGCCGCCCGCTTCCTGTCAGCGAATTTCCAGGACAAATCCTCCGCCGGGTTCGTGACGGCAAAGGCCTCGATCATCCCGTCAAAGCCGGAATTCGACGAAAACGCGGATCTGGCGCGCTTCGCGAACCTGCTCTCCCGCTACACGGGGAACGCCGATGAAAGGCAAATGGCCGGGCGGGCGCTCCGTTTCCTCGTCACGCCGCAGGTCGCGGCCCATAGGCAATCGTATGTGGGAGGAGTCCTGCTCGCAGGGAGGGAGTTTTCGGTCGAGCCGCTTCATATCGTCGTCATCGGGCCGAAGGGCGACCCGGCCGCCCGGAGTCTTTTCCTGGCCGGGCTGGAGTATCCGCGCGTTTACAAGCAGATCGAATGGAAAGACCGCGATGGGAGCTATCCCGACCTGCCCTATGCGGCGGCCTACATCTGCACGACGACCACGTGCTCCTCTCCAATCTCCAAACCCGGAAGGGTCTCGACGGAGATCGAGCGGCTCACAGCACGGTGACAAGGCGCTTGATCAGATCGTCCGAACTGACGATGCCTTCGACCCCCCCCTCCTTGTTCATGACGAGCGCCACGCCCGCGCGGGCGGCCCGCAGTTTGCGCAACACGGGGTAGGCCTGTTCGTCCGCCCCGACCGCGATGATGCGGCGGATAAAGGAGGCGGCGGCGCTCCGGGGCGTCCGGTCGAGCAGCACTTCGAAGATGTTGACGAGGCCGATTATAGCTCCATGCCCTGAGGCGATGGGAAGGCGGTCGAGATCGTATTCCCGGGCGATTGCCAGCACTTCGTCCAGACTTGCCGTGGAAGGCGCGGCCCGCACTTTGTCCATCGGCAGCATGACCTCGCGGGCCGTTACGACGCGCAGGTCGATGACGTTGTGGATCATCTCCCGCTCGACGTTCGTCAGCGTCCCGACGCGCTCGCTTTCGGTGGTCAGGTATTTGAAGTCCTCCCTCGCCACAAAAAGTTTCTTCTTCGGGAAAAAGAGCCCCCAATCGCCGATTTTCAAGACAGGCGTCAGGATCAGGTCCGCCAGACGCAGAGGTTCAGAGAGCGCGGCAAGGGCGCGATACGGAAACCGGCGGAAGATCGACTTCGGCAGCAACTCCAGCCCGAGCAGATAGACCGGCAGGGAGATGAACAAGGCCGCGACGTAACCGGCCTTGCCCAGGACGCGGACAAGCTCCTGCGTGCCGAGAATGACGGCGAAGATGTTCATGAGATTCGTGACCAGAAGCACCGTGACGAGGACCCGCTCGGGCCGGCCCAGGAGGCGCTCCAGTTTCATCGCGGCCGCGTCGCCGGTTTTGACCCGGTGGCGCAGCCGGACCTTGTTCACGGAAAGGATGCCCGCCTCGATGCCCGAGAAGACGAAGGAGATCAGCAGGCTGATCACGATGGCCGGCCAGATCATGCGTCCCCCTTGCCGATGATGAGTTCCTCGATCCGCTTTTTCGAAGTCCTGCGGACGGTCAGCGCCAGGCCGCGCAGTTGGAGGTCCGTTCCCGCCTTCGGCATGTAACCGAGCCTGTTGAAGACCAGCCCGCCGATGGTGTCGATGCCCTCCTCCTCGAGGTCCACCCCGAGACTTTCGCTCAGGTCATCCAGCCTGGCGTTGCCGCTCGCCAGCAGGCGGCCGTCATCCAGCTTTTCAATATAAAGGCCGGGGTCGGCGTCCGGCACGGCGTCGCCGATGATCTCCTCGACGACGTCGGCCATCGTCACGATGCCTTCCGTGCCGCCGTATTCATCCACGATGACCGCCAGGCCCTGTTTGTGCCTGAGAAAACTCCGCAGCAGGTCGAGCGCGTTCATGGTTTCGGAGACGAAGGAGGGGGGTATCATCACTTCGGTGTACGGCTGGCTCGGGTCGAAAAGGAAGGTCTTCACGTCCAGTATCCCCAGGATGTCGTCCGGGCTGTCGCCGTAAACGGGCGTCCGCCGCCGCCGCGCCTGCTTCAGCCGCCGCACCGCTTCCTCATTGGTAAGATCGTCCGGCAGGGTGTAGACGTCGATCCTCGGCGTCATGCAATCCTTCGCCGTTTTGTCGGCCAGCTTCATGATCTCGCGGATCATCTCGCTCTCGGTCGCGTGCAAGGCGCCTTCCTCCGCGCTCAACTCCACCAGCGTTTCCAGCTCCTCCCCGGAAAGGAACGGATTGGCTTGCAGCCGGGCCGGGATAATCCCCTCGGCGATCCTCTCGCTCCACCCCTCCAGCACGCGCGTTACAGGGTCGAGGATGGGCGTCAGCACCGAGAGCACGCGGACGCCGATGCGCGCGATGCGATATGGCTGCTTCAAGGCGACGAGTTTCGGGACAAGCTCGCAGGCGAGGACGATGATCGCGAAAATAAACAGCGCGTCGAACCAGAAGGGATAGACCCGCGGCACGATTTCCCGCATCAGAAAAATCCAGAGGAGAATCAGGGGGAGATTCGTCGCCGCCCCGGCCAGGAGGATGGCGCTCAGCAGCCGGCGCGGCTTCTCCATCAGCTTTTCGAGGGAACCGGCCAGTTCGGGGTTCCTGGCCTTCAGCTTCTGGGCGTGGAAGGCCTGGAGTATAAAAAGCGCGGTCTCAAGCGCCGAAAAAAATGCGGAGACAACGCCAAGAACAAAGAGTACCGGGAGTATCCCCCAAATCGTGGACAACTTGTATTAGATGACACCGGGGCTAACGTGAAGACAAGCAAAATGACCAAGGGAGAGCGTATATCCACGTTTGCGGGACAATTCGCCGCTGAGGATGGGTTGCACCCATGCTACCGGGGTTTCTTCGCCTGTTTCAACGAGCAGCGCTACTACGAGGCGCACGATGTCCTCGAACATCTCTGGCTCGGCGGGCGGGATGAAAACCACCTTTTTTTCAAGGGGCTCATCCAGGTTGCGGGCGCTTATGTCCATCTCCAAAAACAGTTCCTCCGGCCCGCGCATCCCAAGGATGGCCGGCGCCTCCGCCCCGCCGCGAGGCTCTTCCGCCTCGGCATGGAAAACCTGGCGGGTTATCTTCCGCGCCACATGAGGCTGGACGTCGGGGCGCTGCATCGTCTGTGCGCCCGGATGGCGGATGAGATTGTCGAGTCGGAGTTCCGGGTAAACCCGTGGCGGCCCGAAAACGCGCCCGCGTTATTTTTGGAACGCTAGGCCGGCTGGCGGGCACGAATCCTGCACTAAAGCCACGGGACTAGCCAATTATTACTATGAAAACACGCTTTCTGGCCCCCATCGCCCTCCTGCTCGCTTCCTGCGCGGGCGTGCATGTCAAGGAAACCACGGTCGCCAGCGGGGCGACGCATCCCCGGGCCATCTACATCCGGCCCTTCGACATCAGCGAGGCGGTATACGGCCCCCATGGCGACGACGGCGACCATCCGCTGCGCAAGTCGCTCGCTCCCGCCGAGTTCGCCGAAGACTTGAAGGAGGAGTTGGGCAAGATAGCGCCCGCGATGGTTCTGCGCCCGAACGAAGCGCCGCGGAAAGGGTGGCTCGTCGAGGGGCAGTTCGACAAGGTCTGGGCGGGGCATCCCGCCGAGCGCGTTCTTCCCGGACCGGTCGGCCAATCGAAGATCGTCATCCACGTCCGCATCAGCGAAGTCGGCGGCCGCGCCGCGGCGGTGGACGAGAAGGAAGTCTCCGGCGCGTTGGGGAAACACGGCCACGTCTTGTATGAATTCACCGTCGAAGGCGGCAGCAACTGGACGGGGCCCAACGGCGGCGTCAACGCGCCGGGGTTGGGCGACTCGATACCGTTCGATTTCCGCAATGCCGCGGAGAAGATCATGCTGGAGGTCAGCCCCGACCCGTACGGCTACGGCGTCCGCAGCTCCTCCGCGCAGTAAGCGCGCCTTGCTATTTCGGGGCGGCTCGATACAATTGCGGGTCCGATGACCGCCAGAATAGTCTTGTCTCTCCTCCTCCTCGCGGGCGCGCCGCCGCTCTCCGCGCGCGCCGCGGAATCCGTATGCGTCCTGGACGCCACCAGCGGGCACGTCCTGGACGCATCGAACGCCATGCGAAAGGTGCAGGTCGGCAGCCTCACCAAGATCGCCGCCGCCATGGTCGTGCTGGATTGGCTCGACGTTTCAAAACAGGACCTGAACTCGCTCGCCACCGTTCCGCAGTCGGCGGCGGCGCTCCACGGGGATAATGACGCGGGCCTGCAGGTTGGCGACCGGGTGACCATAAGGGATCTGCTCTATGCCGCCTTGCTCCAGTCCGACAACGTCGCCGCCCAGACCCTCGCCGATTATGTCGGGCAAAAGCTCGGGCCGCCCTCGACGGGAGAGAGCGATCCCGTGACCCTTTTCGTCGCGCAGATGAACGCCCTGGCGCGGCGGCTGCACATGGAGCGGACGCTCTTCCTCAACCCGCACGGGCTGGACAGCATCGAGCGGAAGCTTCCGTATTCCACCGCCGCGGACATGGCCCGCCTGACGCGCTACGCCATGGCGAAGGCCGCCTTCCGCTTCTATGTCTCGCAAAAGGAGCGGCGGATCGTCATCGCGCACGAGACGGCGAACCCGTCCGCGTACCTCCTCAAGAACACCAACGAACTGCTCGGGACGAACGGCGTCGACGGCGTCAAGACCGGCCAGACCCGCCGCGCCGGCGGATGCGTGATCCTGTCCTCCGCCCGCCAGCCCGAGGCGCGCAAGGAAGGGGAGACCTTCGTTGTCACGCCGCGGCGGCTCATCGTCGTGATTCTCGGCTCGGACAACCGCTTTCAGGAAGGCGCCGCGCTCATGGCCCGCGGATGGGACCTTTACGACCAGTGGTCGGCGGCCGGGCGGCCCCTTGGCAAGGAAGACGGGCTTTAGCAATGGACCCGCTCCTCAGCCTGTTGAAGAACGGCGCGCGCACGCCGGTGGGCGATCTGGCCCGGGAACTCGACCTTCCCGAGAAAGAGATCGTCCAGCGGATCGAGGGATTTGAGAAGGACGGCGTCATCCTCGGCTACAACGCCGTCCTCGATCCTGACAAGATCGGGGACGCCATGGTGACGGCCGTCATCGAGGTCAAGATCGTGCCGGAGCGCGGCGGAGGCTTCGACCGCCTCGCGAGCCGCATCGCCCGCTTCGAGCAGGTGCAAAGCTGCTACCTGATGAGCGGCGGCTACGATCTGCTCGTCATCGTCGAAGGGGCGAACCTCCAGGCCGTGGCGACGTTCATCGCCGAGAAGCTGAGCACGATAAAAGGCGTCCTCTCGACCGCCACCCATTTCCGGCTGAAGGCTTACAAGGAAAACGGCGCCCTGCTCAACCGCCCCGAGCGCGAGGAACGCCTGGCCGTCGCACCATGAACCTGAAGAAACACATCGCCGGACATGTCCGGGGGATACCGCGTTCGGGCATCCGCGATTTTTTTGAAGTCGTGCAGACGATGTCCGACGTCATCTCGCTGGGCATCGGCGAGCCGGACTTCGACACGCCGTGGCATATACGGGAGGCGGCGATCTATTCCCTGGAGAAAGGCCGCACGGGTTATACTTCCAACCTCGGGCTGCCGAAACTGCGCTCCGCCATCGCCGAGTACGTGGCGAAGTTCTTCAAAGTCGGCTACGACGCCCAGACGGAAGTCCTGGTGACGGTCGGCGTCTCGGAGGCGATAGACCTCGCCCTGCGCGCCCTGTTGAACCCGGGCGACGAAGTCCTGTACCACGAACCGTGTTACGTCTCTTACAGCCCCAGCATAGTCCTGGCGCACGGCGTTCCCGTCGCCGTTCCCACGCGCGAGGAGGAAAGCTTCCGCCTGACCGCCGCGGCGCTGGAGGAAAAGCTGACCGACGCCTCCAAGATCCTCGTCCTCAACTTTCCGACGAATCCCACCGGCGCCACGCAAAGCCGCGCCGAGCTGGAGAAGATCGCGGCGCTGTGCGTCCGCCACGACCTCATCGTCCTGTCGGATGAAATCTACAGCGAACTGACCTACGACGGGGCGGGCCACGTCTCCATCGCCTCGCTGCCGGGCATGCGCGAACGCACCATCCTTCTCCACGGCTTCTCAAAGGCCTTCGCGATGACCGGCTTCCGGATCGGCTACGCGTGCGCCCCGGCGATTTTGACCGAGGCGATGATGAAGATCCACCAGTACTCGATCCTGTGCGCGCAGACCACCGCGCAGGACGCCGCAATCGAAGCTTTGGAATCCGGCGCGGACGACATTGTTTCCATGCGCCGGGAATACGAGACGCGGCGCAATTTCATCGTCGGCAGCCTGAACGAGATGGGTTTCAAGTGCTTCAAGCCGCTCGGTGCGTTCTATGTCTTTCCAAACATCGGCAGCGCGGGTCTCCCGAGCAGGGAGTTCTCCCTGCGGCTGCTCCACGAGAAGAAGGTCGCCGTGGTGCCCGGCACGGCGTTCGGGCCGGGCGGCGAAGGGTTTGTGCGGTGCAGTTACGCGACGAGCCTGGACAAGATCAAGATCGCCATGAACCGCATCCGGGAATTTCGCGAGGAGGTTTTAAAATGACCAGGATAACCAAAGCCGTTCTCCTCGCGGCGGGCCGCGGCACGCGGATGCGCGAACTGACGCTCGACGTGCCCAAGCCGATGATCCCCGTGCGCGGCAAGCCGATCCTCCTGCACATCCTGGAAGGGATGCGCGCGGCCGGGGTGACGGATTTCCTGATCATCGTCGGCTATCGCGCGGATGTCGTCACTTCGTACTTCGGCGACGGCTCGCGGTTCGGCGCGGGCGTCAGCTATGAAACGCAGGTGGTGCAGGACGGCACCGGCAGGGTGGTGGAATTGGCCCGCGCCTTTTGCGGGGACGACGCCTTTCTTTTGAGCTACGGGGATATTCTCGTCGAGCCTTCCAACTACGCCGCGCTCGCGGTGCTGGAGGAAACCGGGACGGTCAGCGTCAAGAGGAACGAGGATGTCTCGAAGGGCGGCGCGGTTTTTGTCGACGACAATTTCCGGCTCATCGATCTACGCGAAAAGCCGAAGCCGGGCGAGCCGACCAGCCCTTGGTACAACGCGGGCGTGTATGCGTTCCGCCCGCTCATCTTCCAGTTCATCGCCAGGCTCGAGAAATCCCCCCGGGGCGAATACGAACTGACCGACGCGATCCGCGAAATGGCGAAGAGCGGCCACCGCGTGAAGGCGTACGAATTGCAGGGCGAATGGGCGGACGTGCGCGACCCGGAAATCCTGAAGGAACTCAACGAGAGTTAGTTGTAGAGGCGGCTGTGCCAGCCGCCTCTACAACGCAACGACAACGCCGCCGCTCAGCCGCTCAGGGGCTCAACCGCTCAGGGGCTCAGGGGCTCAGGGGCTCAGGGGTGCATGACACGCTCTAGCGAGGAGTGACGGACGCCTGGGCGGGCGAACCGTCCGCGGGATCAAACGGCTTGGGCGCGTTGAGGTGCTCGTTCCGGCGCAGGGTGGCGGTGACTATCTTTCCGTGGTAGGCGATCTGGACTTTGCCGTCGCCAATCGCCGCGATCTGGGCCTTGGCGCCGCTGCCGGGGATCGGGATGAACTGGCCTTCCCCGTATTCCCTGCCGTTGATGACCGCCAGCGCGGGCGGGCTCAGCAGGATGCTGGAGACGGAAAACTCGTCGGCGGTGATCTCCGCGTCGGCGCTCGCGACGGAGTCCCCCTTCACCTCTTTCTTCCAGCCTATCGGCCAGAAGGGGTCGCGCGCGACCTGCGTTCCGCTGAATGCGGAGCGGTGCTTGAGCTTGAAGCCGCCGTCCTGCGCAAACGCTCCGGTGGAAAAGAGGGCGGCGGCCGCCAGCAGGGAAAAAGCTTTGGTTCTCATTGTCTTACTATGGTGGTGACGCTTATCGAGCCGTGTTGATACTGCGGGTCCGCGCCGGTTCCGATGGAGACGCCCGTGACTTCCAGCAGCGGTTCCTCGTTCTCCAGGCCCGCTATGGCTATCGCCAGCGGCACGAATTCCACCTTGGGCAGATCGATCGTCCACGTCAGCTTTTTGAAGCCCGCGAGGTCGGGCGCCGCCTGCTCCCCGGTCTGGCGCGTGGCGGTCTTGTCGATCCCCTGGCGCTTGAAGAACTCCGCCATCCGCGGCGGGAACCAGGCGACGGGCGCCCCGTCGGGGATCATCCCCTTGATCTGCTCGAGCGTCTCGCTGGCCACGGGCGCGCGCGCCTCGATCGCCTGCGTCTGTTTTATCTGAAGCTTGGCGGCGGCGATCTGCGGCCGCAGTTCCTTCATCGTCTTTTCCGCCCGCACTTCATTGGCCGCGAGCGGGCCGAGAAGCAGATTGAAATAGCAGTAGAGCAGCGCGCACAGGAGGATCGCCGAGAGAATGACTTTCTTGCCTTGTTCCTTGTCCAGTTTCATCGCGTCCTCGTTTTCTTCGGCTGGGTGTTTTCGACGAGCTGCTGCGGTTCCGTCAGGTCGAGCTTTATCCCAAAATTCGCCACCGGCAAGGGCCGGCCGTCGAGGAACACCGTCTCGGCCGCGTCGTCGAGCGCCTGGAAGACCGCGGTGACCTTGCCGTGTTTCTCCGCGAATTTATTGTGAAGCGCCGTGCGAAGCTCCTCGGCCACCCGCCGCGGTTCGTTCCCCGAGGAAAGGCCGGTGATGGTGAAGCTGCATGTCGAGGCGCCGTTGTCGATGTCGGACTTTCCGTCAAACTTTGTTATCTGCACGTTCTTCGGGGTGGCTTCCAGCAGTTGATCGAGCAGGGGCGCCCAGTAAAAACGGTTTTCTATCTTCTGCACCAGCGCGTCGCTCGTCTGGATGGCCTTGGAGAGATCGGCGCCCCGGGTTTCGGCGGCCTTTTGCAGCGGCTCCATTTTTTCCCATTCGGCCTGCATCTGGTCCAGGCGGCCCATCACCTGGGAGGCTTCGCGCAGACGCATGCAGTAGTAGCCCGCCAGGCAGAGCGCCACGACGCCGAGGCCGTACATCCCGAGCTTGAGCGGGTCGCGCCGGCTCTGCTGCTTCTGCTTCTGGATTTCGTGGTAGAGGTTGAGGTGCAGCGCCATGGCGTTCAGTTCTTGTTCAGGAGGTCCGCCGCCGCGCCGCACGCGACGTTCAAATTCACCATGTCCACCGCGAAACTCTCGCGGCGCCCGGCAGGCAGCACCAGTTCGCAACTCTCAAACGGATTCCACGCCTCGCAAGGCATGTGGAGTTCCTCCTCGAGTATCTGCAACACCACCTTCGAGCGCGCCGGGCCGCCCGAGATGAAAATCTTCGTTATCGTCTCCTCCCTGCGCCCCTCGAAGAAGCCGATGGAGCTGCTGACCTCCCTCGTCAGCGCGGAGAGCGACACGCGCGCCCTGTCGAGCATGCTTTCGTCATCGCTCTCGCCGGGGTCTCCGCCCGCGGCTTCGATGTGGCTCTTCAGCGCTTCATGGAGCGCCTTCCCTCCGTAGTCGATGGAGCGCACCAGGATCAGCTCTTTCTTCACCCCGACGGTGACGGTCGAGGAGAGATGCCCGATATCCAGGAGGATGAACGCCTCGTTGGCGAAGGCTTCCGGCTTGGCGAACTCGAAGGCGTTGAAGGCGCAAATGGACGCAAGCTGCAACACCTGCACCGGACGGCGATTTTTTTGAAACGCCTCGCTGATCCGCGAGACGCGCTCTCTCGGCAGGCCGCCGACGAGATAACGGAGCCGTTGCGCGCCGCTTTCCGCGGATTCCGCGGGAGCGCCGGCCTCGGCGGGTTTCACGAGGTCGCAGTCGAGGACGAAGTCGCGGCAATCCTGGTTGAGCAAAGACATGCCGTTGAGCCGCAAACCTTCGCGCAGGATGTCCGTCGGCGTGACGGGTTGCTCGATGATGCGGATGAGGGAATCCGAACTGGAGACAGCGACCGCGCATCCCTTCGCGCCGCCGCCGGCCTCCAGGAGAACCGCTTTCAGGTCGGCCGCGAGCTGCTCGGCGTCCTGCGTTTCGCTGACTGGCCGCAAGGCGTAGTTGCTGACCGCGAATCTGTTGTTGCCGCGTCGCTGGACGACTACCGCCTTTATGGAGAAGCGCCCAAGATCGATGCCGATGACGGAGTTGAAGGCTTTAGCCATTATAATTGATACAGCAAATTGAATGCCATCAGGGTTGCGTTGCTTCCTGCCCGGCGGCTTTGTGCGCGCGCCGCGGAATCTCCGAAACGAGAAATTCAAGGAAGCAGAGCGCCCCGATGAACAGCGCGACAAGGATGACGAGGCTCCAGATGCGAAAAGCCGTCCGGCTGGACGGGGCGGCGCGGGTCGCCCGTTTGACGGCCATTTCAGCCTCGACCATTTTGAGCAGTTCTTCAGGATTGGGATCTGTCATTTTGATCTATGTGGAGCACCTCCCGGGCCTTTCGGGCCTACACGGTTCCTTTTTTTGTTTTCATGGCCCTGCTTGCGCTGGGGGATGCGATTCATTCCGGGTTCAGGCACAGCGCGCCGAAGTATTGGATATTCCCTCTCCAGACATTCGTATGCGGCGCGCTGCTGCTTCGTTTCAGGCGGGAGTATCCGTTGGCCAAACCGCGCGCCGCCGGGTTCGCGGCGCTCGTGGGAATCGTCGTGCTGGCGGTCTGGATTTCACCCCAGGAGTTATTCGGCGCGCAACGCCGGTACGAGGGGTTCGATCCCGCGATGGTGCGGGGGATATGGTATCTCCCCAGCCTGTTCCTCCGCTTCGTCCGCCTCGTGGCAGTGGTTCCTTTGCTCGAAGAAATTTTCTGGAGGGGGTTCCTTCTCCGTTACCTCATCGATGCGGACTTCGAGCGGGTCCCTTTCGGGGCCCTCCGCCCGATTCCCTTCGCGCTGGTGACGCTTTTCTTTGCCCTGGCGCATCTCGGGCCGGATTTCGCTCCGGCGCTCGTCACGGGCGCTTTATATAATGTGGTCGCGTGCAGGACGCGGAGCCTGGGCGCATGTGTTTTCGCGCACGCGCTGACGAACCTCCTCCTCGGATTCTACATCATGACCACGGGGCAATGGGGATTCTGGTGACGCGTGGCCCGGATTTAGCTTCTCTGACCGGGGAATGCGAACAACCTTCATGCACAAGGTTATCTTGACCGTCGTGGCCGGGTTCCTGGCCGCGGGGCTCATCGAGTTCTACAAGACCTTCATCTCCGGCGCCGACGAAGCGATCAACGGCGGTTACAATAACCGGGGCGGCATCTCCAACAGCGTCACGCATCCCGGGAATTAGGGTTTTTTTTCCGCGGATGTGCTATCCGTGTTGTCGTGAAGATCGGTTTCGCGCAGATCAATACGACGGTCGGCGACCTTGAGGGAAATCGCGACAAGATTGGCGCCGCCTACGACGCGTGCGTCGCGCAGGGCGCGGAAATCGTCCTCACGCCGGAATTGGCGATCACGGGTTACCCGCCGTTGGATCTCGTCTTCAAATCCCGCTTCGTGCCGCGCAATCTTGAGATACTGGAGGAGCTTCACCGGCGGACCGGCGACGCGCCGCTCCTCGTCGGATTTGTCGACCATAACAGCGGGCCTTCGGGGCGCCCTTTCAGAAATGGCGCCGCGCTGCTTCGCCGCGGGGAGCCGGTGGTGAAAACCTACAAGTCCCTCCTGCCGACTTACGACGTTTTTGACGAAGACAGATACTTCCAGGCGGCGGAACGGACGGCGCCCTTCGCATTCCGCGGAGGTCTCGCGGGGGCGACGATCTGCGAGGACATCTGGACCGAAAGCTTCCTGCCGCGCAGGCTCTATGGCCGCGACCCGCTGGAGTCGCTGGAGGACGCCGGCGTTATCTTCAACCTGAGCGCCTCGCCCTTCAACGCCGGCAAGCCCCGGCTCCGCTTCGACATGCTCTCCGGCGTGGCCGCGAAACGGCGCCGCCCGATCTTTTACTGCAACAGCGTCGGCGGGAACGACCAACTCGTGTTCGACGGAAACTCGCTGGCGATCGACGCGCAGGGCGGCTTGATCGCGCGGCTCGCGGCATTCCGGGAGGATGTCCGCGTGGTGGAAACCGGCGGCGCGAGCGCCTGGGAGGATACGCCGGAGGCGGGCGAAGTCTTCGAGGCGCTTTGCCTCGGCCTGCGGGATTATCTTTCAAAATGCGGATTCAAGTCCGTGGTGCTCGGCCTCAGCGGCGGCATCGACTCGGCGGTGAGCGCCTGCATCGCCGCGGAAGCGCTCGGCCCGGAGAATGTCCTGGGCGTTTCCATGCCCGCCCAGTATTCCTCCCAAGGGAGCATCGACGACGCGCTCGCCCTCGCGAAAAACCTGGGCGTCCGCTGCCTCCAGGTTCCGATACAGCGCGCGTTCGAGACGTTCCGGGAACAATTCACGCAGACTTTTGCCGGCCTGCCCGAGGATACGACGGAGGAAAACATGCAGCCGAGATTGCGCGGCATGACGCTCATGGCGCTTTCCAATAAATTCGGAAGCCTGCTCCTGACGACGGGAAACAAGAGCGAGCTGGCGGTGGGGTATTGCACGCTTTACGGCGACATGGCCGGCGGGCTCGCGATCCTGAGCGATGTCCCAAAGACGATGGTTTACCGGCTCGCCGCCTGGATCAACCGGGAGCGGGAGATCATCCCCGCCGCCAGCATCGAGAAACCGCCAAGCGCCGAACTGAAGCCGAACCAGACGGATCAGGACACCCTGCCGCCTTACGATCTGCTCGACCGCATCCTCCAGCTTTACGTGGAGGAGAACATTTCCGGGCGGGATATTATCGCCCGCGGTTTTGACGAAGCCACGGTGCGGTGGGTCGTCCGCAAGGTCGATCTGAATGAATACAAAAGGGCGCAGGCCGTTCCCGGTTTGAAGGTCACGAGCCATGCCTTCGGCGTGGGCCGCCGCATGCCCGTCGCGCAACGTTTCGTGGATTAGAGGGATGAAGGTGCTCGCCATCGACCCCTCCTTGCGAAGCACCGGCTTCGCGGTGCTGGAGGAAACGGGGAAGGGGATCACGCCCGTCGCGTATGGCGAGATAAAGAACGCCCGGGCGCTCGCGGTTTCGGGGTGCCTGGTCGCTATCCACGACGAGATCGTCCGGCTCATCCATGTCCATAACCCGGAGTGCTGCGCCGTCGAAGCGGTCATCTACGTCCAAAGCTTTCGCACCGCCATCACGCTCGGCGCCGCGCGAGGGGCGGCGATCCTCGCGGCGGCCGGACGCGGGCTGCCCGTTTATGAATACGCCCCGAGGCGCGTGAAACAAGCCGTGGTGGGACGCGGCGCCGCCGTGAAGACGCAAGTCTCCTTCATGGTGCGCGCGCTGCTCGGGTTGCACGAGAATCCGCCTCCCGACGCCGCCGACGCGCTGGCGGTCGGTCTCGCGCATTGCCAGGCGCGGCAGGCGGCTTCCAGCGGCGCGGAACCATTGAAGCCCGTATGAGCCTGCAAATCCGCTGGCTTGGCAAGGTCGAATACAACGAGGCGCTCGCCTTGCAGGAGGAGGCGGTGGCCCGGAAAACCGCGGGCCTGGACGACGATTTCCTCCTGCTGCTCGAACACCCGCCCGTTTATACGATCGGCCGCACGCCCGACCAGACCAGCTTGCGCGACGCCGCGGCGCTGCCACATCCGGTCGTGCGGATCAATCGCGGAGGGCAGGCGACCTATCACGGGCCGGGACAGCTCGTCGGCTACCCGATCCTCGACCTGCGTAGACACGGGCAGGATCTGCACCGTTACCTCCGCCTGCTGGAACAGGTTCTCATCCTCACCCTGGAGAAATACGGCATCCGCGCGGCGCGGCGCGAACACCTTACCGGCGTCTGGGTGGGGGAGAGGAAGATCGCCTCCATCGGCGTCGGCGTGCGCCATTGGATAAGCATGCACGGGTTCGCCTTGAATGTCCGGGGAAGCCTGGCGCCGTTCCAACAAATAACTCCCTGCGGCATCGCGGGGGTGGAAATGACCAATATCGAGCGCGAGACGAGCCTTTCCCCCACTGTGGAGAACGTCGGCGCCGAGGCCGCGGAAATCTTCCGCGGGCAATTTTTCGGACAGTAAGTGGAATGCCACTTGCTGTGGAATTATCATAATGGCGATAAACCGAGAGCTTCCGCGTCCCCTCCTTGCGTCGAGAAGGCGGTTTCGCGGCTGGAAAGGCACGGCGGGCATAAGCCTGCTGGAGGTGATGATGGGCGCCATGATCATCACTCTCTACGCGACGGAGGCCATCCCGGCATTGATGACGATGAACCGGAACGCGACCTCCAACCGGCTCATCACCGCCGCGAAGGAAGTGGTGAATCGCAATATTGAGGCGGCGGACGCGGTCCCCTTCACATCCAGCAGCGTCCCGGCGATCCTCGCGGTGACTTCGGGCACCGTGGCCTGCGGCGACTATGCCTATACAAGCCTCACCAATCCCATGCCGCTCGTCACCGCGACCAACGGTTCGGCGATCATCTCGGGGACGCTCAGCCGCTGTGTCACCCTCTGGAATGCGAGTGATTCCACGGATAATCCGAACACGCGCAGGATCACCTTTACCTTCAACTATAAATTCGTGAACAGGACGTTCAGCTACTCCGCCACCACCCTCCGCGCGCCGGACCAATGAAAACGCGCGCAAACAGCGGGGGGTTCACCCTTATCGAAGCCCTCATGGCCGTCGGCGTCGGGGTGCTCGTGGGCCTTTTCTGCTACAATATGCTCCACATGGGCGCGGTTCTTTATGCGAAGAACATTTCGCTGAACGTCTCCAACCTTTCTCTGCGCTACGCGCTGGACAGGATGAATTCCGAGATCAGCGAGGCCACCGCCACTCCTGAACTCATCAGCGTCGCCACCTCCGGCACGGGGAGCGGCAACATCACAGCCAACGCCTCCAGCCCCGCGGCCGGCATCCGCTTCGACAAATACCTGGGCGAACGCTACGTGATCGTCAACGCGAGCGGCAGCGGACTGAGCAACGCCACGAGCTTCCAGATACAGCGTTCCACCGATCCGCTGGCCTCGCCGCCGATCCCGTCCGTCAATGACGTGCTCCTCCTCAACGGAACTTCGACCCGGGCGGTGGTCACCAGTTGCAGCGTCGTCTCCACGGCCAGCAACGTCCAGACGCTCTCGGTGACCGTATCGCCGGGGGTCACTTTTTCCTGGCTCTCCCCGAGCGTGGAATCGGCAATGCTCGTCCACGAGGAAGCCTTTGTGGTGCAGGGGACGCAGCTTCTTTTTTACCCGACCGTGGAGGGGCTCACGACCTTGAAAAGCGCCACCAACATCACGCTGACCTCCAATGTCAGCTCGCTGGGAAGCACCCCTTTTACGACGAGCACCAACGCCACCTACGTCTCGACGGCTCTCGTCATCTCCAGCCAGCAATACAGCAACTACCTCGCAAACAAACAGGGCGGCGGCGCGTACAACACCTACGCGACCGTCAGCACTCTCCTGCGTCCGAGGAACTCCCTGGAAATCTCCTCGCCCTGATGTCCATAAAACGCATCGCTCCGGCAAAGGAACAATCCGCCAGCGCGTTGATCACGGCGCTGATATTCATCTTGGTTGTCTCGGCGCTTGTCTGCGTCGGGCTCCGGGTCACTTCCACGGTGGGAAGAATCTCCGACTCCAGCCGCGACTTCGCCAATCTCCGTTACGAGGCGGAAGGCGCCCTCGACGTCGCCTACGGCATCTGGCTCACCGCCGCCAACGCGAAGTACGGCCCGCCTGCGTCCACCGACATACCGGCGCGCGTCCGCGGCCCGTCGCCCAGCAGTCCTCCGACATTCAACTACCCGTACGCCAACGCCGCGGGGAACCTTCAGATCAATTGCACCGACAGCTACGGAACCCCCATCGCCAGCGGCAGCATCCCGACCGCTGTGCCGGTGTACCTCGCTTCCTATCCCGGCTGGCAGGGGCTCGACTACTCCTATACGTGCAGCGTCCGCCTCACCTCGACCAATGTCGGCGACAAGACGGCCAGCTACGGCGTGAAGCGGAGCATCGAATACGTGGACGTGCCGCTCTTCCAGGCGATGGCCTTCTTCCAGGGCGACCTCGAGCTTTACAAGCCGGCGACCATGACCGTCCAGGGGCTGGTTCATACCAACGGCGATCTCTACGCGAGCGTCCAGTCGCCCAGCGTGCTGACATTTTTGAGCGATCTTTCCTACGTTGGCAGCTATTATACGACCAGCCTTTACCCCACCGGCGCCGCATCCTGGTCCGCGCCGTCCTCCATGGTCGGGCCGACCTACCCCAGCGGACAGGCCGCGCAGGTCCACCAGGTGGATGCCATGCAACCGCTCGGCACCGATCCCGCCTCGGTCTTCGCCGCCGGCAATCCCAACACGGACAGCATGCGCTTCCTGGTAGAGCCGCCGAACACCTCTTACACCGATCCGGCGGCGCTGAGCGGGCGGCGGCTTTATAACAAGGCGGGCATCATCATCACGATAAGCGGAACGACCAAAACGATCACCACGCAAAACGGAGTGACGCTGACGTCGGCGCAGAGGACCACCCTTCTTGGCGCGCTTACCCAGCAGACCATCTACGACACGCGCGAGGGCGCCAATGTCGGGGTGACCTCGCTGAACATCGCAACCGCCGACCCTGTCTTCAATGCAGCCTCCGGGTTCTCCCTCAACGGCGTGCTTTACATCTACGACTCGGGAGACACCACTGCGAGCGAGAAGGCGATCCGGCTTACAAACGGCACGGTCCTTCCAACCGGGGGGTTGACGGTCGCCAGCGAGAACGGCGTTTACATCCAGGGAGACTATAACGTCGGTTCGGAAGCGAGCTACCTCAGCGTTCCCACCAATCTGGCCTCCACCAGCCAGACAACGAGCACTTCGCCGACGGTCGCGGGATACACCCGCGCCCCGTCCGCCGTCATGGCCGACGCCGTCACGATCCTCTCCAACGCCTGGTCGGATTCCAACTCCAGCAAGGCGATCTCGTCCCGCGTCGCGCAGGATACGACCATCAACACGGCCATCGTCGCCGGCAATGTCCCCTCGGGATACGTCAACCCCAACACGGGTGTGACTTACGGATACTCGGGCGGGTTCAACAACTTCCCCCGCTTCCTGGAGGATTGGACGGGCCAGGCCTTATGCTACTACGGCTCGATGGTGCAACTGTTCAACAGCGCACAATTCATCGGCCAGTGGAATACGTCGCCCATCTATCTTCCGCCGAACCGGTTTTGGAACTACGACAGCAACTTTTTGACAAACCCGCCGCCCGGCAGTCTCGATGTCGTGAACTGGACGCGCGGCGCCCTCACCCGCTGGTAACCGCCTTTATGAACCGCACAACCCTCCTGGCATTCGCCTGCCTGTTCACCGCGCTTTCCTGCAAGGCCCTCGACCTCACCCCGCACCGCCGCATCGCGGGCGTGCAGGATAACACCTACCGCTACTACTTTCAGGACGGCCCGAAGAAGATCGCCTTCCGCACCGATCCCAGCACGAGCGTCGACGGAAGCGCGGGCAAGGCCTCCTTCGAGTTCAACGACCTTGGCACGGCCGGCATGACCATCTCCCGCTCCTCGCTCACGCCCGACACTCCGCTGGAAGGCGCCTCCGCCAAACAATACCAGGACCTCGCCGCCGCGTCCCTGCCGTCCGGCTCCGCGAAAGTGGTGCTGGAAAAGGACGTCCCCAACCCGATCACCATCAACGGCTGGACCAGCCATCAATACGTCTTCACGTGCAGCTACTACGGCGCGAGCCTAAAGAGGAGCGTCACCATATTGAACTTCAACAAGAAAGACCAGTTGATCATCAGCATCAGCGCGACGCCGTCGAATTACGATAAAGCCTACGCGCGCGGGTACGCCATACTGAATTCCATCTACGAAATGAAGCCTGGCGAAGACCAGAAAGACCCCGGCACGTGATAGATAGTAGTTTTAAAAAGTCCCGAAATTTTTTATTGACGGAATAATATTTATTGCGTATTCCCACCGCGGGAATGTGGGAGATACTGGAAATCTCATGGTTGGTTAATTGATGCGCTTTGCGGTGCGGGGCTGCTCGTCGGCATGTGTTTTGGACTTGGACGCGCGGCCAAGGCGGCGGAGGCGGAATGGACTTTCTCACCCCGCCGCATTTCGGCGCGGCGCTCATCGACGGCGGATGGATGATCTCCCGCGATCTCGATATTGTGAACGGCTCGTCGGAACTTCCCGCTCCAATTGGTGTACTTGAACACGCGCACGCAGCAAGGGGATTTCGGCGGCCAATGGTTCTGCCCGCAACTCAGCGGCAATCTTCTGCCCAAGGACAAGGGCGTACTCGCCTGGACGCTGCCTTCGGGGTCCTCATCACCCTGGAGCGCCAGGCGTATGGCTGTGTAACGGGGTTGACGGTCTGCGGTCGCACGCACCGGTTCAACTACGGAAGCAGGATCGCCGCGGCGAAGAAGAGTCCCGAAAATTATCGCCTGATCGATGACGGCACGTACGCCTATTCCTACCGGAATGACAGGATCACGATCAAGGACGGCTCGGGCGCCGCGCAGTCCTACTCATTTTCGGCGGCTCGGGGCCTGGCGATCTATGTCGACGTCGCAGGCCGGGTCACGAAGACCTACTACGTCCGCGCGCCAGGCCAGAAGTATGACGGCAACCAATCACTTTGACGGGGTCAATTCACAAGGGTACGTCGCGTACTGGGAAAAGGTGGGCGACTTGGATTTGGGCGATGACCTCAAGCTTCCCATGTTCATCGGATTTCGGTCCAATAAAGAGAACGGGGAGCCCTCGCCGTACTTGGGGCAGGGCTGGATACTCCCCTTGCTGGAGTCGAACTTCGTGCAGACCGGGGAGAATACGTTTCTGATGATGCAGCCCGACGGCTGGAACAACTACTTTCTCCGCGACAACCCGAATGACACCGTTCTGCGGGGTTCCTCGGGTTGGAGGGCCGAAATCACCAATGACACGATCACGGCTTGGGCGCCGTGCGTACCGAGCTCGGGGGACCGAGCTCGGGGGGACCGAGCTCGGGGGGACCGAGCTCGGGGGGACCGAGCTCGGGGGGACCGAGCTCGGGGGGACCGAGCTCGGGGGGACCGAGCTCGGG
>JAJPII010000005.1 GCA_021324825.1 Spartobacteria bacterium | reverse complement strand
CCTGTTACAGAATGAATCTCCCGCTCGGGTGGTGAAATGGCAGACACGTACGTTTGAGGGGCGTATGCCGAAAGGCGTGGGGGTTCAAGTCCCCCCCCGAGCACCAGGTTTAGAGACGGAATACAGGCCCTACGCGGGCGCCTGCGCGAGTTCGTTGCGCTCTTTCATCGCGGCCCTGCGGCTCAGTTTTACGCGCCCCTTGTCGTCGATGCCGATGCATTTGACCCAGATGGATTCGCCGTTCTTGACGACATCCTCCGTCCGGTTGACACGGAAATCCGCCAGCTCGGAGATGTGGCACAGACCTTCCTTGCCCGGCAGCATTTCGACGAAGGCGCCGAATTCCTTGATGGAGACGACCCGCCCGTGATACATCTCGCCGACCTCGACTTCCTTGGTCATGCCGCGGATGATTTCCTTGGCGCGGTTCAGGCTCTCGGGGTTGTTCGAGTAGATGTGGACGGAGCCGTCGTCGTCGATGTTGATCTCCGCGCCGGTCTCCGCGACGATGACTTTGATGGTCTTGCCGCCGGGGCCGATGAGCAAGCCGATCTTGTCCGGATTGATGCGGACGGTTTCGATGCGCGGGGCGTACGGGCTGAGTTCCTTGCGCGGCGCGGCGAGGGCGCCGGCCATGACGCCGAGAATCTTTCCGCGCGCTTCCTTCGCCTCGAAGATCGCCTCGGCGAGGATTTGCTGGCTGATGCCGGGCAGCTTCAAGTCAAGCTGGAAGCCGGTGACGCCTTTGCTCGTGCCGCAAAGTTTGAAGTCCATGTCCCCGAAATGATCCTCGGAGCCGATGATGTCCGTCATGGTGGTGTAGCGTTCAAGCCGTCCGTCCGAGCTGTATTCGGTGACGAGGCCGACGGAGATGCCCGCGACGGGGCTGGTGATCGGCACGCCCGCGTCCATCAGGGACAGGACGCCCGCGCAGACGGAGGCCATCGAGGTCGAGCCGTTGGATTCCATGACTTCGCTGCTGATCCGGATGGCGTACGGGAAATCGGCTTCGGACGGGATGACGGGCAGGATGGAACGCTCCGCGAGCGCGCCGTGGCCGATCTCGCGGCGGCTGGCGCCTCCGGTGCGGCCCGTTTCGCCGACGCTGAATGGCGGGAAGTTGTAGTGCAGGATGAAGCGCTTGCTTTCATCGCCTCCGGTGTAGGCGTCGAGCATCTGGGCTTCTTCCGCCGGCGCCAGCGTGGCCAGCGCCACGGCTTGCGTTTCGCCGCGCTGGAACAAGGCCGAACCGTGGGCGCGCGGCAGCAGGCCGACTTCCGCGGTCAGTTCGCGGATCTGGTGAAGATCGCGCCCGTCGCAACGTTTCTTTTTGTCGAGGATGCTGACGCGGAAGGCCTTTTTCTGGAGATAATCGAACGCCTGGGAGATTTCGAACGGGGTCGCACCGGGGTGTTTTTCCAGCACGGCGGTCTTCACTTCTTCGCGCAAGGCGCCGACCGCCTTGCTGCGGGCGACTTTGCCGGGCGTATATAGGGCCGCTTCGATGCGGTCGCCCGCGACGCTGTAGGCGATTTCCAGCACCTCGTCGTTGACGAGCAGGAGCGGCGGCTGGCGTTTCGGCTTGCCGGCCTTGGCGGCGAGGTCGTTCTGCATCCGGATCAACTCCTGGGCTTGCTCGTGGGCGAAAGCCAGGGCCTTGACGAACTCCTCCTCCGGCAATTCGCCGGCGGCGCCTTCGATCATGATGACGTCATTCGCGGCGCCGACATAGACGAGGTCGAGATCGCTCTGCTCGCGGATGGAATGCGGCGGGTTCGCGATGAACTGGCCGTTGACCCTGCCGACGCGCACCGCGGCCACGGGGCCCGCGAACGGGATGTCGGAGACCATCAGCGCGGCGGAGGCGCCGTTGATGCTGAGGATGTCGGGGTCATTCTCGCCGTCGGCGCTGAGGAGGACGCTGATGATCTGGGTGTCGTAGAGATATCCCTTCGGGAAGAGCGGGCGCAACGGGCGGTCCGTCATGCGCGCCGTCAGGGTTTCTTTCTCGGTGGGCCGGCCTTCGCGCTTGAAGTAACCTCCCGGGAATTTGCCGACGGCGGCCGCTTTTTCGCGGTAATCGACGGTGAGCGGGAACCAGTCCTGCCCTTCCTTCAAGGAAGTGGCGGAGACGGCGGAGACCAGGATGATGGTTTCGCCGGAACGAACGGTGACGGCCCCGTCGGCCAATTTGGCGATTTTGCCTGTTTCAATGGTGATTTCGGAAGAGCCGATGCGGCCCGAGACTACATGGTGCATGATGCGGATGACACGGCGTTGCGCCTTCCGTTGCCAGCTCGTAGGTTTTAACCTCGAATTCACCCCTGGATGCAAGGCGGGATTCGGGGCTAAAACCTAAGACTAGTTCCGGAGACGGCAATGTGCCGAGCTTTCAGTTTGGGTTTCTTGGGGTTCTCCCATGCGCGCAATAACGCGCCGGGAAAAAGCTATTTGCGCAGATTGAGCTTCTCGAGAACGCTCTTGTAGCGATCCGAAGCGGTTTTTTTCAGGTAATCCAGCAGGCTCCGGCGTTTGGCGACCATCATGAGAAGGCCGCGGCGCGAGGAATGGTCTTTCACGTGCGACTTGAGGTGCTCCGTGAGCTGGTTGATGCGCTGCGTGAGCAGGGCGATTTGCACGTCCGCGCTGCCCGTGTCCTTCTCGTGCATCTGGAAATTGTGTATGTCGGTTGTCTCTATCGTTGCCATGCTGGTAGCCGCCAAGTATCCACCGAAATCCGCGCTTGGCAAGCGCAAACGAAAAATTGATCTTTTTTCCTAGTCACCGCCCGCCCGCGCCTCTACGTCTACAAACCAACCAAACCAAACCAACCAAACCAACCCCTCACCCCATGTCCGGCCCTTGTCTCCAGATAGGGCTGCCCTCCGGCAGTCTCCAGGAAGCAACCTTCGCGCTGTTCGCGAAGGCGGGCTTCAACATCACCCTCTCCCGGCGCTCGTACAAACCGGCGGTGGATGATCCCGAACTCCTCATACGGCTCCTGCGCGCGCAGGAGATCAGCCGCTACGTCGAGCACGGGTTTCTCGATTGCGGCCTGACCGGGCGGGATTGGATCGAGGAAAACGAGTCGGACGTGGAAACGGTGTGCGAGCTGACTTTCAGCAAGGCGAGCAGGCAGCCGACGCGCTGGGTGCTCGCCGTGCCGGAGAGTTCGCCCATCCGATCCGTGAAGGATTTGCAGGGGAAGCGGATCGCCACCGAAGCGGTGCGGCTGACAACGAAATTCCTGGAGCGCCACGGCGTGCGGGCGGAGGTGGAGTTCAGTTGGGGCGCGACGGAAGTCAAAGTGCCCGACTTGGTGGACGCCATCGTGGACGTGACGGAGACGGGGTCTTCGTTGCGGGCGAACAATCTGCGCATCGTGGAAGTTATCATGGAATCGCGCCCGCAGATCATCGTAAACAAGACGGCGTGGCGCGATCCGTGGAAGAAAGAGAAGATCGAGCGGCTGGTTCTTCTGGTGCGGGGCGCGCACGCCGCGCGCGACAAAGTGGGCCTCAAAATGAATATTGAGGAAATCCAGTTGAAGAATCTGCTCGAAGCCTTACCCTCCCTGCGTAATCCGACGGTCTCGGCCCTTGCGCAGTCCGGCTGGGTTGCTGTAGAAACGGTAATCGATGAAACGGTGGTGCGAGAGATCATCCCCCAATTGAAGGCTCTCGGCGCGGAAGGGATCATCGAATATCCCCTGAATAAAGTGGTGTATTGAAAGTTCCGAATGGGTTCACTCAAGAAAAGACGAAAAGCAAAAATAGCGAAGCACAAGAGGCGGAAGCGGATGAAGGAAAACCGCCACAAGAAGCGGTTGCGCTACAAGTCTTAGCCGTTACATTAGGCGATGAACTCATCTCGGCCGGATGGCTTGCGTGGAAGAAGCAAGCCGCTCCGGTGGATTGCATGCGTTTGTCTCGCTCTTTGCGGGGCGCCCGCGTTCGGCGCCCGGCACACCTCGGCGGCTGCCCAGAAGGCTCGCGCCGCCGCTTCGCAAGCTGCTGACGCCCAACCTAATGCGGGCCAGGATTTGCTCCTGGGCCCCGAGGGCGCGCGCCGCGCCGACGCCCTCGCCGCCTACATCGAAGGGTTCATCGCCGAAGACAATGCCGACGGCGACACGATGCTCCAGAATTACCAGAAAGTCCTCGCCATCGACCCCGGCTACTCGGAACTGGCGGTAAAAGTCGCGCTGGAGCTCTCCCGGCGGGGGGAGGTCGCACAGGGGGTGGACGTGCTGAAGGATGCGATAAAGGCCTCCCCCACCCAGCCGCTGAGCTACCTCTATCTCTCCCAGATTTACTTCAAGTACCTGAAGAAAATCGACATCGCGCTGAAATACGCCATGCAAGGCCTCGACTTGGCGCCTGACAACTTCTCCTCCTACGCCGCCCTGTACGACATCTACAACGGCAACGGCGATCAAAAAAAAGCCGAGGCGACGCTGGATCGCGCGTCCAAATCGCCCTCGGAAGACGCGCAATTCTGGCTCCAGCTCGGCCGGCTTTACGAGGAACTGCTTCTCAAGGAAGACGGCACGGCCGCCTCTCCCGACGGCTTGAACAAGATGAACGCCGTCTTCAAAAAAGCGCTCGCGTTCGCCCGCGGCGACCTCGACACGAAGGATCGCGTCGCGGAGTTTTATTTCAACTCGCGGCAGTGGAAAGAGGCGATCCCGCTCTTGAAGGCCGTCATCGCCGACAGGGCGAAGTCCGGCGACCCGTCGCTCGTAACCGATCGCAAACGGCTGGCCCAATGCTACGCCTTGAACGGACAACGCGCGGAGGCCATCGCCCTGCTGCAAGAAACGATCAAGGAAAACCCGTTGCAATCCGACTTGTACGAATCGCTCGCGATCATTTACGAAGAAGACGGGAACCTCGAAGGCGCCCTGGCCAACTTCCAGCAAAACCTCTTGCTGAATCCGACAGTCTGGAAGAACTACACCGTCGTCGCCGATTTCCAGGCGCGGCTGAAACGCTATGACAAAGCCATCGCCACCCTGGCCGAGGCGCGCGCCAAATTCCCCGAACGCCCCGAACTGACCTACCAGCTCGCCCTGGCGCTGAGCCTCATGAAAAGGCACCAGGAAGCCGTCACGAAATTCGAGGAAGCGCTGCATGAGGCGGAGAACTACCGCGAGGACATGCTCGACAGGGATTTCTATTTCAACTACGGAGCAGCCGCCGAGCAGGCCGGCCTCGTGGACAAAGCCGCCGATCTGCTGAAGAAATCGATCGACCTCGACCCGCAACACGCGGCGGACGCCTACAACTACCTCGGCTTCATGTGGGCGGACAGAGGCGAGCATCTCGAGGAAGCGACCGAGTTGATCCAGCGCGCCGTCGCGCTCGACCCCGGCAACGCCGCCTACATCGACAGCCTCGGCTGGCTTTATTACAAGAAAGGCGAACCCGAAAAAGCCCTGCCGCAACTGCTGAAAGCCGCGCGCACCATCCAACCCGAGGACGCCGTGGTCTTCGAGCACCTGGGCGACACCTACATGAAACTCGGCAAGACCGCGGAAGCATTGAACTACTGGCAAAAGGCCGCCGCGCTGGATCACGACAACAAAGCCGTCGCCGAGAAGATCGAAAACACGCGGCAGAAAATGACCGCGCATTCGGCGGCAACGCCCGTGAAGGGCAACTAGGGGGCGTATCACGCGCTTTCCCTACTCCCGGTTGTAGAGGCGGCTTTGCCGGGGGCGAGCAGATGTTTTCCCGACTTATACCTGGCTCAACTCGGCGTGCATTTTCGCGAGGCAGCTCGGGCAGATGCCGTGGGAGACATCCGCGCCCGTCTCGGAGTGCAGGTATTCCTCGATCTGGTGCCAGTAGTCCCGGTCGTCGCGGACGCGTTTGCAATACATGCAGATGGGGAGCAATCCCTTGAGTTTTTTCACGTCATCCAGCGCGTTTTGCAGGTCCTGGATTTTCGTCGCAAGGGTGCGTTCCAGGGCCACGACCCGCTGCCCCACCTTTAACCGCGCCCGCAGTTCATCGGGGTCGAACGGTTTTATGACGTAATCATCCGCCCCGGCTTCCAGCCCGGCGGCGATTTCTTCCTTCTGGCTCTTGGCCGTCAGGAGGACCAGGTAAACGTAGGAACGGCCCGTCTGCTGCCGCACGCGCTTGCAGACTTCGATGCCGTCCATCTTCGGCATCATCCAGTCGATGATCGCCAGGGAGGGAGCTTCGGGGGATTCCAGGATGGCGGTGGCCGCTTCGCCGTCCTCGGCGGTGACGACTTTGAATCCCCAATTCAGAAGATTCCGTTCAAGAAGATGCCGCGATACGTAGTGGTCTTCCGCGATCAATACCCTGTTGGCCTCAACGCTCATTTAAAACGCCCCAAAGTGCCATTTCGATGCCGTGTTCGCAAGCCATACCCTGCTCTTCCGCAGGATTCATTCCTCCAGCAGCTTTTTTATGCTGCTGGCGAAGCGTGGCATCTTGAATCCCGGCGGCGGTTCGGACGCTTCCGACCCGGGGACGCTTGTGACCGGGACAAACCGCGCGATAACGCGCCCGCGCTTGGTGATTTCGACTTCCTGGCCCTTTTCCACCCAGCCCAGGATGCGGGCAAACTTGCGCCGCAGTTCGCTTGTCGTCGCTGTTTTCATTCCGATCCCCAGACCCGCTTCAGGTAGTCCGTTCTCCCCGATCCGACATGGTAGGATTCGTAGTTCTCGGGGTTTTTGAGGTAATACTTTTGGTGATACTCCTCCGCGGGCGAGAAGGTGGTGGCAGGAATGATCGACGTCACGATGGGCTTGCTGAATTTACCGGACCTGGCGAGCCGATCCCTGGAGGCTTCGGCTTCTTTCTTCTGCCGGTCGCTGAAGTAGAAAATGGCGGTGGTGTATTGGTGATCGTGGTCGGAAAACTGGCCGTCGCCCTGCGTGGGATTGATGTGATGCCAGAAGACTTCGAGCAATTGGTCGTAGGAGACCTTCGCGGGATCGAAGAGGACTTTGATCGACTCCCGGTAGCCGGTCGTCCCCGTGGAGACCATTTCGTACGTCGGGTCCTTTTCCTTGCCGCCGGCGTAACCCACGACGGTTGAAACGACGCCGGGCACTTTGTCAAAAGGGTCTTGCGCGCACCAGAAACAGCCGGCGGCGAAGATCGCGGTCTCCAGATTTCTGGGCGCCGCGCGGCCAGGCAATGCGGCTAGGAGGGTCATCAACAGAAGGGCGTATGTTTTCATCATCATTTGTAAGAGACGGCCCGCCGTTGTTTCGTTCGAACTAAATCGTCTCCGCAGCGAGAAAGCGGCAATCTTCATTGAATCTTTATCTGGGTTTTCGCTAGGCTGCCCGCGCAACCATGGAAAGGCCGAACCCCTTCGAGAACAACGTGGTGTTCGACCCCCGTGAAGCCGAACGCGCGGTCCCCGAACTGAACGAGCGCGCACTGGCTATACTGCTGCGGCGCTTCGCACGGCTTGAAGCGGAGCCGCATCCGCGCCGGTACCGGATGAATGTGAAGGCGCAGTTGATCCTTTCGCCGGAGCCGGGTTACGGGAAGTCCCACCTGATCGGGCGGCTTTTCCAGGCGTTGCGCGGGCACGCGTCACTCATCTATCTGCGCCCGTTCCAGGAACCGGGTTCGGCCTGGCGCTCGATCCTCGAAAAACTCGTGCAGGAGATGGATCGGCCGGATGACCCGTCCATCAGCGTAAGAAGATCGATGCGGCCCACGCAACTGGACACGTTTGTGGAGGGGGCGTTCGGGCATCTCCTGGCGGAGTTGATGGAGAAAGACGTCGTGGGCGGCGACTACGATCCCAGCCTCGTCCGCAAGCTTCGCGAGGATCCCTCTTCCGCGTTTGGCCGGGAGGAGGACGAAACCGTGCTGGGGGAATGGATGCGCGAACAGGGCGATTTTCTGCTCTCGCTCTTCGCGGAGGAGTTGAGCACGGCGGACATCGCGCTGAACACCCCGGCATCGACCTGGCTCTCCGTGTTGCACGCGTACTGCTTTGGCGACGGCGGCAAGGAAAAGCGCGAAGCCTGCCTGGAATGGCTGAAGGGTGAACGCGGATGGCCGAAGGAAGACCTGCCGCCGAACAGAACGGAGGCGGCGCGGAACACGGCGGCCTTTGGACGGCTCCAGGATTTCTTCGTGCTGGCCGGTTTGTCCAAGCCGTTCGTGCTCTGTTTCGACCAACTGGAACTGCTGATGGGAAACCCGGAACTGGTGGCGGAGTTCGGCATGGTCGTGGACGAACTGGTGACGTTCGGGTTGAACGAGATGGTGGTGGTCGCGGCGAATATCGAGCCTTGGCGCACGGTGATGGAGAAGAATTTCCAGCCGGCGTTTCGCGACCGTTTCAGCGACCCGATCACGTTAAAGGAAATCCGCCAGCCGCAAGCCTTGGAACTCGCCCGGCGTCGACTGACGAACGCCGGGATGGGCGAAGAGGAGATCGCCCGCTTTTGCAACTCGGGCTGGCTGGACTCTCTGTTCAATGGGGAACAACGGCTTGGCGCGCGCGACTTCCTGCGGCTTTGCGAGAAGCGGGCTTAGCGCCAGCCGCCTGCCGATCTTTCCCGCCCTCGCTCCAGGCGGCCGGCACAGCCGCCTCTACAACCGAGAGTGCGGGCAAAAGTGCATGAGACGCTAAGCTTTCGCGGCGATCATGCCGGTTTCGCGCGCGTAGTTGAAGAGACCGCCCGCTTCGATGACGGGGCGCACTTCTCCCAGGGGCTTGAGCTGATAGGTCTTCCCCTGCGCGGTGAGGGTGTCGTGGTCAAAGTCGAGGGTGGCTTCATCCCCCGTT
Source organism: Spartobacteria bacterium (assembly GCA_021324825.1). Classification (GTDB taxonomy): domain Bacteria; phylum Verrucomicrobiota; class Verrucomicrobiia; order Chthoniobacterales; family Chthoniobacteraceae; genus JAJPII01. The sequence continues at coordinate 49,358 of JAJPII010000005.1, read as the reverse complement.
TTCAAGACGTCCGGCAGCCGTTCCACGGATTCATACGGATAAAGTTCGCCCGTCGCGACGCTGTTTCGGAAGAAGATGCGGGCATACGATTGCGCGATGACCGCCTGGACGCCCGCCGCGCCCATCGCGATGGGCGCGTGTTCCCGCGAGCTGCCGCAGCCAAAGTTGCGCCCCGCGATGACGATGCCGTAAGGCGTCTTCGTGCTGTCGGGCGCGACGAAGTCGACGGGGTATTTGTCGTCTGGCAGGCCGATGAGGGCGTAGGAGCCGAGCTTCTCGTATTCCTCGGGAATCGTCGGGACGAGGGTAAGGTATTGCGCGGGGATGATCTGGTCGGTGTCGATGTTGTCCTCGACGACGAAGACTTTGCCGGTGAATGTTTTGGCCATAGGGATTTAGTAACGAAACACGGGAGTCGGGCCCGAGGGAAGCTCGACGTCATTGGGTTGGGAAAAGTCCGGCGGCAGCGGCTGGCGGGACTTCGAGAGCCTGGGCTTCGGCGCGGACGGGGCGGGAGGAGCCGCCGGCGCGGGGGCGATGTCTTCGGTGGAGACGTAGCCGGTTCTTCCGTTGTCGGTCTCGACGCGGCTGTAGCCGAAATCGCGCTGGAGGAGCTTTAAAGGCTGGCCCGCCGTCAAGACGAAATCCGGGCCGAGCCCTTGCGCGGGACCATATTTATAGAACGGCGTCCGCGCGGCGATGACGACATAGCGATCCGTCTTCGACCCCGCGCCCGCGGCGGGTTTCGACGTGATGCAACCGGAAGCGAGCGAACTCATGAGGACCAGGATGGTCGCGCCCCTCGCGTTCACCCCAGGTATTCGCGCGGATCGGTTATCCTGCCCGCCAACGCCGATGCGGCGACCGTGTAGGGGCTGGCGAGATAGACGTGCGATTCCTTGCTTCCCATCCGGCCGGGGAAGTTGCGGTTCGTCGCGCTGATGCAGTTCATGGGGGTGTTGAGCCGCCCAAAGGTATCCACGGGGCCGCCGAGGCAGGCGGCGCAGGAGGCGTTTTCCGTCATGGTGACGCCGGCGTCGGTCAGGATATCCCACACGGAATGCTCGTCCCAGCGGGTGTTCTTCAGCTCCGCCACGACGTCGGGAGTCGCCGGCACGCCAAACGTGTCGATTTTGACCGATTTGCCCCGGACGATCTCGGCGAACGCGAGGAAATCGGTGGTCTTGCCGCCCGTGCAGGAGCCGATGTAGGCGCGATCCAGGGAGATGTTCCCCAGGTCCTTTGCCAGCGCGCGATTTCCCGGGTCCGGATGCATCGCGACGGTCGGTTCCAGTTTCGAGACATCGTACGTCCTGTCGAAAACGAAGCTCTGTTCGCGGTCGAGATCGACCGGTTCGTATTGGGATTTTGTGCCGTTGGCCGCGATCCGTTCGTCGACGTAGTCGAACGTCTTTTGGTCGGCGGGGAAGATGCCGTTCTTGCCGCCCGCCTCGATTGCCATGTTCGCGATCGTCATCCTGTCATCCATGTCCATGCCCCGCGCGCCGGGGCCTTCCCATTGCATCGCGCGATACGTGGCGCCGTCGAAGCCGATGTCGCCGATCACATGGAGGATGACATCCTTCGCCATGACGCCGGGCTGCATCTCGCCCTCCAGGTAGAAGCGCATCGTCTCGGGGACTTTGATGAGGAGCTTCCCCGTTCCGAGGATGAAACCCGCGTCCGTATTGCCGATGCCCGTGGCGAACAGCCCGAAGGCGCCGGCCATGCAGGTATGCGAATCGGTGCCGAAGAGGATTTCGCCGGGACGGGTGTGGCCTTTGCGCGGGAGGGCGGTGTGGCAGACGCCGGCGAACCCCGAGCCGTACTGGCGCTTCAACTGGCCCCGCGAGGCGTCAAATTTCCAATGGCCTTCCGGCTCGTCGATGACGTCGTAGAAATAGGGCAGCCCCTGCTCGCGGACAAAGTCGCGCAGGATGTCGACGTTGCGGTTGGAAAGACTGTCGGCGGTAAAGATGTAGTGGTCGGGGATGATGACGATCTTATCCCTGTCCCAGACCTTTGCGTTCTGGCCGAATTCGCGCTTGAAAACCCCGATCGTCCCCGGCCCGCAGACATCATGCGTGAGCAGCACGTCGACATTCACCCAGACGTTGTCTCCCGGGCGAACCGCGCTCTTGCCGCTGGCGCGCGCGAGCAGTTTTTCGGTCAAGGTCATAGAGGCCAATTCTCCGGCTGCGGAGCCGGAAATGCAAATTGTATCTAAAACCTGGAGGGTGCCGCGGGAATGGGGCCGCCGGCCATGATGATCTCCGTGGCCCTGTGGCGGTAAGCGCCTTCCCTGTCGTAGGAATAATACGGGATATACTCGTCCATGCCCACGCTGTCCGCGGCAACGGGCCGGGTGCGGGTTGTGCAATCGAGAATCCACCACCGGCCCGAATGGCGCCAGTAGAGCCACGCGTGCTGCACCCGTGAACGCTTGTGCAGCCTGCCGACGACAAACCGGAGCGAGGAATCGCCGATCTCCTGGCAAAGCCAGAGCGATTTCGATTTGCAATCCCCGCGGTGAACCCTGGCGGTGCGTTCCGGCGAGGCCGCCATGTACGGTTCATTGAAGACGTAGGCGAACTTGCGGCCCTCTTTCATGAGGGCGCCCACGCGGTCAACGGAGGCGGCGCCCCCGGCCAGGCTGTCAAAGACCCTGTGCACCGGTTGCATGTAGTTGTCGTACGGGGTGGAGGCGGTTGGAACGCCCACGCAGTTGTCCCGCACGTTCAGCCGGAACCCGGAGTCCGGCAGGGTGAGGCGCGTGATCATCGCCTGCATCCGGACGGGGAAACTCTCGTCGTGGCGCAAGGAGATGACGTGGCGAAATTCGGAAATGGGGAGCGGACTCTTCTCGCCTTGCTTCTCGTTTTGCACAAGGGCGGCCTGCCTGCCGCCGCCCGCGTGAAAGGGCGCGGGAAGATCACTCCCGGCCGCGAAAACCCGGAGACCGCATACGCATAAACAGAAAACGAGTGGGAGCCGCGCCATTGCGGAATGGAGCGATATCAGAATTACTAGAATCTGACAAGCGCCATTCTTGGGAACTTGGAGCGTGTCAGGCACACGACAACGACAACACGGCCAAGGGAGCGCGGAGCGCAAAATGCACGACACGCTCTATGCTATGAGGCCTTCGAGACGGAGGAGAAATGGAAGTTTTTCACCAGGATGGGCGGCGCGACGATGGCGGAGGAGCCTTCGCCGCCGCGCGCGCGTTCGGAAGGCCCCATCGCCAGGATATTGTTCAATACGGCGGCCGGGCTTTCGTTGAACCGGAAGTTGTTGACCGGCTTCGTGATCCTGCCGTTTTCGATGAGGAAGTTGCCGTCGCGTGTGAGACCGGTCAGCAGGACGGTGAGCGGATCGACCATGCGTATGTACCAGAAGCGCGTCACGAGGACGCCCCGTTTTATTTGCGCGATCATCTCGTCGAGGGTGGCGGAGCCGCCGCGCAGGATGAGGTTCCCGGGCGCGGCGACCGGCCCGGCGTTCTGCTTGCGCGCCCAGTAGCGGGAATAGAGAAGGCTTTTTACAACGCCGCTCTCGATCCAGGTTTGCTTCGCGAGCGGGAGGCCCTCGCCTGAGAAGGGCAGGCAGGGCGCGACCGCATCCGCGGGATCGGAATAGAGGGTGACGTTTTCGCCGAACGCTTTTTCGCCTAGGCGGTTGCCGCCGCCCTTTTTGGCGAGGAAGCTGCGGCCTTCGTCGGCTTCGCGCGCCTGGAATTGCTCGATGAGCGGCCAGAGGAGATCGGATGTCGCCGAGGGTTCGAGGATGACGGTGTATTCGCCCGGGTCCAGGGCGGCGGGTTCGCGGGAGGCCAGGCATTTACGAACGGCGACGGCCCCTGCGGCGGCGGCGTCCAGGCGGCGGATGTCGTTCGCGGTGCGTCCCGCCCAGCCGGAGCCGGCGCCGCGAACGGTGACCGAGAAATCGACGCCGGTCGATTCCTGGAAGCCATAGAGCCCCTTGCTGGTGGCGAGCGCGCAGAAGCCCGTTTCGCGCTCGGCGTAGCCCGCGGCGGCCAGCCCCTTTCCTCCCGCTTCGCGGATGACGGGTTCGCACAACGCGGCCATGTCTTCGGGGGCGGCGCCGGCGGTGGCGTCCGCGTAACACGCGCTTGCGAGATAATTTTGCGGGCCGAGCGGCTCGATGAATTCCGGGTTCTCGGGAGCGAGTTTCGCGATCTCCTCGCTCTTGCGGACGGCGGCTTCGAGCGAAGCGTCATCCGTTTGGTTTACAACGGCTGAACCGGTGCGCTTGCCGAAATGCGATTCCACGGAGATGCCCGCATCCTTGCGGAAGCCCGCTGTGGTGACGCTGTTGACCGCAAACCGGACGCCCAGCGTTTCGCCGCCGCTATATTGGACGATGGCGGAATCGGCTTTGGAGAAACCGAGGATTTTCCGAACGACTTCCTCAATCATGCGGCGGCGGCGGTGTTGATCACGTTTATCCCTCGGAACCGCGCGGGGACCGCGCCGTGGGATACGGGCGCCCCTTGAGCGGGCTGGCCCTTGCCGCAGTTGGACGCGCCGCCGAGGTGGTATTCGCTCCTGCCGCAAAGGCCGTCGCAGGCGTTCCAAAAATCAATCGTGTTCCCCTGGTAGGCCACGTCGCGGAGCATGGCGCCGAGCTTGCCGCCCTTTATCTCGTAAAAGACCTGCCCGCCGAACTGGAAGTTGCGCCGCTGCTGGTCGATGCTCCAACTCCCGTTGCCCATGATGTAAACGCCGTCCTTGACCCCGGCGATCAATTCCTCCAGGCGAATATCCTCGGGCGCGGGTTGCAGTGAAACGTTCGGCATGCGCTGGATGGGGAAGGAACCGTAGGAATCGGCGTAGGCGCAGCCGTTGGACTGTTTGAGGCCGATGAGCGCTGCCTGGCCGATGGCCATCTGGTAGTTCTTGAAGACGCCGTCCTGGATGATGGGAAACTCCGCGCCGATCGCGCGGACGCCGTCGTCATCGTAGCCGACGGTCGAGAGGCCGCCGGCTTGCGAGCGATCCGCCATGACGGTGACGAGCGGGCTGGCGTATTGCAGCTTGCCCAGCTTGTCCGGCGTGACGAACGACGTGCCCGCGAAGTTGGCTTCCCAGCCGAGCGCGCGATCCAGTTCCGTGGCGTGGCCGATGGACTCGTGGATCGTCAGCCAGAGATTCGTCGGGTGAAGGACGAGGTCTTTCCTCCCGGGCTGGACGGGTTTGGCGGTGAGCTTCCTTTGCGCCTCCTCTGCGGCCTTGCGCGCTTCGGTCGTGAAGTCGTACCCCGCGATGTATTCGTAACCGCTGCCGCGCGGCGCGGCGAAGCTGGCGCGGCTAGCGAACTTCCCTGTCTTCTTGTCCACCGCCGTGACGTTGAACCCGGGCATCGAGCGGACGCGAACCTGCTCCAGCAGGCTTCCGCGGCTCGACGCGAATAACTTCGTCTCCCGCACAAAGCCGAAGTCCGAGGAACAAAAGCTCCCGCCCGCCTCCTTTGCCGCGCGATTGATCGCAAGGAGCGCGTCCGTCTTCTCTTCGACCGAGACGGCGAACGGGTCCGTCTTCATCGGCATGGCCCATTTGTCCTGAAAGGCGGGCACGGTCTCCAACTCGATTGCCCGTTGCTGGATTGCACGGTTCGCCTTCGCGATGCCGATGGCGATTCCCGTCATCCGCAAGGCTTCCTCCGGCGTCAGCCGGTCGCTTGCGGCGTAACCCCACGCCCCCTCCCGCAAGACGCGGACGCCGAAGCCCGTCGTCCTGGAAAACCCGACGCCTTCGACGCGCTCCTCCTTGGCGGCGATCCACTCCGTCTCATCCTGGCAGAGGCGCAAGTCGGCGTAGGACGCGCCCGCTTTCTTTGCGGCATCGAGCGCCGCGCCGGCAAGCGTTTCGAGGAGCGAGCGGCTCGCGACCTCGGCCGCAACGGCATTCGCGGGCCGTAAGAGGACGCGATGCCCGGCGCAACACGCCGCCGCGCCTCCGGCGACTTTCAAAAAATGACGGCGTTGCACAAGATCAGCGGTAAACTTCGCGCCAGTGACGCACTCGAAGAACGCGCACGACTCAGCCGGTCCCGCGCGCTTCGCGAGAAATGCTTCCAATGTCCGGAAGGCCATCGGCTTTTTGCGGCGCTCCCTCAGCCGCCGGGCATCCTTTGCGGGTAACCAACTCGGGCTCGTTAAGAAGTTTCATCGGCGGCTGTCCCCCGTTATTCACACAACTCCGGCGTTTCGCCAAGTGGCGTATCCTCCGCTACTTCTTCGGCGGCTCGTCGGCGGCGACCTGCAGGTCGATGTCCACGTCGTCTGCCACGACGGAGGCGCCTTCGATGACTTTGTTCCACGTCAGTCCGTACTCCGAACGCTTGATCGCGGTGGTCGCTTCCCAGCCGGTCGTCAGGCCGCCCGTCATCCCCTTCCCTTTCCCGAGGAATTTGACGTGAAGGACGATTTGCTTCGTCACGCCGTGCAGGGTGAAGTCGCCCGCGACGTCCGCGGTGTCCGGGCCGAGCTTGGTGACCTTCGTGCTCTTGAAGGTCATGGTCGGGAATTTCGCGGCGTCGAAGAAGTCGGGCGTGCGCAGATGGCTGTCCCGTTTCTCCACGCCGGTGTCGACGCTGGCGGTCTGGATGGTGCAAGCGACCGAAGAGTTCTCCGGGTTATCGGGATCGACCCGCACGGTTCCGCTGAATTTGGTGAAATGCCCTTCCACGTTGGAGAAGAGATGCCGGACTTTGAAGCCGAGCGTGGAGTGCACGGGATCGATCGCCAGGGTGGTTTCGGCGGCGTTCCCCGCGTTCGCGAGGAAGAGGATGGCGCCGGACAGCAGACAGGATTTAAACGTTGTTTTCATGGTTATTTCGTTACGACGGTAGGTACGGATTGTTTGCTCGCCATGCTTCCGCGGCGGCGGTTCAGGACGAAGTCGTTGTTGTCGCCGAATTGCGACCACGGGCCTTGCGGCACTTCGCGGAACTCCACGAAGCGCCAGTCGGTGATGTCGGTGGGCGCCATGGCGAGATAATCGCGCACGGCGGGCGAAACGTCGAGGCCCGCGCCGCCGTTCAGGTTCGGCCTCGGTTTTTCCGGGCCGAAGACGTATTGCCAATGGTCGGTGCGGAAGGGGCCGCAGTCCTCCCATTGCGCGTAGGCGACGCGGTTGCCGTGGCGGATCGCGATCCACCGGTCGCGGCAGACGGATTTGCCCGGTTTTTCGAAGACCTCCCTTATCCACGGGATGACCTGGAAGCATTCGGGCTTGGTCGACCCCTGGATGACATCGTTGAACGGCAGGGCGAAATAAAAAGGATTCTGGCGCGGGAGAAAATTGACGGGGATGAAGTTGCGCCGCTGGGAGGGTTCGGGGTTGTCGAAGCCGCCGTAGCTCCCCTCCCAGTCGGGGTCCCAGGAGCTGGCGCGGTTCGGCGTGGGGTTGTTCGCGGTGGGCCGCTCGCCCACCCAGAAGACGGTGGTGACGATGTTGGTCTTCCACTGGTAGCGCGGCCCGCCGAAGAACCAGGGCCGCCCCGTGGTGGGGACGACGACCTGCGGCTCGATGCGCAGCAGCGCGTTCTCCCGGAGCTTCATGGCGTACCGGGCGAAGTCGGAACTGCTCTGGTACGGCGATTGGGCGAGGGCGCACGCCGCCGAGCAGAGCAGAGCAGTCCACGCTGGGAGGATACGCGTTTTCATGGAAAGTCCCATTCGCCTATAAGTTATGCCACCGCTACCGTAAAGCGTTTTCTGGGCCATCAGCCCGCCGACAGGACGGTGTCGCGGGCATATTTGTCCTCTTTCGCAAGATGGTCGAGAGTGTAATGCAGCCCGCGGCTCTCCTTGCGCGAAAGCGCGGAATCGACGATGAGGGCGGCGACGGTGACGAGGTTTCGCAGTTCCAGCAGGTCGGTGGTGACCTTGAAGTTCCAGTAGAACTCCTGCACTTCGGCGCGCAGATTTCGAAGGCGGGCGCTGGCGCGCTGGAGGCGCTTGTCGGTGCGGACGATGCCGACGTAGTCCCACATCAGGCGCCGGATTTCGTCCCAGTTGTGGTAGACGACGACGAGTTCGTCCACGTCCTGGACGTCGCCGCTCTTCCACTCGGGCAGTTCCACTTTTTCGCCCCTGGCCGGCCCCTTGGGGATGATGGCTTCGTAAGCGCGGTGCGCCATGACCATCGCCTCGAGCAGGGAATTGCTCGCGAGCCGGTTCGCGCCGTGCAGCCCCGTGCAGGCGACTTCGCCGATGGCGTACAATCCCCGCAGGCTGGAGGCCGCGCTGAGATCCGTCAGCACGCCGCCGCACTGGTAATGCGCCGCGGGCACGACGGGGATGGGCTGTTTCGTGATGTCGATGCCGTACCGCAGGCAGGTCTCGTAAATATTCGGGAAGCGTTCGCGGACGAAGCCGGCCGGCTTTGCCGTGATGTCGAGGAAGACGCACTTTTCCCCCGTCCGCTTGATCTCGGCGTCGATGGCGCGGGCGACGACGTCGCGCGGCGCGAGTTCCAGCAACGGATGATATTTCTGCATGAAGCGCCTGCCCCGGGCGTCCATGAGCAGCGCGCCTTCCCCGCGCACGGCTTCCGAGATGAGGAAGGAGCGGGCGTCCGGATGGTAAAGGCACGTCGGGTGGAACTGGATGAACTCCATGTTCGCGATGCGGGCGCCCGCCCTCCACGCCATCGCGACGCCGTCGCCCGTGGCGATCGCCGGGTTGGTCGAGTAGAGATACACCTTGCCGCAGCCGCCCGTCGCGAGGATGAGGCGCCCGGCGCGGATGGTGAGGACGGCGCCGCTGGCTTCATCGAGGACATAGACGCCCAGGCAGCGATCCTCGGTGACGTACCCGAGCTTGCCTGCGGTGATGATGTCCACGGCCATGTGATTCTCCAGCATCTCGATGTTCGGGTGCGTCCGCACGGCCCGCAGCAGGGATTCCTCGATCTCCCGCCCCGTCGTGTCGCGCGAATGGAGGACGCGCCGTTTGGAATGCCCACCTTCCCTGCCGAGGTCGAGTTCCTTCATGCCGTGCTCGATCTCGCGCTCGTCGAACGGGACGCCCAGTTCCACCAATTCGCGGATCCTGGCCGGGCCGTCGGTGACGATGGCCCGCACGACCGCCGGGTCGCACAGCCCGTCGCCGGCGGTGAGCGTGTCCTGGACGTGCAGATCGAACGAATCCTCAACGCTGGTGACGCACGCGACGCCGCCCTGCGCGTAGAAGGTGTTGGCGTCCGCCCCGTTGCGCTTGGTGATAATGGCGACACTTCCGTGGGCCGCCGCCTTCCGCGCGAAGGTCAGCCCCGCCACGCCGCTGCCGAGAACCACAAAGTCATATTCTTTCATGCGTCGAGGAGGAGGTTGTCGATGAGCCGCGTGCGTCCGAAAAAAACGGCGGCGGCGAAAAGGCACGCCTTATCCGCGCGGGAAACGGGCTGGAGAGTATGCGGGTCCACGATCTCCACATAGTCGATCCTTGCCAGCGGCGCCTCGGAAATCGCGCGCGTGATCCGATTCCTGAGGAAGCGCGCGCCGTTCTCCCCCCCCCTTGCAAGCGCGGCGGCCCGCAGGAGGGCGTCGCGGAGGACGGGCGCCTGCCCGCGCTCCTCGGGCGTGAGGCGCCGGTTCCGCGAACTGAGGGCCAGCCCGTCCGGTTCGCGGACGGTTTCCGCGGCGATGATCTCGACGGGAAGATTCAAGTCGCGCGTCATGCGGCGGATGATGGCAAGCTGCTGGAAATCTTTCATCCCAAAAACCGCGGCTTGCGGCGCCAGGATGTTAAACAGCTTCGCGACCACCGTGCAAACACCCTCGAAATGCCCGGGCCGCGACGCGCCGCACAACAGGGGCGAAAGCGCCGTTTCGCGGACGGCGGTCGAAAATCCGCCGGGATACATCTCCTGCGGCGTCGGATGGAAAAGCAGGTCGACCCCGCGTTTGCGGCAGAGCCTGGCGTCGGCGTCGAAAGGCCGGGGATAGCTGGCGAAATCCTCGCCCGGCCCGAACTGCGTGGGATTGACGAAAATGCTGACGGCCACGACTCCCGACGAACCCGCGGCTTTCCGGGCGCGGTCGATCAAAGTGAGATGGCCCTCGTGCAAGGCGCCCATCGTGGGGACGAGCACGAGGCGTCTCCCCCCCGCCAGATTGCGGCACAATCTGGATGCGTCCAGAGGCCGCCGGATGGTTTTCAACGGGCTACTTCTTCAGGCGCGCAAGGCCGTTCCCGCGCGAGTGCTCGGCGGTTACGTCCTTTTCGATGAGCGTTATGAGGTAGTTGCTGAGTGATCGGCGATCCTTTTGCGCTTTCATCTTGGCCTTGGAAAGCAATTCTTCGGGGCAGCGGAATGCTGTGTATTTCGTCATATGGGAGAGAACTACGACCGGGCGAAGCCCCCGGTTCGATATAAGAGATTATCTTATCCCCGGTTGTAACACAAGTTAAAAAAGAGCGTTTCACTATTTCAACTCTTCGAAAAGAAAGGCGAACACGTCCGCCTGCTGCGCGATGCGTTCGCCGAGCGCAGTGCCGACGCCGTGCCCCGAGTGCGTGCTGACGCGCAGCAGCACCGGCAGCCCGGACGCCGTGGCGGCCTGCAACCGGGCGGCCATCTTGTAGGAATTGTGCGGGGCGACGCGCCCGTCGTTTGCGCCGGTCAGGAGAAGGATGGCGGGGTATTTCGTCCCGTCCGTCACGTGGTGATAGGGCGAATATGCATGGAGCGCCTTGAACTGCGCCGGGTCTTTCACCGTGCCAAACTCGGTGACGTTGAAGGCGCCGTTCGGCTCAAGCTCGGAGCGGAGCGAATCGTAGATGCCGACCGAGGAAACCACGGCCCGGACAAGGCCGGGATGCTGCGTGAGAATCGCTCCCATGAGGAGGCCGCCGTTGCTGCCGCCCTGGATGGCGAGCTTCGCGGGACGGGTGTAACCCGCGTCGATGAGATGCTGCGCGCAGGCCGTGAGGTCGTCGAAGACGTTTTGCTTCTTAACAAGGTTGCCGGCCTTGTGCCATTCCTCGCCGTATTCGCCGCCGCCCCGGATGTTCGCTATCGCGTAGACGCCGCCGCGGTCCATCCAGAGCCGCCGCGTGGCGTCAAAGGAGGGCGACAAGCTTATGCCGTAGCCGCCGTAGCCGTAGAGGAGGGCGGGGTTGCTCCCATCCAGCTTGCAATCCTTGCGGCGCACGATGTTTACCGGGACTTTTGTTCCGTCGCGGGAGAGGGCGAACTCGCGCACCACTTCGCAGTCGTCGAAGTTGACGGGCGACGTTCCGACGAGCGCGGTCTTCCTGGAATCGCCCGAGCCGGGATCGTAGGTGAACCACGCGTACGGCTGGAGGTAGGTCGCATTGCGAACGAGCACGCGTCCGTCATCGAGCGGCAAGACCTGCTGCACGGCGGAGATGGGCGGAGTCGCGAGGATGGTTTCGCCGCCGCCCTCCAGCCCGAAACGCCGCAGCCTGTTGGGACCGCCCACGAGGTCGCGGACATAAAGATAGCGTTCGGACGGCGCCACGCTTTCGATGACGGCGTCGCTCTCCGGAACGATGGTCTTTGCGTCGCCGAGAGCGGCTGACCCCGGCGGAATGCGAAGGATTTTCCCGCGGGGCGCCTTGTCGCGGGAGAGAAGGTACAGCGCGTTATCCCAGCCGATGGCGATCTCTTTGACGCCATCCTCGAAATGCGTGATCCGCCGCCATTCAAAATTCTTCGCGGAAACATCCAGGATGTAATGCGCGTAGTCTCCGCCGTCGCCGTTCGCGACTGTCGCCAGGATGAAGCGCCCGTCCCGGGAGGCGGCCAGCTTTATCTCCGCGATGCGGGGAAAGTCTTTCCCGAGCGAATAGACATCCTCGCTCTCGGGCGAACCCGGCTTGTGAAAGAAGACCTGCTGGTAGAAGTTCAGGTCGGCGTCCGGGCGCTCGCCCTTCCTCGGGAAACGCGTGTAGTAAACGCCCTCCGCGCTCCAGGCGGCGCCGCCGCCGGCGGTGGGATACTGCACCCGAGCTATCGAATCGGGAAGCGCCGTGCCGTCAGCCGTCTTATAGATGCGCAGAGTCCCCTCTTCGCCGCCTCCGCGGGAGAGCGAGACGGCCACATATTTCCCGTCGAGCGAGGGGGCGAACCAGTCGATGGCGGTCGCGCCCGTGGGGTCGAGAAGGTTGGGATCGAGGACGACTTTCTCGCCCGTCGGCGCGTCGGCCGATTGCAAGGTGACGAGCAGCGGCTGCTGCTTCGGCGGCTGGAATTTCAGGGCAAAGAGAAGGCCTTGCCTGGAAACGAGGCCGCCGTAAACTGGCGAGGAATCCTTGTATAACTTTGTCAACCGCTCCTCAATCGCCGCACGCCCCGGCAGCTTGTCGAGAAAAGCGCGCGTGGCGCTGTTTTCCTCTTCCACCCATTGCTTCACCTCCGGGCTTTTTGTCTTCTCCAGCCACTGGTAGTCGTCGCGCACTTCGACGCCGTGATACGTTTCCGTAACGGGATGTTTTGGCGTATCGATTTGCTGTACGAGTATAAGAAAGACGAGCGCCGAATTCATGGATCACAGCATGGAAGGATCCAAGCCGACTTACCAGTATACTCGCTTCCTGATCCTGAGGCTTCTCGGGTTCGTTTATTTCTTTGCGTTCCTCTCGCTGGCCCTGCAAGTCGTCCCGCTTGTCGGACAGGACGGCCTCCTGCCCGCGAACACTTTCCTGGAGGCGGTCCGCGCGCAGGCGGGTTCCCGGCTCGGCGCTTTCCTGGAACTCCCGGGCTTCTTCTGGCTCGGCCTTTCGGATCGCCTGCTGGTCGTCATGGCGTGGACGGGAGCCGCGCTCTCGCTGGCGGTGCTGCTGGGTTGCGCGAATGCGCTGCTCATGGCGGCGTTGTGGATGCTCTACATGTCGTTCGTCCACGTCGGGCAGGATTGGTACGGCTACGGCTGGGAGATTCAATTGCTGGAGACGGGCTTCCTCGCGATCTTCCTTTGCCCGCTGCTCGATGGACGTCCGTTTCCGAAAACGCCTCCTCCCCCGGTTGTCATCCGGCTCTTTCGGTGGCTCGCCTTTCGCATCATGCTCGGCGCCGGCCTCATCAAACTGCGCGGCGACCCGTGCTGGAGGGATTTGACGTGCCTGTACTACCACTATGAAACGCAGCCGATACCGAACCCGCTCAGCCCTTATTTTCATTTCGCGCCGCACTGGTTTTTGAAGATCGAAGCGCTGTGGAATCACTTCATCGAACTGGTGGTCCCGTGGGTTGCCTTCGGCCCGCGCAAAGCCCGCCCTATCGCGGGCGCGCTGCTCGCCAGTTTCCAGGTCGTCCTGATCCTGAGCGGCAATCTGTCGTTCCTGAATTACCTCACCATCGTGCCGATCCTCGCCTGCTTTGATGATTCGCTCTTTCCCCAACGGCTGCCGGACCCCGAGCCGTCGAAGCTGCATGAAAACATCGCCGTCGGCCTCGCGGTTGTCATCGCGGCGCTGAGCATCGCGCCGACCATGAACCTTCTCTCCGGCGCGCAACTCATGAACGCTTCCTTCGACCCGCTGCACCTGGTCAACACGTACGGCGCATTTGGCAGCGTCGGCAGAGAGCGCCGGGAGATCGTCTTCGAAGGATCCGACGACCGGGAGCACTGGAAGGAATACGAGTTCCCCTGCAAACCCGGCGACCCGTTCCGGCATCCGTGCTTCGTCAGCCCGTATCAACCCCGGCTCGACTGGCAGATATGGTTCGCCGCCATGTCCACGCCCGACCAATACCCATGGACGTTCCACTTCATCTGGAAACTGCTCCACAACGACCCTGGGACGCTCCGTCTGCTGGCGAAAAACCCGTTCCCGCAAAAACCGCCGCGTTATATCCGCGCCGAGTTGTACCACTACTGGTTCGCGCCATTGGGCAACCTGGAGGGCGCGTGGTGGAAGCGCGAGCGGCTGGGCGACTGGCTCCCTCCCCTCTCCGCCGAAGACCCCGACTTTCGGCAATTGCTGGACGCCAACGGTTGGAAGTAGGCTCCGCGGATGATCGCCTTCTTCCTGGACAATTTCAGCCCGTTTCTTTTCGAGATCCGCCCGGGCGTGGGGATTCGTTGGTACGGCCTGGCTTACGTCATGGCGTTCCTGTGCGGATACTCCCTCTACAAATGGCTGGCGAAAAAAGGCTACTCGCAAATGCCTCCCGAAAACGTGGGCGACTTCATCACCTGGGCCGCCGTCCTGGGCGTCATGCTCGGCGGCAGGCTCGGTTATGCGCTCTTCTATAACCTGCGGGAGACAATCGCCGCCCCGTGGACGTTCTTCGAACTCTGGCGCGGCGGCATGGCGAGCCACGGCGGAATCCTGGGGCTGGTCGTCTTCACGTTTTTCTACGCGCGGAAGCACCGGCTTTCGTGGCCGGGCGTCGGGGATAACCTGGTGGTGGTCGCGCCGATAGGGCTCTTCTTCGGACGCTGCGCCAACTTCATCAACGGCGAATTATACGGCTGGCCCTCCACGGCGCCATGGGCGGTGCAATTTCCGAAAGAACTCTTCGAATCCCCCGAACTGGCGGAGCGGGCTCAGGCCGCCTGCCCCGGCCTCACGGTCGAGGGCATCGTGGACGGGGCGCATGCCGACCCGCGGATACAGGAAGCGCTCCGGGCCATCCTGACCCCGCGCCACCCCTCGCAGCTATATGAAGCGCTGTTGGAAGGGGTCGTCCTGTTTTCGGCGCTCTGGATTTTGCGCGTCCACACCCGGCAACCGCGCGGGGTTTTGACCGGGGCGTTCTTTATCCTCTACGCCGTGCTGCGGATAATCGGAGAGCGCTTCCGCGTGCCGGATGCTCCGCTGACCGGGCCTTTCACGCGCGGGCAATTCCTCTCGCTTTTCCTCATCGCGATAGGCATCGCCTTTATTGTTTATGGCTACAGGACGCGGCAGTATGAACGCGCCCAATCCTAAAGCGCCGCGGCGATGGCTTCGCCCATCTCGCGGGTGTTTGCCAGCCGGCAGCCTTCGCTGAAAATATCGGCGGTGCGGAGGCCGGCGTCGATGACTGCGCGGACGGCGTTTTCGACTGCGAGGGCGGCGTCTTCCAGGCCGAGCGAGTAACGGAGCAGCAGGGCGGCGGAAAGGATTTGCGCGATAGGATTGGCGACGCCCTTGCCCGCGATGTCCGGCGCGCTGCCTCCGCTCGGCTCATACATGCCGAAGTTCAAACCGGAGGCGGTCCGCGCGCCGAGGCTGGCGCTGGGGAGCATGCCGAGCGAGCCGGTTATCATGGCCATTTCGTCGCTGAGGATGTCGCCGAAGAGATTCTCCGCCAGGATCACGTCGAACGCCTTCGGGTTCTTGATGAGTTGCATGGCGGCGTTGTCGACGTAGAGATGGCTCAGCGTCACGCCGGGATATTGCGGGGCGATGGCGTTGACGGTGCGCCGCCAGAGGACGCTGTTTTCCAGGACGTTCGCCTTGTCGACGGAGGTCAGCCTTTTCCGGCGGCCCTGCGCGGCCCGGAAGGCCACGTGCGCGATGCGCTCGATCTCGGCGCGGCGGTACACCATCGTGTCGACGGCCACGGTGTCGCCGTCTTCCTCGCGGATGTATTTCGGCCGGCCGAAGTAGAGCCCGCCCGTCAATTCGCGCACGCACAGGACATCGAAACCGCCCTCGACGCTGTCCGCGCGGAGGGGCGAAGCATGCGCGAGCTTCGGAAAGCAGACTGCGGGGCGGAGATTCGCGAAGAGGCCGAAATGTTTCCTGAGCGGCAGGAGCGCGGCGCGCTCGGGCTGTTCGGCGGGCGGCAGGGATTCCCATTTCGGGCCGCCGACGGAGCCGAACAGGATGGCATGCGCTTCGCGGCAGACGCGGAGGGTTTCCTCCGGCAACGCGCAGCCAAAGCCGTCGATGGCCGCGCCGCCGACGGCGGCCTCCGCGAGGGAAAACCGGACGCCGAATTTCTCTTCGACGGCGCCCAGGACGCGGCGCGCCTCCGCCATGACCTCCGGGCCGATGCCGTCGCCGGGCAGAACCGCCAGGTTGTATGTTTGCATGGGAAAAGAACTACCGGCTCGGCGGACGCAGGGCAAAAAAAAAGCGGCGCCGGAGAAGCTCTCCGGCGCCGCGCCGTTTCTCTACAGGAAGTCTTAAGTCTTGTCAGTCGCGCTCGGTGGGGTCGGATTTGTAGGAGACCTTCACGGGCGCCATCGGCGTGCCGGGAACGGGGTAGTCGGCTGAAATCTCGCGGTTCGAGGTGGGGACGACGCGGATCGCGCCCTTTGCGTTGTTCCTCCAGCCGTTCGGGTCGGCGTATTCCTCGCCGGAATGGTGCAGGCCGTTGACCTGGTCTTCCAGCCCGGTGCCGTAGCCCTGGTCGATGATGGTGGGCGTGACGAAGACCAGCAGGTTGCGCTTCTGCCTGGAATTCAGGTGCTCCTGGAAGGCGTAGCCGACGATCGGGAGATCGCCCAGCAGCGGCACCTTGGTCGTGGACTTGATCGTCTGATCCTGGAGGAGGCCGCCTATGGCAAGCGTGTCGCCGCTCTTGATGAGGACGATGGAATCGAGCGTGCGCTTGTCGATGATGGGGCTGGAGACCGTGGCGCCCGCGAACGTGAAGGTGGCGTCGGCGACCTTGTTGCTGATCTCCGGCTGCACCTGGAGGGTGACGAAACGGTCTTTGTTGATGGTCGGCGTCACCACGAGGGTGTTGCCGTATTCCTTGTCGATGAATCCGCCAAAGACCGCGGTGGCCGTCTGCTCGTTGAAGTTGAGCTGAGGCACGGGCTGGTTCTCCGTGATCTTGATGGTGGCCTTGACGCCGTTGGTCGTGACGACGCGCGGGTGCGCCAGGAATTGGGCGTCGGAATCTTCATTCAAGAGCCGCAAGGTGGCCGAGAAGGACGGGACATCCAGGATCGCCAACTGGCCGTTGATGGCCTGGAACAGGTTGCTCCCGAGGCCGTGCGTCAGGAAATCCTGCGGGGCGAGCGAGCCGTTCGAATTGACCACCGCCGAGGGGATGGATGTCTGCGTGAGGGTGGGCGTGACGGCGCCGGTGGTCGGGTTCGTGGCGTTGGTGAAGCTGAACGCAGCGGGGGTGGAACCGCCGTAGCGGAACGTCTGCGGCGAAGTGGAACCGCCCACCGTGCCCGCCCAGTTGATGCCGTAGCTTTGCTTCGGGTTCGCTGTGACTTCGACGAGCCGGGCTTCGATCATGACCTGCTTGGTCGGCATGTCGACCGTCTCCAGGAAGAGCCGCACGTTCGGGAGGTTCGATTTCCTCTCGCGATAGAAGATGGTGTTGGTGCGGGTGTCGACTTGGGGATCGGCCCCGCTTTGCAACTGCCCTTTCAACATGGGCGCTATCGTTTCCGCCTTGGCGTAGTTGAAGGAGTAGAAGGCGCTCTGGGTCGGTTCCTGCGTCTTTTCCTCCTGCGTCTTTATATAATAGACGCCGTCGGCCTGGTCCATGATGAGGCCCTTCGAGTTGACGATGATCTTGATGGTGTCCAGCGGCGACTTGTTCTCCAGCCGCATCGTGACGGTGCCGGTGACTTTTTCGCTGACGATGAGATCGATCTTCGCCTGGCGGGCGAGGAGGCGAAGCACTTGCGCTACGTCGTCGCCCTGGAATTCATTCAGGGAGCGGCCGCCGGCCCCGATGGTCTTGATCTCGCCGGCGGGAGCGGGAGAAGCGTTGGGAGTTCCCGGAGGCGGGGCGATGGGCGGCTCGATGGAAGAGGGTTGTTCGGGCGCGCCGGGGGTGAGCGGCGCGGCGGGAGCGGCCAGCGGCGTGGAGGCCGGCGGCAGGGCGGGCGGGGCCGGGGTGGCATCTTGCGCGCTGACGGCGGAGAAAGCGCAAACGGCGAAGATAAGAGGATAGGATCGGTGCATGGTTGGGTGCTTTTCCGTTTTCTGAGTTGCCAGATGTAAAAAGCATGAAGCGGACCACGCATGGCGCGCCCGGCTCGTTTTTCTGAAAAAAACTACTCCGCCGCGCGGACGGCTTCGAGGAAGCCCGCGAGGAGTTTGCGGTCTTTGCGCCGCGGTTCGCTCTCGACTCCGCTGGCGACGTCGACCGCATACGGCCGCAGCGCGCGGACGACGCCCGCGACGTTTTCGGGACGGAGGCCGCCCGAGATAATCAGGCGAATATCCCGGTGAAGCGCGGCGAATTTCTTCGCCATCTCCAGGTCGAGCAATTCCCCGGTGCCTCCGAATCCGCTCTTCGTATACGTATCGAGGAGAATGGCCCCCGCGTCGCGAAAACCGCCGATATCCAGGCCGTCGCGGAGAGCGACCGCTTTGACAAACGGGACGCCGCGCCCCGCCACGAGCGCGCAGAACGGGCCGTCCTCCGCGCCGTGAAGCTGGATGATGTCCACCGCGCCCATGGCCGATTCGATCTCCCCGAGCGTGGGATTCACCATGACGGCGACTTTCGTTACCGGCAGTTCCGCTATCCAGCCTGCTTCCTTATCCAGGATTATGTGCCGCTTCGAACCCGGGAACAGGTTGAAGCCCAGCGCGTCGGCTCCCAGCTCGACGGCCGTTTCCGCGTCGGCCCGGTTGGTGACGCCGCATATCTTCACGCGCGTCCGGCCCGCGCCGCCAAACAGCAACCCGCTCATTCCATCCTCTGGCCGGGCTGCGTCTCGACGCCTTGGAAAACGAGGCAGGGCATCTGCGCGACCAGCTTGGAAAGCCCGTCCTGCCACTTCTTCCGCACCGTTCGCATGTAAGGATCGCCCTCCTCGAGCCGGGAACGGTATTTCACTTCGAAGGTGTCCTTCTCGTAACAGAAAATGTCGAAAGGCGTGCCGACGGAGACGTTGCTCTTCATGGTCGCTTCCAGGGAAAGGACGCCGAATTTCACCGCTTCGGCGAGCGGCGTGCCGTAGGTGAACCCGCGGTCGAGGATCGGCTTGCCATACTTGAACTCGCCGATTTGAAGGAAGGGCGAGTCGTGATCGGCATGCATCGTGTTCCCCTGCGGGTAAACGCGAAATATCTCCGGGGGCGAACCGATAACCTGCCCGCCCACGAGGATGTTGATGTCGAAGCTGTACCGGTCCCTTTCCAGCGCGTTGCGATCCAGGCTTTCCACCTGGCGGATTTTCAATCCCACGTAGCGCGCCGTCTCATACATGGTCGGCTGATTCAGCAGATGGGGAAAGCCCGGCTCCTTGACGGCCCGGCCCGAGTCTTCGTCGATCAACGCCGCCACGGTTTGCGTCAGCGAGAGATTCCCCGAGGTCATGAGGCAGATGACCCGTTCCCCCGGGCTGCTGTAGAGCCGCATCTTCGGGTGGATGGTGATGTTATCCATGCCCGCGCTGGTGCGCGAGTCGGAGAGAAAAACCGCGCCCTGCTTGCAAAGGAGACTAAGGCAGTAAGTCATTCAATGACTCTGCCAGAAACAGTTTTCATGCCCCGCTCCCGGGTTATGACCCGGATGCGCCCGTTCTCCTCCCGGAAGAAGGCGCTCAAGAGCCAGCTTACAATCGAGATGACGATGGCGCCCAGGAACGCGCTTCCGAAGCCATCCACATAAAATCCCGGCGTCAGGAACGCCACGAAGTAAAGCATGAGCGCATTGACGATGAGGATGAAGAATCCCAGGGTGACGACGATGAGCGGCAGGCTCAGCAGCAGCACCACGGGCCGCACGAGCGCGTTGACGACGCCGAACAGGAGCGAGGCGATCAAGAGGGAAAGCAGGCTCGTGGAGTGGATGCCCGGCAGTTGGGCCGCGGCCAGAACGGCCAGGGTTGTGACAAACCAGCGTGTGACGAACGGTCTCATTCGTTAAATTTTCGGTTTACAGCTTCGGCAAAAGCAGTATCCTCCCCGAAATCTTACATCACATGGGGAAAAAGAAAGACCAGAAAAATACCGGCGAGGGACTTGTCGGGAGTGCAGCCGCCGCGGAAAAGCCGGCTAAAAAGGCGAAGACGCCGGCGCCGCCCGCGGCGCCCAAGCGCCGCGCCGCCGCGCCGAAGAAACCCGCCTCTTCAACCCCGGCCGCCGCGACCATCACGACCGACGACATCGCCCTTCGCGCGTATTTCATTTCCGAGAAGCGCCGCCAGCACGGCGTGCACGGGAGCCACCACGACGATTGGCACGAAGCCGAACGCCAGCTCCGCGCCGAACTGAAAAAGCCGAAGAAGAAAGCTTAGATCTCCTCCCGGCCCCCTTGGAGCGAGTCATGCACCTCCTCGTTGTTGTAGAGGCGGCTGTGCCAGCCGCCTAAACGATAACGACGCCGCCTCAGGGAGCGGCGAAAAGAGCCCCTAAAGAGCCCCTTTAACTCCGGCCAAGTTCGGAGACTTTGTCCACAAGCCGCTCGATCGTGAACGGCTTGGCCAGCAGCCCGCGCACGCCCGGCTGGCGCAACAGGTCCTGCGCTTTCTTATGCGAAGCGTGCCCGGACATGAGGATGAGGGGCGGAAATTTTCGTCCGGGCGCCACAATCTCGTGGACTTTCGAGAGCAGCGAATAAAGGAGCGCGCCGTCGATGGACGGCATCGAGAAATCGAAGAGAAAAAGGTCGTACTGCTTCCGGAGCGCCAGTTCGAAGGCGTATTCCGGGTCCGGCGTGGTCTCGACTTCGCAACGGAGGAGCGCCGTGAGCGACTCCCGCACCAGGCGAAGGATGCTCACATCGTCATCGACCACGAGGATCTTCTTCCCTAGATTCTCCACATGCTTCGCATAGGGAAACGTCCGCCCGGTTGCAAGGGTTAAAATGCTCAAAGACAAGAGGATCATCGTCGTCATGCCGGCCTACAACGCCGCCAAGACCCTGGAAATCACGCACCGGGAAGTCCTCGAACAAGGGATCGTGGACCACGTCATCCTCGTCGACGACCGGAGCGACGACGACACCGCCGCCATCGCGCGCGGGCTTCCCGACACCACGGTTCACATCCACGCCAGGAACAAGGGCTACGGCGGAAACCAGAAAACGTGCTACCGCATCGCCCTCGAGGAAGGCGCGGACATCATCATCATGGTCCACCCGGACTACCAATACACGCCCAAGCTCATCCCGGCGATGGCGGCGCTCATCGCCAGCGGTCTCTACCCGTGCGTGCTCGGCTCGCGCATCCTTGGCGGCTACGCCAGGGAGGGCGGCATGCCCCATTGGAAATACGTCTCCAACCGGTTCCTGACCTTCTGCGAGAATCTCCTGCTCGGCGCCAAGCTCTCCGAATACCACACCGGTTACCGCGCGTTTTCCCGCGAGCTGCTGCAAAAACTGCCGCTCGACCGGAATTCCGACGACTTCGTTTTCGACAACCAGATGCTCGCCCAGATTCTGTGGTTCGGCCACCCCATCGCCGAAGTGAGCTGCCCGACGAAATACTTCCCCGAAGCCTCCTCGATCAATTTCACGCGGAGCCTTCGCTACGGCTTCGGCTGCCTCGCCACGGCGGTCGAGTTCCGGCTGGCCCGGATGGGCTTGATGAAACCGGCCCACTTCCCTTAACTTGGCACGCCGGGTGCTCCCCCAAAAGCCCCGATGATCAAAGCAAATTGTCGGGCGCGGTTCACGGCGGAGGATTTCGACTTCGTTGTGAAGACACTCAGCAAGTCCAAAGCGGACGCTGTCACCTTGGTGGACCTCCTGGTTGACCTCGATTCGCGGGATGCGATTCTCGACCACGAATTGCTCTTCCAGGCCCTGCTTACCACACAGGCGACCCTGTCTATTTCGCCACAATTTTATTTTTACGTCCTCACCAGGCATGTATTAAAAGAGACAGGAATCAACGACAGGCCGCTGAGCGACTACGTGGCGTCCCTGCTCGAAGCATTTTCCCGCACCGCGCGGCTCGCGACTCCGGCAAGCGAACCCGGCAACCCGGTCGAATATATCTCGGACATGCTGCTCGCGCTGCGCAACGCCTCGCCCGTGCAGACGTTCCTCATCCGCGCGCACGTCGGGAACTACTCGCTCTTCCTCAGCGGCATCTTTCATGAAAACGTACTGCGCCGCACGCAGCGGGGCGCGCCCGACTTCTCATTTTACGAAGACCTGGGGCGGATGAATTACAAAGTGGTGGCGAACCACTCCGTGGCGCGCTCGGCGGAACTTAGCTCCATCTACGAAGCGCTCGCGAGCGACTTCCGCCCCATACGGGTCGCGCTGAACCATCTCTCCGACCGGTTGCTGAATCTCGACGAAGACTATGCGCCCCACCTTGTTTAGCGAAATCCAGAACCTCTTCGAGCGCACCTACGCCCAGGTGGGAATAAACCTGGAGGATTGCCTCATCGACAGCAAACGCCGGGGCCAGCTAAGCAGGCTCGCAGGCGCCTCCGCGCGCGAGTTGAGCGAGATGGCCTGCACCTTCCTCCGGCGTTCGAAGGACCAGCTTTATGTCGGGATCTATTACTCGCGGTGGCTCATCGACCAGTTGGAGAAATACGATCCGCGCCATGGTTTGTCCGATTCCAATATCCGCTCGCTCATCGCGTTCGTGGAGGAGATAAACCACGCGCTCCACGCCGCCCTGCAATTCAAGGCCGGCGTCCGCGAAATCCACAGCGAGGACTTCGCCCGCAATCTCGAATTGCAAGCCCAGGTCGACACCTATCTCGTCCTGCTCCTCTTCGTCGCCTTCTTCCGCAAGACCCAGAAAACTTCGCGGACGGACAGGCGCTGGCTGCGCTTCCACCTTTTCTGCACCCAGAGCGCGAACGCTTATTCCGACCCCAATCTTCGCGGACGCTACCTGGAAACCAACGAGCTTGCCGCGAAATACACCCAATACCTGGACACGTTGAACGCAGCGCGGCGCATCGATGAAATCCGCCACTTCCATGCGCTCGACTACAAGGCGAAGCAAGAACGCATCCTCGCGCTTAACGCTCCCCATGCGCTAGAATAAGCCGCATGAGATGCGGCATTGCCCTTGGCTCGAACCTGGGCGACCGGATGGAAAACCTTCGGCGGGCGCGGGAGGCGCTCGCGGCTTTGCACCAAGGCGGCGAGCCGATGCTCTGTTCCAGGGTTTGGGAAACGGAACCGGTGGATTGCCCGCCGGGCGCCGCGCCTTATCTGAACGCCGCGGTCGAGATTGAATTCGCGGGCGATCCCGCTACGTTGCTGGAGGCTTTGCAAGCCATCGAGCGAAAGTCGGGGCGGCCGGACACAAGGCCGCGCAACGCGCCCCGGACTCTCGATCTCGATGCGCTTTACGCGGGCGACACCGTTCTCGAATCCGGCGAAATCCTCCTCCCCCACCCCAGAATGCATCTTCGGCGATTCGTCCTCATTCCCCTGCGCGACATCCGGCCCGAACTTGTCTCCGACCTCATCCAGTGCGCTCCGGCGGCGGACGTGAAACTTTACTCGGACCATCCCCAATGGAAATAAGGAAGGGCAGGCTCGCCGCGCTCACGGCCTACGACTACCCGGTCGCGCGGCTGCTGGACGAGGCGGGCGTCGATATCATCCTCGTCGGCGATTCGCTGGGGATGGTCGTCCTCGGCTACCCGGACACGACGCACGTCACGATGGCCGACATGGTGCACCACTGCGCGGCGGCTGCGCGCGGGGTCAAACGCGCGCTCGTCATCGCCGATCTGCCGTTCGGAAGCTACGACACGCCGAATGACGCGGTCGCGAACGCGCGGCGGCTCGTGGACGCCGGCGCGCAAGCCGTGAAGCTGGAGGGCGGCGTCTCCCACGAAGCGCGCATCGCGGGAATCGTCGCGGCGGGCATTCCCGTCTGCGGCCATATCGGCATGCTGCCGCAGAGCATCCGCGAGGAAGGAGGGTATCATTTGAAAGGAACGACGGCGGAAGGCTCCGCGGCATTGATCAACGACGCCATGGCGGTTGAGCGCGCGGGAGCCGTTGCCGTTGTTCTCGAGCTGGTCGAAGCGCGCGTGGCGAAGGAAATCACCGCGCGGCTGGCCATCCCGACCATCGGCATCGGGTCGGGCGCGGACTGCGACGGACAGATCCTGGTCACGCATGACCTCATCGGCCTCTTCCCGTGGTTCAAGCCGAAGTTCGTCTCGCGCAAAGCCCGGGTCGCGGATGACATCCGCGCCGCCGTTTCCGCGTTCATTTCGGAAACACGGGGGTGATCCCCCCTTGCGAAATCACGGCGCCGGGAATAGGCCTGCTAGGGTTTCCTGAATTTTCTCTGCGGCTGCGCGGGGGTCGGGCGCGTCGCGGATGGGGCGTCCGACGACGATGTAGTCCGCGCCCGCCTCGAAGGCGCCTTCGACGGAGACGACGCGCTTCTGGTCGTCCTGCAGCCGGTTGTCCACGGGGCGGATGCCGGGCGAGACGATGAGCAGTTTCTCCCCGAGTTCTTGCCGGAGGCGCGGCGCTTCTAAACCCGAGGAGATGACGCCGTCACACCCGACCTCCAACGCCCTGCGCGCGCGGGACATGACCAGGTCCTCCACCGAGCATTCGAAGC
Organism: Spartobacteria bacterium; assembly: GCA_021324825.1. Taxonomy (GTDB): domain Bacteria; phylum Verrucomicrobiota; class Verrucomicrobiia; order Chthoniobacterales; family Chthoniobacteraceae; genus JAJPII01. The sequence goes on along the minus strand of JAJPII010000005.1, from coordinate 24,938 downwards.
CCAGCGCTTTCAAATCATCGCGGTCCAGGCTGGTTAATACGGTGACTCCCAGTATTTTCACGTCGCCTTTTTCGGAGGCCGCCGCCTTTAGCATCGCTTCATTCCCGTGAACGGTGGCGAAGGTTACGCCGCGATGTTTAAGCCCGCGGACGGCCAGTTTCACGGTTTCCGGGACGTCGAAGAACTTCAGGTCCACGAAGACCTTTTTGCCCTTGCCGTTCAGCCAAGCGATCAACTCGAAGTATCCGCCCGCCATGAAGAGCTGGAGGCCGAGTTTGTAAAACTGAACCGAGTCCCCGAGGAGTTCGACGAGCTTCACGGCCTCTTCGGCGGCGGGAACGTCCATCGCGAAGATGAGCCTTTCGCGCGCGGGGATATTTTTCACGCGTTGACGAGTGCGGCGGGTTCGACCCACTTGCCGTGCTCGCGGATGAGGTCCTTCAAGCGGTCCACGGCCTCGGCTTCGGGGATGTTGAATTTGACGGCCTTCTTGCCGACGTAGAGATTCACCTTCCCCGGCGCGCCGCCGACGTAGCCGAAATCGGCGTCCGCCATTTCGCCCGGCCCGTTGACGATGCATCCCATGATGGCGATCTTCACGCCCTTCAGGTGGGCCGTGGCTTCCTTGATCTTCGCGGTGGTGGTCTGGAGGTTGAAGAGCGTCCTCCCGCAGGAAGGACACGCGACGTAATCCGTCTTGAAAATGCGGGAGCCGGCCGCTTGCAGGATGTTGTAGCTCAACCGCAGCGACTGGCCGGGGGCCGGTTCGCCCTGGACGAGTACGGCGTCTCCTAGCCCGTCGCAGAGCAGCGAGCCGATGTTGGTCGCGGCGGTCAGGAGGGTCGGCAGAAACTCGGGCTGCGAATCCGGCGGGGCTAGGGTGTCTTTCAAAAGGATGGGATGCCTGGGATCGAGCTTCGCGGCCAGCAAACGGAAGGCGGCGATGAGCGGCATGTCCGTCCCGTCCCGCACTGTGATAAGGTAGTCGGATGCGCTCTCGTTCAGCAAAGAGACGGCGCGGTCGTCCCGGGGATCGATTTCCTTGATCCCGGCGTCTTCGTAAACGATCTCCGGCTGGTAATCGCCCATGCGGGAAAGTTTGTGCGCGACCTTGTCGAAGGTCTCCCGGCGCACGACGACGCGGATGGTCTCCTCCCCGCCGAGGCGCACGCCGCCGAAGTCGAGGGTATGCGATTCCCGGCGGCGATACGAAAACGGATCGAACGCGAGCGGGACGATCTGCGGGCGCCGGCCGGACGCCTCGGCCACGAGGGCTCGCGCGACCGGTATCTCGTGGACGCTGTCTTCGGTCAGCGAGACGCGGACGGTGTCGCCGATGCCGTCGGCGAGCAGCGAGCCGATGCCGATGGCGCTTTTGATGCGGGCGTCTTCACCGTCTCCGGCTTCGGTTACGCCGAGGTGGATGGGGTAATTCCAGTCGGGGCCTTCGGACGCCAGGCGGGCGGCGAGGAGTCGGTAGGCGTTGATCATCACCTTCGGGTTGCTCGACTTCATCGAGAAGATGAGGGAATGAAAATCCATCTCGCGCGCGATACGGGCGAACTCGAGCGCGCTCTCGACCATGCCGAGCGGCGAGTCGCCGTAGCGGTTCATGATCCGGTCGCTCAGGGAGCCGTGATTGGTCCCGATGCGGATGCTGACGCCGCGCTGTTTGCAAAGCTCGACCAGCGGCGCGAACCGGCTCCGTATGCGCTCCAGTTCGGCGGCGTATTGGTCGTCGGAATATTCGCGCACCAGGAATTTCTTGGAATCGGCGTAGTTGCCGGGATTGACGCGGACTTTCTCGACCCACAAGGCGGATTCCATCGCCGCCTCGGGCTTGAAATGGATGTCCGCGACGATGGGGACGTCGCACCCTTTGGCCAGGAGGGCTTCCTTGATGAATTGCAGGTTCTTCGCGTCCTTCACGGTGGGCGCGGTGATGCGGACGATCTCGCAACCCACGGCGGCGAGGTCGAGCGTCTGCTGGACGCACGCGGCGGTGTCCATGGTGTCGCATGTCAGCATCGACTGGACGCGGATCGGGTTGGGGCCGCCGACGCCGACTTTGCCGGCGCGGACTTCGCGCGTTACCCGGCGCTCGCCAAGAGGAGAGTTCACGCTATTTGGGCGGGCTTTGCTGCTGTTGCTCGGCCTTGAAGGCCCTGTTCCACGGAAGGTCCTGCACGTCGAAGAAGGTCACAAAGAGCATGAACCCTATGATGATGCAGGCGCAAACGCCTGTCACGACTTCTATGACTTTGGTCGGGACGGGCTTGCGCCGGACGCGTTCGATGAGCGCGAGGACGATGTGGCCGCCGTCGAGCACGGGGATCGGCAGGAGGTTCAGCACCGCCAGGTTCACATTCGAGAAGACGCTGAACCAGAGCGCCATGCGCCAGCCGTCCTCGCTCTCGAATATCTTGTAGTAGATGCGCATGATGCCGATGGGGCCGCTGAAGTGCTGGGCGCCCACGTCGGACTTCGGGGAGAGGAGCGCGTCGAACATGTTTCCCATGCTGTTGAGGCTGCTCAGCACCTGCTCGACGGGGTTCGGATGGACGAGCATGATTTCGCCGGGGTCGAAGACGATGCCCAGCCGAGGGCGTTTCACCCCGTTTTCGCCCGGCAGCATGACGGATTTCATCTTGAAGGAAAGCGTCCGCCCGCCGCGCGCGACGCCGAGGGTGACGGGTTCTTCCGGGCGGGCGATCAACTGGTCGATGAGCGCCTGCGGGCTGTAGACCTTCCCGCCGTTGACCTCGACGATCTCGTCTTTTGGCCTCAGGCCCGCGGCTTCGGCGGGCGTGTTCGGGTTCACCTCGCCGATGATGAGGCGCGTGCGCGGCGCGATCTTCACTTGCCTGAGGCTTGAGCGGGTGAAGCGTTTCCTGGCTTCCTTGACCCAGCCGCAATCGATGGTCAGCGTCTTGCCGTCCCGCAGGACGGTGAAGGGGATCGTGAGGCCTTCGCTGCGGATCACCCGCCAGGTAATGCTGTCGCCGCCCATGCCGAGGAAGCGATGGACCGGCTTGCCGTCGACATCCAGGATCACGTCGCCCGCGCGCAGGCCGGCCTTCTCGGCGGGGGACCCTTTCTCGACGTAGCCGATGGTCGTGGTCGTCTCGGCTTCGGTCGTGGGCCGGCCGATGACCCAGACGATGGTGGCGAAGGAGAGAGCCAGCAGGAAACTGAAGAGCGGCCCGGCGATGGCCACGATGATCTTGTCGAGCGCGGAGGCGGGCGGGAGCTTCGCCGCGGGCGTTTCGGCCCTGCCTTCGATGATGTCCATGGGAGCCATCTGCGGCAGGGCGACGAAGCCGCCCGCCGGGATGCAGCCGATGTTGTATTGGATGCCGTTATGCGTCTTCGACCAGATCGGTTTGCCGAACCAGATGGCGAATTTCTCGATGACGAGTCCGCGCCAGCGCGCCGCGAGGAAATGGCCGAGTTCGTGGACGATGATGAGGAGGTTGAAGATGACCAGAACCTCGATCAGGATGAAGAAAAAGTTCAGAATTTTGAGAAGCATTTCAGAGTAATTCGGCGGCGCGCGCCCGGGCTTGGGAATCCGCCATTAGTATAGCATCGAGTCCCTCCCGCGCAACGGAGCGGTGCTCGTCCATGACCTGGCGCACGACGCCCCAGATGCGGGGAAAGGCGATCTTCCCACAGAGGAACGCTTCGACGGCGATTTCATTGGCGGCATTCATCACAGCAGGGAGGGCGCCGCCCGTTTCCCCCGCGCGGCGGGCGAGATCGAGCGCGGGAAAATCGGCGTAGCGCGGCGCTTCGAACTCCAGCCTGGCCACACTGGCGAAATCGAGGGGACGCAAGGAGTTGGCGATCCGTTGCGGCCAGGTCACGGCATATTGGATGGGGAAACACATGTCGGAATGGCTCAACTGGGCCAGGACGGAGCCGTCGATGAACTCGACCATCGAATGCACGATGCTCTGCGGATGGACGACAACCTCCACCCGCGCCATCTCGACATCGAAAAGCCAGCGCGCCTCGATCATCTCGAGGCCCTTGTTGAAGAGGGTCGCGGAGTCGATGGTGATCTTCGCGCCCATTTGCCAGGTGGGGTGTTTCAAGGCGTCGGCGGGCGTCACATCGGCCAGTTGCGCGGCGGGCGTTTTGCGGAAAGGGCCGCCCGAGGCGGTCAGGATGAGGCGGCGGACTTCCGCCGGTTCGCGATTCTCCAGGCATTGGAAGATGGCGTTGTGCTCGCTGTCCACGGGAAGGACGTTCACCCCTTTGCGGCGGGCGGCGGCCATGATGATCTCGCCCGCCATGACGAGGATTTCCTTGCTGGCGACGGCTATGTCTTTCCCCGCCTCGATGGCCGCCAGCGCGGGCCGCAGCCCGCCGGTGCCGACGATGGCGATAAGAACCATGTCCGCCTCCGGACGCGTGGCGAGCGCGACAAGGCCCTCCTCGCCCGCGTAAATCTCCGGGCGGTACGTCAGCATCCCGCGAAGTTCGGGCAGCCGCGTCTCATCCGTTACGCAGAGGGCGGGCGGCTGGAATTCCGCGGCCTGGACGGCCAGCTTCTCCAAATTCCGGTTCGCGGACATGCCGACGATCTCCATGCGGCCCGGGATGTCGCGGGCGACCTTGGCGGCGCTCTCGCCGATGGAGCCGGTGGCTCCCAGAACAACAACGCGCCTTTTCTTCATACGTGGAGGACGAGGCGCAGGTAAAAATAGAGGAGCGGCGCCGTGAACAGGACGCTGTCTATCAAGTCAAGCGCGCCGCCGATGCCCGGCAGAAGTTTCCCCGAATCCTTCGACTCGGTGCTGCGCTTTACGAGCGATTCCGCCAGGTCGCCGATGATCGCCGCGAACCCGAGGATCAACCCCAGTATGACGGCATGAAACGGGTTGATCCTGGAAAGATGTCCGCGCAGGAGAGCCACCATCCCCAGGCTTCCCAGGGTCGAGAACGCGAGCGCGCCAAAGAAACCTTCCCACGTCTTCTTGGGGCTGATGTGCGGGATGAGCAGATGTTTGCCGCACACGCTCCCTACAAGGTAGGCGCCCATGTCGCTGAACTTGGTGACGACGATGAGATAAAGAACGTAAAGATGGCCCGCGACGTGGCCGCCCGGCGCGCGCGGGATGACATAGACAATCTTCGTGACGAAGTTGAACATCCACGGGACGTACAGCAGGCCAAACAGGGTGTAGGACATCGTTTCCAGCGGCGCGATGACGCGCATCTTCTGGAACATCTGCCGCGCGAAGACGACCAGCAGGAAACAGAGCAGCACGGCGATCTCGAAGTCGTACGACTCATCCGGGCGCATCCTGACCTGGCTATAGTAATGGAAGCTGCCGCAGATAAGGGCCAGGCCGCAGCACATGGCGGTGACCTTGTGGTTGGGGAGATGCTTGTTGTCGAGCATCTGGAAGAACTCCCAGAGCCCGAGCATCGCGAGACTGGTTATGAGGAGAAAAAAACCGAACTCGTAGCCCGACAGGATGATAAAGAGCATTATCGCCCAGAGGCCGATGGTGCTGCCCAAACGGAGAAAAAAAGTGATCCGGCGGCTTTCGCCCATGGGCCGATTTAGCCGCAAACGATGCGGAAGACAATCATTTCAACCATCGCAAGCCTCGCTTTATCGCCTGGCGGGCAACCTGCCGCTTGCGATGCCGGTGACAGGATTGAACCACCGCAGGCCGGAGAACCGGAGGAAATCCGCGTCGGCGGTGTGGAGGACGGCATTGTGCTCGATGGCGAAAGAGGCGATTTGCGCGTCCGTCACGAGATTGCCCGCCGTGCCGAGCGTCTCCAGCAACCCAAGGACTTGTTCAACCTGGCCGAAGAGGGATTCCAGAATCCGCGCGACGGGTTGAGCCAGCCAGGCGCGAACATGTGTCGCCGCTTCCGCGGGAGTCATCGGAGACTGAAATACGCGGGGGTTCGTCGCGATGCGGACGAAACCGAATACCACCACCGGAGGCAAGCCGACCGGCTCGTCCCCCGACAAACACTTTTGCCACCACGCCGCCGCTTTCTCGTGAAAGGCGGAGTCGGCGTCGTGCGCGTAGATCAGGAGGTTGATATCGGGGATAATCATCCGCCCTTTTTTGCGGCCCGTTTCCCGGGTTTCTTCAGAAAACCATCCGCTTCCAGGTCGTCGGCCAGCTTGTTGAAACGGGCCGGATCGACCCCGGCGCGCAACCCCAGGGAACGCGCCTTGATTACGAATGGGACGCCCGCGACGGGGGCGGGCCTTTCGCCGAGACCGGCGCGCAAACCGGCGTTCAGCGTTTCCTTGAACGACTTCCGGGAACGATGCATGGCGTCGCGCAACATCCGCTCGACATCGGTGTCCAGGGTGACGGTTGTTCTCATGGAGACATCATGATGCGCAATGGATTTGCTGTCAAGATGCCTCACTCCTGATCTCGGCGCCGCTTTTTCCAAGGTTCTCTTCCAGTTCCTTGATGCGCGCCAGGATCGGCTCATACGTGAGGCGTTGCGTTTCGCAAAAATCGGCCAGCGGCCGGAAGGTGAGGCCCAGTTCCTGGTAAAAGCGATCCATGGCATGGCGCAAATGATCCTCGATGGCGGCGAGCATTTCGCCCCGTTTGGAGACCATCGTTTCCGCGAACGCGCGGAGCACCTGTTTGCGCTTCACCATCGCCACGACGGCGCCGAACAGGGCCGCGGCGGCGGCGATGGACCCTGTCACGTCGATGACGGCGGCGTGCGCGAGGATGGCCGCGACCGTCGCGATGCCGCCCGCCGCCACGATGCCCGCTGGGAGCCGCAACCAGTTCGCCGAGTCGGCGAAAAGGCGCTGGAGTTGTTGTTCGAGGGACTGGCCGGACATTTTTTCGAGCAGGGTCAGCTCCAGTTTCTTGAGGAGTTGCTCGCGCTGGCGCATGAAGTCCGGGAACGCCGGCGGCCCGGGCGAGGCGGCGAACTCGCGCCGGAGCGATTCGTGGAGCTGCTGCCAGACGTCGCGCAGATCGGTCTCCAGCAACTCCACGGAGTTTTCGACCTGGCGCCGGATGGCCTCTTGAAGCCGGCCCTCGATCTTCTCCTGGAATTCGCGCTGCCAGTCTCCTTTTTTCACCAGCGACTTGAGCGTCTCGAAGAGAGAGAACCTTTCCGCGAGCAATTCTTCCCCCCGCCTCTGCGCGCGCTCGTACGCGAGGGCGAGGGCGCCGAGGACACCCTCGATCTGCCGCATGGACTTTTCCTTGCGAAGGGAGAGGCTCGCCTCCACCTGCGCGATCTTTTCCGCGTCGGTCCTGAGGATCGAGAACGCGCCCTCGGCCTTCTCCCGCAGGTCGCCCAGGACGACGCCCGCGCTATTCAGGACGGAAAGGAGCTTTGCGCGGCGGGTTTCGCCCCTGGAGACGGTTTCGTCGATCCAGTTATCCAACGCGTCGAACCCGCTCTTCGTTTTCGCGGAGACGGCGAAGATGGGCCTCGGCTGGCCGAGCCGCTCGCCGATGGTCTTGCGGAGGTGGGCGAGGATGTCCGCGACCTCGGCCTCGCTCCGCAGATCGGTTTGCTGGACGACGAAGACGACGTTCTTGAGCCATTTCCGCGAGACGAGTTCCAGGAATTCCCACGAGGAGAGCGCCCATGGGTTCACCACGGAGAATACGAAGAACACCGCGTCGGCCACCGGCAGGAAGTGCTCGGTTATCTCCTGGTGCTCGGCGACGATGGTGTTTGTCCCGGGCGTGTCGACGATGTTGAAGTCGCGCAGGAAGGCTTCGGGCCGGTGGCATTCCACCAGGCGGGCGGAGAGGGGGACATCGGCCTGCTCCTCGCCGTATTTGAAGACGTAGATTTTGTCCGTGGTGGGGAGGACGCCGACTTTCGCGAACTCGCGGCCAAAAAGAGCGTTAAGAAGCGACGATTTCCCCGCGTTAACCTCGCCCGCGACCACGAAAAGAAACGGCTCGCGAAGACTGCCGCCGAGTTTGTGAAGGATTTCCAGCGCTTCGGGCGCGGCGTTGAGGTCGTTCGCAAGGCGCGAGAGATCGTGGAGCGCGGAATCCAGCCGCGACCGCATCTGGAGATACGCCTCGCCGATCATCGGTCATTTCAACGCGGCCCAGACGCGATGGACGTCATCGTGGTCGTCGAGCGCCTGGAGGAATTCGCCCACCTCGGCTTTATGTTCGGGCGTGAGGAGAGGGTATTGCTTCGGGATGTACGCCAGCTCGCTCGTCACCACGGTCCACCCGTTTTCCGAAAGCCATTTCGAGACGGCTGCGCACGCGGTGCGTTCGGTTAGGAACCGCGCGCCCGTGCTCTCCGGCGGTATGTCGTCGTTCGCGTCGTGGGTCAGCGGCTCGACCTCGTTCGCGCCCGCTTCGATCGCGGCGGCCTCGATGTCCACGTCCGCGCCGGCGCGGTGCGCCTCGACGAGGCCGTCGTGCTGGAACAGGAATTTGTTGCTGCCCGGCGCGCCAAGCTGCCCCTTCTTGAAAAGAAGCCGGATATCGGGCGCGGTGCGGTTGTGGTTGTCGGTGAGGACTTCCACGATGACCGGAACCTTGTGCGGGGCGTAGCCTTCAAAAACGATATGCTCCAGGACGAGCTTGTCCGCGCCGACGCCCGCGCCTTTCTTGATCGCGCGTTCGATGACATCCCGGCTGACGCTGGCTTTGCGGGCCTTCTCCACCGCGGCGAAAAGGCGCGCGTTCCCCTCGGGATCGGGGCCGCCGAGTTTGGAGGCGACCATGATCTCCTTGACGAGCTTGCCGACAAGCTGGCCTTTTTTAAGACCGGCGACTTCGCGTTTTGCCTGGAGCCATTGACGTCCCATATTTGAAAGATATAGCGGCGCAGGACGATATGTTCAATATTTGCACTGCGCCCCCCGTCAAAGCTCGGACCGCCTGAGAAGGCGCACCGCTTCACGGACAACCTCGCTGGCGGTTTCATATTCACCGAGGGCGACTTTCTGGCGAACAAACTTTTCCAGGACGGCGGCGATGTCAAATCTTGACATATATGTTAAGTTCTTTCCCCCCCCCGATGAAATCCCCCCTCCCCTTCGTTGTTCTCACCCTCAGTCTCCTTTTGCACGCCCAAGCCGATGATTGGACGCTGAGCAGCCAGAAGGATGACGTAACCATCTACAGCCGCGTTCGCACCGGATCGAGCATCAAGGAATTCAAGGCGGTCGGCTCCGTTGACGCAAAGCCCGAGGCCGTGCGCGACGTGCTGGATGACGTGCCCGCCTATACGCGTTTCATGCCCTATGTGGTGGAATGCTCGATCCTGAAGCGCGAGGGCGACTCGTTTATCAGCTATCAGCGGATATCGCCGCCTCTTTGTTCTAGCCGCGACTACACTCTCCGGGTCAGGCACGAGACCAAAACGACCCCGGCGGGCGCGACTTATATCTCGCGCTGGGAATTGGCGAATGCTCTCGGCCCGCCGGAGAAACCGGGCGTCGTCCGCGTGACGGTGGACGAAGGAAGCTGGAGGCTGGAGCCGGCCGGCCACAACAAGACGCTCGCGATCTACCAGATCTACACGGACAGCGGCGGCGCGCTCCCCTCCTTCATCGCGAACAAGGCCAACCAGGTCGGCATAGGAAAGATGTTCGCGGCTATCCGGAAGGAAGCCGCGAAGTAAACGCCAGGTCGGCGAAGAGCCGCTTGAAGCCTTCGTAATCGGATTGCCGGATCATCTCGGACAGATCGGCCAGGGCGTTCGCATAGTCGTCCCGCGCCTGGGCGGCGAACGGGTTCGCGGTTTGTATGTCCCAGTAAAGAGAGGGATCGCCTGTGACGATCCGGGCGCACAATGCGAGCACGGAGGTGTGCACCGGCGTCGACAACGGCTCCCACGGCACCGCCGCGTTCCGCAGGGCGGCGCCCATTTGCAGGATGGCCGCGTGCGTCATCGCCTGGACGTACGCCACGGTCCGGTCGTGCTCCGCGGCGGTGAAGGTTGTCAGTCGCGCGCCCCATTTTTGCAGGAGGGCGATGAACGGGTCCGCGTTTCCGCCGAGCGGGACGACGCCGATGTTCTTCCCCTCGAAGTCGGAGAGCGGGCCGAACATCGGGTGGATGCTCAAATAAGCCGCGCGAAGCCCCGCTTGCGAAACCGCCTGCCCGATCCGCGATTTGACGGACGCGATATCGACGATGACTGCCTCGGGTTTCACGCAACCGGCGAGCAGCGGGATCGACTCGATGACAACGGCTTCCGGCACGCAGAGCACGATGCAATCCGAGGCGGCGGCGAGGCTTTCCCGTTCCTCCCGGCTCGCGGAAACGTCGATGCCCTCGACGGAAAGCCCTTCCGCCGCCAGTTTCCCGGCGAAGATCGACCCAAACTTCCCGTCGCGACCGATGACCAGACAGTTCTTCATGAATTCCCCAGCGCGGGGAAGGAGCCGAGTATCCGGACGGTGTTCTCGCCGAACGCATCGGTCAAGGCCTGGATGTCCTTTCTGTCCGACATGATCTCCAAATAAAACATCTGCGGCTCGATAGCCATCTCGACCAGGTCGATGGCGGGCCGGGAATGGATTTTCGCGATGTTCAGGTGGTTCTCCCGTATCACGGAAAGAATCTCGGCGAGCAAGCCGACGCGATCCGTGGGCGGAGTGATGGCGACCATCGTGCGAAACGGCCCTTCGCCCGCGGGCGGCGCCGGGTCCGCGGAGACAAGCAGGAAGTCGGTGAAATTCCGCCGCCCGTGCCTGCGATTCCCGATATCCGCCTCGAGGACATCCAACCCTTGCTCGGCGAGCGCCGCCCGGCTGGCGATCGCCATGCCGCGGCCCGCGGCCCGAACCAACCGGGCGGCGTCCGCCGTGCTCGCCTCGGGCAGAAGGGCGGCTTCGGGGAAATTTTCTCCCAGGTAGTCGGAACATTGCGCCAGCGCCTTCGTGTGGGAATGGATGGTTTTGCCCTCGAAACCGCCTATGCAAAGCTCAACGGGAACCCGGCATGCGTTATGAATAGTGAACTTGTATTCGTAAATCAGATCGAGAGACTCTTGGATCAGCCCTTCGAGAAGATTATAGTAGGGAAGGACGCCTCCCGCGCCCGGCGTTTGGGCGGTTTGCAGCGCCACCCTTTGAAAATTCGGCTCGGGGATGCGGACATCCCTGGAAAGAATCTCGGCGGCGCGCTCCGAGAACGTTTTCGGAGGACCGAGATAGAAGACTTTCATTTCCTTCTCCGGGACGGTATCCGGTATGGTTGCAAAGGCGAGGAATTATATGCATATCGACGAACCGATTGTTTTTGAGCCGCTTTACATGGAGCGCGTCTGGGGCGGGCGGCAGCTCGAGGCGGTGTTTCACAAAACGCTGCCGGCGGGGACGCGGATCGGGGAGTCCTGGGAAGTCGTCGACCGCGAGGAGGCGCAAAGCGTCGTCCACGCCGGGATTCTGAAGGGGATGACGCTGCACGAGATATGGGAGCGGATGCGCGAACCGGTGTTCGGGACGCGCTTCGACTCGGAGTCGCCGCGGTTTCCCCTGCTGCTCAAGATACTCGACTGCCAGGAGCGGCTCTCCGTGCAAGTGCATCCCCCGGCGAAAGTGGCCCCGGAGCTGAACGGCGAGCCAAAGACCGAAATGTGGTATGTGGTCGAAGCCAGGCTCGACGCCGACCTCTTCGCCGGTTTCAAGCCCGGAGTGGGCCGGGCCGATTTCGAGCGCGCCCTGGACACGGGGGACGTGGCCGACAAACTGCACCGGATAGAAGTGAAAGCGGGCGACGCGATCTTCATCCCCAGCGGGCGGGTGCATGCCATCGGGGCGGGGAATCTCATCATCGAAATCCAGCAGAACAGCGACACGACCTACCGCGTATTCGACTGGAACCGGACGGGCCTGGACGGCAAGCCGCGGCAGCTCCACATCGAGGAATCGCTGCGCTCCATCGACTTCAACGACGTGGAACCCGCGCTCCAGGAGATGAAGGGCGAACTGGTGGTGGAGTGCGAATATTTCCGCGTGGAAAAATGGAGCCTGGAGCACGCCCGGGAAGCCTGCGGGCCGGATACGTTCGCGCTTTTCGCGTGCCTGGAAGGCGATCTGCTTTGCGCCAAACGCCGGTTCAAGCCGGGCGAATTGTTCCTTGTCTCCGCCTCGCAGGATGACCGCGCGCTGGTTCCCGCAGGCGGCTCCGCAAGCGTGTTGCGGATTACGATCCCGGGCTGATGCCGGACAAATCAACCAAACAGAGGGTGCTCTTCGCCCTCGTCTTTTCGCCTGTCGTTCTGCTGCCGCTCTGGTTTCTGGGCTGGTGGGTTTACAACGCCGCGCATGTGGAACAGAGGTATAGCGAAGGCCAGGTATTCGCGACGGGATTGCGCGCGGTCGAAACCGAATTCAGGGAATATTTCCACGGCAGGTCGGACTACAAGCCGCTCACGCTGGAGGACTTGAAGGCCGCCGGAGTCCTGAAGGAGGAAACCAGCGCTTTCATCACGCGGCACGCGGGGAAATATGTCCCGTTCACGCCCGCGACCCCGGCCGAGACGGTCGTCCTGACGATCCGGGAGGATTGGTTCACCTCCTGGGACTTTACGAAGGACGAATTGACTCGCCCGCCCGTTTCTCAGCGGCAGCGGTAGAAGCTCTGCCGGTGGAAGAGGCCGGCCTTGTAGTTCTCGTAAGTGGCGAGGGCGAGCAGCGGCCAGTTGTTCCTGTACATGTCGTACTTGAGGTAGAAGACCTTCGGGAAACCGGTGCCGGTCGTCTGGGGCTCGTACCATGAGCCGTCGCAGTTCTGCGTGCGCAGGAGGTAGTTGATCCCCTTGCGAATGCGCGGGCGGTCGAGATCGTCGCAGGCGCACAGGCCCATGAGCGCCCAACTCGTCTGGGACGGCGTGCTCTCGCCCTTGCCCTTGAGCGAAGGGTCGTCGTACGTGGCGCACGTTTCGCCCCAGCCGCCGTCCTCGTTCTGGCAGCTTTCCAGCCAGTCGCGGGCGCGCAATATCCAGTCCTCCTTCATGTTGAGGCCCATGGCGCGCAGACCGCGGAGAACCTGCCAGGCGCCGTAGATGTAATTGACGCCCCAGCGCCCATACCAGGAGCCGTCGTCCTCCTGCGTGCGCCGGAGATATTCCACCGCGCGCTCGACCCGGCGATCCGCCCGGTCAAAGCCGATATAGCCGAGCAGTTCGAGAATCCTGCCCGTGAGATCGCTGCAAGTCGGGTCGAGGATCGCGTTATGGTCGGCGAACGGCACGTCTTCGAGCCAGTTTTTCGTCACTTCCTTGTCGAACGCCCCCCAACCGCCGTTGCGGCACTGGAAACTCAGCAGCCACGCCAGCGCCCGCTCGAACATCCGCTCGTTCGCCTGGGCGTCCTCGGGCTTCACGAGACGCAATCCCATGAGCACCATGGCGGTGTCATCCGTGTCCGGGTAGTGGACGTTGTTGAACTCGAACGCCCAGCCGCTGGCCTCGGGATGCGCGTTTTTCAGACTCCAGTCCCCTTTCATGAGGACTTCCTTCTTCTCCAGCCACTTCGAAGCGCGGCGGACATCGGGATGATCGGCTTCGACGCCCGACTCGACGAGGGCGACGATGTTGATCGCGGTATCCCACACCGGGGAAAGGCACGGCTGGATGCGAAAGTCGTGGGGATCCTCGACGAACAACCCCTGGAAATCATGGATCGCCTTCGCCAGGATGGGGTTATCCTCCGAATACCCGAGGGTCTTGAGGGCGATGATGGAGTTCAGCATCGCCGGGAAGACCGCGGCGAGGCCGTCGGAGCCTTCGCCCATCCGCTCGACCATCCACTGCTCGGCCTTTTCGAGGGCCGCCTGGCGGAGCGGTTTCCACGGGGTGTTCTCGTGCAGCTTCAACAGGGAGTCGCACCGCAGGAAAAAATTCCGCCACGTCAGGAGGCGGTGGTCGCGCCGCATCGTGAAGTCGTTGTTTTCCGTGCCGGCGGGGTAAAGCTCGTGGAGTTGCTTGTCCGCGGGGAGGAACCGGGTCGGCTTGAAATGGTTGATGATGGCCAGCGGCATGAGCATCGCCCGGCTCCAGGAGGACATCTCGTACACATTGAAGAAGAGCCAGTCCGGCAGGAGGATGAATTCCACGGGGATGGTCGGCAGGTATTTCCAGGGGAACTGGCCCAGCAACGCGAGGTACAGCTTCGCGTAGGTGTTCATGTGCGGGATGCCGCCCAGCCGCAGGATGGTGGCGCGGGCCTCGGACATCCAGGGGTCCGACGGGGAATCGCCCGCGAGCTTCAGCGCGAAGTACGCTTTTACGGAGGCGTTTATCTCGCTGGGGCCGCCGTAATAAATATTCCAGCCGCCATCCTCCTTCTGCCTGGCGCGAATATGCTGGACGCATTTCTCCTGGAGAACGGCGTCCACCTTCTCCGCCCAATGCATGTAGAGGATGTAATCGGCGCAGAGCGTGGCGTCGACCATCAGTTCGCCCACCCAATACCCTTCCGGGTGCTGGAGACGCAGGAGATTCTGCTGGGCCAGGCGGATGCCTTCCCGTACATCTGGGACGCCCCCTCCGTCTTCGACGGATTCGGCGTCAATCACATGGCGCTGCTGAGGTCGCATGCCGCCCGATATTAGCCGTCGATCCTCGGCTGTCAACCCGTCGTCATCCCCACGCCGGAAACCGTGGAGGGCGGCGGCCAACATGCGGCGCCTAAACGTCCGGCTTGGTCTTGCGAAGGCCGATGACCTTGTCGCCATCCTTGAACTGGCCGCGTTTCTTGAGGACTTCCACGCGCTCAAAGCGCTTGAGGACGTTGCGTTTGGCGGCGATCTTGCTGGCGCCTTTCAGGCTTCGGTGCTGTGACATACGGGAGGTCGAACTATAGGCGGCCGCGCGGGCGACGCAACCCTGTATTTTTAGACAAATCCGCCGTTGGTTTCGTCGCCACCCGCGCTCCCTGTCGTTGCCGCCTGGGAGCGGGAGGCAACGCCAAAGCGGCAAGCCGTTCCAGGTGTTTAGGCGGCTGACACAACTGCTTCGACAACGAAGAGCAACCAAGAACGGGCAAAGTGCATGACACAACCGCCTTAGATCATCCCGAGCTTCATTTTCCCGGCTTCGCTGATCATGTCGGGGTTCCAGGGCGGGTCCCAGACCAGTTCGACGTCCGCGTCGTTGACGCCGGGGACGCTCAGGATTTTGCTCCGGGCTTCGGCGGCCAGGGTCGGGCCCATGCCGCAACCCGGCGCGGTGAGGGTCATCTTTACATCCACCCTCGCGCCGCCCGCGGCGGCGTCCGGGCTGACGCTGCAATCGTAGATCAAGCCGAGGTCGACGATATTGACGGGGATTTCCGGGTCGTAACACGTCTTGAGCTGATCCCAGACCGCTTTTTCGTTGACCTCGCTGGCCTGCCCGGCTTCACCCGCGGGCGCGGCTGCGACGGCGGCGGGCTGGAGGCCCAGCGCGTCGGCGTCCTTGTCGGCGATCCTCGCAAGCCCCCGATCCGTGGCGACGGTGTAGCTGCCGCCCAGCGATTGCGTGATGAGGGTTTTCGTTCCAGCGGGAAGGGTTACTTCCACCCCGCTCGGTATCTGGATGGCGGCGCAGTCGCGGCTCAACGTTATCTCGGTGTTCTCGTGCATCATTTTAAAATAACCTTGCGGGCGGTTTGCGGCGCCTGGAATTGCTCCAGCAGCCCCGGCGTTTGCGCGGGCGCGGGCGCGGCGGGTCCCTCCCGGTCTTGGGCAAGGGCCGAACGGAGGGCGCTCTCCACGAGTTGCGCGCAATGGATTTTCATGGGCGGCAGCGGCCCGAGCGGGGAGGACAATTCCTCGCCGGAAAGGGCGAGCGCTTCGTCCACGGTTTTGCCCGCGATGAGTTCCGTGGCGACGCTGGCGACCGCGATGGCCGTCTGGCATCCAAAGGTCTGGAAGGTCGCGCGGTCGATGACCTTGACGCCGTCCTGCTCCTTGAATTTCACCCACATCCTTAACATATCCCCGCAATCGGGGCTGCCCACCGTGCCGACGGCGTCCGCGTTTTCCATCTCGCCCAGGTTTCGCGGGTTCTGGACGGCGTCTTCGATGCGCTGTTGCAGGTCGCTCATTGGAGATCGGTTATTCAAGATGGTAGCGCGGGACAGAGGGATCGACTTCCACGCTCCAGGCGTCGATGCCGCCGCGCAGGACCTTGACGTTCGTGAAACCGTGCCCGGCGAAAAAGGCCGCCGCATCCATGGCGCGCACCCCCTGGTGGTCGATCATGACCATCGCTTCCGCGGGGTTCCATTTGGAAAGGATCTCCTGCATCAATTCCTGGGTGAAAAAAGTCGCGCCTTCGATGCGGGCGGCGTCAAACTCCTCCCGCGTCCTTATGTCGAGCAGCTTTACCGCGTCTTTTTCGCGGGCAAGATCGGCGGGCGAGACCTGGAACTTCAGGTCGGCCTCGTGG
The DNA here is from genome assembly GCA_021324825.1 of Spartobacteria bacterium. GTDB lineage: Bacteria > Verrucomicrobiota > Verrucomicrobiia > Chthoniobacterales > Chthoniobacteraceae > JAJPII01. The sequence continues at coordinate 8,552 of JAJPII010000005.1, read as the reverse complement.
CTGGTTTGGATGTGGTTCAGCGCCTCCGCGGGCGAAAGACCGCCGCTGCGGGCGCAAACCTGGGCGAGCGTCTCGTCCGGGCGGAAGCCGCAACTGCTGCACCCCCCTATGTGGTATTTCCTGAAAAGAGCGCGCTGGGCGCCCGGGAAAACCTCCAGGATTTCGCGCATGGTGGCGTCTGGGCTGACGGCGGCAGTAGTTGTCATGGAACAGCAAGCTACCGTGAAATATTTACAAATACAAACGTCCCGAATAAAGGAAAGCGTATGCGAATGCAAACCTTGCGCGAAGGGCGGTGGATTTTCGCCGTCCTTTTGCTTCTGGCGGCGGGCAGTTACTTCCTGCTGCCCTGGCTGGCCGCGCCCTGGGTGTTGCTGATCGTGTTCAGCCTCTGCTTCTTCCGCGATCCGGATCGCGAGGTTCCCGTTGACCCGAACGCGGTAGTCGCCGCGGCGGACGGCCTGGTGGTCGAGGTGGAGGAGATGCTCGAACCCGAAGTGGTGAAAACGCCGATGACGAGGATCGCCATTTTCCTCTCAGTCTTCGATGTCCATACGAACCGCGCGCCGATTGACGGGAAGATCACCTACTCGGAACGCCATGTCGGGAAATTCCTGGACGCGCGCCACCCGGACGCAACCCGCCTGAACGAATGCCGCACCTGGGCGTTCGAAAATGGCCGCGCGGTGGTCGTGGTGCGGCAGATAACGGGTCTTATCGCCCGCCGGATCGTGGCGTGGATGAACCCGGGCGACGAGGTGAAAAAAGGCGAGCGCTTCGGGATGATCCGCTTCGGCTCGCGCACGGAAATTTACGTCCCAGCCGGCAGCGCCATCACCGTCCGGGTGGGCGAACGCGTCAAAGGGGGAGCATCCATCGTCGCGCGCCTGCCCCAATGAGCGACCCCGCCCCCAACGGAAGCCCAAAGATCTATCTCCTGCCGAATCTCATGACGGCGGGCAATCTCTATTGCGGGTTCGCCGCGACGCGCAGCATCCTGGAAGGCGCGCTCTTGCAGGACCAGCAGTTGCCGCCCTTCGCGCCGTTCCACGAGGCCATCTGGTTCATCCTGGGCGCATGCATCTTCGACATGCTGGACGGGCGGCTCGCGCGGCTTGGCGGGCACGAAAGCCCTTTCGGGCGGGAATTCGACTCCATCGCGGACATCGTCTCCTTCGGGCTGGCGCCGGCGCTGCTCATCTACCGCATCGTCCTGCGCGAATCGCCCCACTACGGCTGGCTCGTCGCTTTCGTTTACCTGGCGTGCGGCGCGCTTCGGCTGGCGCGCTTCAACTGCATCGCCGCCGCCAGCGGCCCTGGCGCGGACAAAGATTTCAAGGGCTTTCCCATTCCCGCGGCGGCGGGAGTCATCGCCTCGATCACCCTGTTTTTGTTGCGGATGCAGCGCGGGGAACACGAGATCGGCCAGTGGCGATACGTGCTGCCCGTCCTCATGCTCTTCCTGTCGTTCATGATGTTCAGCGGCTTCCGCTACCCGAGTTTCAAGGGTGTGAACTGGCGGACGCAGAAGTCCATTCCGCGTTTCCTCGCCATCTGCATCATTCTCCTCTTCACGGTGCGGGAATACGAATGGATGCCCGCCATCCTCTTTATCGCCTATCTGTTGTATGGATTCCTAAGGCCCTCGCTCTCGATCAAATGGCGGCGCGAGATCGAGGAGGAAGACGAAGATGATGAAGAAGCGCCGCCTCCGCCTTGACGGATCACGCTTTCGATTTGACCCAGGCCGCCCGCTTCGGAGAAAGTTGCGCTAGAAACGCTTTTTTCCAGTAGGAGCGTCTGTAAGCCTTGATTAAACTTCGAGGACGCACCCATCTTTGCGGCAAGCTTGGGAGCTTAGCCAGGAAACGAGAGCGCGCTGTGTCTCCAAAGGCATCCCTGTGCGGAAGACTTCCGAGTTCGCGTGCTTCGTTTAAGGTCGGACTCGAAAGAAGACGTTTGAGCACCCGTTCGATATAACCAGTGAGATCATTTGCCGCCATGGGCTCTGAACTATAGCGCAACATGTCTTCTACGTAGGCAAGAGCGCCTTCAAGAATCATGGCGCTTCCGTTCATATGCCGTTCGTTCAGTTCCGCGCGGCCGTAAACGGGACTCCAGCACTCGGACGCCCCGCACTTTTGAAGGCCGATGATGGACGGATGGGGAGCGCTGAAAAGGAGTTCCACGAGTTCCACGCATTCCGAGACAAGACTTCTCCGCGCTTCAGGCTTGCCCAGATGGAAAAAGAAGGACTCCAGCTCGCAATCCGCATCCATCACGGCTTGGGCCTGCTGCCAGGTCCCGAAATAAAATCCTCTTAGACGGAAGGCGGGGTCGTTGTCCATTCTTATCAACCCTTGTAGCGATCCGAGCAGGGAGGCGCGCCATCCAAGGTCAACGATTGCGACTCCCCTGGATCCAAAGTCATGACTCCTCAGATAATCAAGCGCTTTGGATCTCTCATTGGAGGCAAGTAGTTCAATGTCATTTGCTATAAGCTTGAAACAAAACCGCAAGCGTCGATGCGCGTCATCCGACGCGAAAGCGCCGCGGTCCGTGGTAAGGAGCTCGTTCAGGGACCGAAATCCATAATCATGAAGCGCCTCGCGATACTGGCGGGGATCCAGCCCTATTCGCAAAAAAAAGTCCTTTACGCGCAGGCCCGGATTTGGCGTTAGGAGAAACTCGATGGCCTCGCCATCCAGCTTGCCGATGCTCGGCACGTTATATAACCGCCGCGATGCATACAAGTACGTGCCTCCCAAGTCGAGCTGCCAGCGTTTGACCATCAAATTAAACGCTTCGAGCAAGTTGTAGCCGTCGCGCGATAAAAAGAATAACCGCTTTACGCCAAGTTCGGTTGATCGTTTTATAATCCAGCTAAGAAACGAGAGATAAATGGGTCCGGCAATCTCATAGCCGATTTTTTGCCAAACATCCGATTTACGATCGGAACCGATATTGAAGCGTGAATAATGCCGGCGACGCGCAAGGCCTGTTGTGAGGCTTCCAGAGACGTCGTTATCCACGAAGAACGCCACTTCACCCGCCTCGTCTATAAACGGCGCATGTGCCGGGTTTTGTCGGAATAAAACTCCGTTCCACCCATGCGCATGCGCCCGGCTGCAATCCGAGTGGTGATTATCTCCAATATGGAGGATGTCTTCCGGACTCGCGCCCATCTTCAATATCACCAGATCAAAGAGCCTTCCATCGTGCTTGGACGCCTGGTACTCGCTTGAGACAAATATCTCGAGTGGGGGATACCCAGCCGCTTGCAGGAGGTTGCCAACCTGGCGGGAGGAGAAGTACGTATCTGATAAAAAGATAACGCGTTTGCCCATGCGCTTCGCATTTCGGCAGAGTTCCAAGATCAGCGCATTTGCGTAGCAAAGATCGCCCTCCGCATCCAACTCTGCCTGCATCAGTCCCGCCACCAGCGCGGGGTCAATGCCGCCAAGATCACATAACACGCGATAAATCTGCTCCAATGTCACCTCGTCATTTCCAAATTTACTTCTGAACGTCTCGCGAGCGATCCGCTCGGCGGAACTGCGAGCCTGTGCGAAAGGAAACTCCGGCTGACCTAGCGCCAGCCTGGCTTTGGCTTGCGCAAAAAGAAACACATCCGCCGGCTTCCGGACCAGACGCAACAGCGCCGTATCGAATACGTCGAGCGAAAGAACCGAAACTCGTTCCAGCTTCCGAACGAGAGATTTGTAAAGCACGCCCCCAACGAACGCATTTGGCGCCACCGCCGCCATTGTGATGCCGGATCTCTTCGTCCCGCCACCGTTTCGTTTGTTCGAAGAATGCGGAGCGAGCCGCTTTTCGATTTGTTGCGTCGTCTTCAACACTCGCTCCGTTTTATAATTCAAGTCCCAGAGCTTCGCCGCGCTGCCGTGCATATGCATCGAAAGATTGAGCAAATAGCCGACCCCGATGGAGCCGGTCTCCAGGTCATCGCGTAAATAATGGTTCCGGATCTCGTTGGCTTTGACGTGATGCTCGCTGATTCCGCCGGTGACCGTGTTGGCGTACGCCGACTCTCCGCCTTGGTAGCGCCAGGAGTAAAACGCCAGCGATTTCATGATGACTCCGATCTCATACTTTTGCAGAAATCTGAGGTTGAAATCCCAATCCCCAAGAACGCTGAACCTTTGGTCGAACACGCCTATCCGTCCATGCACTTCCCGGCGATATAGAAATGCGATTGGCGGAAAGAGATTGTCGGACGCCAACCGAAACAAACTTATATGTTCCACCGGGAGATACGCTTCGCGTCGCAACTCCAGAACCTCCCCGCCCGGGCCTATTTCTTCGAACACGCGCGTGGTCTGGGTCACCACCCCTTTGCAAACGCTCTTCGGCGACGTCTCGTTCATGAACGTGACGCATTGCTGCAGGAAGGCCGGACTCCACCAGTCGTCGTCATCATGGATTGTAATGAACTCGCCCGATGACGTCGCTATCGCCGCATTAGAGGCATTTTGCATGCCGATCGACTTCACGTGGTGAATAACGTCCAACCTTCCGCGATACAAAAGCTTGAACTCGCTCAAGAGCATTTCCAGAGCGATGCGATCGCCGCCGTCATTTACTATGACGTGACGCCAATTTTGGTAGGTTTGGTTAAGAACCGACTGAATGCAGCGTTGCAACAGTATCAGGCGGTTCTTTGTCCGCGTTACGATTGTCACCTCGTCCTTTTCAAGGACGTTCGATCCTGCGCAACCGCTCGCTTCTCCGAGAAGCGGACCCATTGCCCCTCGAAATCGGCATTTCATCTAACTTGCCACTGAAAGGTCGGTAAAACGGCGTACTCATCTCGAAGACATCTTATATGGCTGACTAGGCCCTCACATAGAGAAGATTTGTTGTTTTGCAAAGTTATAGAAATAGCGAGGTTCGGCGGTGTAGCGTCCCGGCACGCCCGCGTTCGGATAATAGTAAATATATGCCTTTAGAGTGAAGTCATAGAGGTAGGGGAATGAAAAGCTGGGGCTCGTGTAAAAGAAGTGACCGCTCGCGAAATCATACAGGTACGCTCCATGCGCGGAATCATTCGCGTCTATGAAATATTCGAAGCCGAGATCGTAGTGATAGAGATACGGAAAAAAAGAGTAATTATAATACCCGAACTTGTTACCGTTCTGAAAAGCGAGGTAGTAAACGCCATTCCCGAGACTGGCTTCGCCGCTAAAAAATGCTGGATGGGTGTTCGACGCCGTGGCTGAAATGCTGGCGAACAGTCCATCGGAGGACTGGTTCAGAAAATAAAGGCGATACGTCACTCCTTTTTCACAATCAAAAGTGACTCCCCCTGTATCGGAACCGGCTAGGACGTCCAAGGTTTCGATGGAGGAACCGGTTCCAACCAACAAGATTATCTTGGCGTTCGCTAAATTCTTGGCTGTAAGAACAGCGGAGCCTGTTACCGGCGCAGTCCACGCCACCCACACTCCTCCATCATCACCTGAAGAAAAGTCGGCGTTGACAGAATCGAGCATTTCTTCCTCGAAAGGTTCAAAAGTCGCGCCCAGAGAGTATAAAACAAAATCGTCCTTCAGATCGCCCAACTGAAGCGCATCATCAAAGTTATCGTTGGAAAGCGGTGGAACAAACTGCGTGTCCGCAGGCAAAGAAGCATCCGCGGCAAGGCCGATCGTAAACGTAGCGCCGGCGTCGTCGCCATCGAAACAGATGTTATAGGTCTGTCCCTGAACGACATAAAACTCTGAATCGTCCCCGTCGTCCGTAATGTATTTTCCCGTAAGTTGGCCGCTCCCAATCAGCGTTTGCAAGTTGCTCCTTTGCGCACTATGAAAAACCACGGACACTTGCCCCACTCCCGAAGCGGTTGCCGTCCACCGATACCACACAGTAGGTGGAATATAACCAGTGCCCGAGAATGGGTCGCCGGGCTCTCTCGTCGCATCTTGCAAGGTCCCTGCAACGGTCGATCCGTTAACTAATGCTTGTGCATTGGCAAAGTTGTCATTCGGTGGCGGTTCCGCGAACGCACAGACGAGGCCGGCGGTAAAAACGAGGGCACAAAGCGTAATTGATCTGGCGCGCGGAAGGCGTTCCCGGCGTTTCCCCTTTCCCAAACCGGGTAACACCGTCTCGTTGAAAAACGGCTGATCTTTTGGTTGGGCTGCTGAAAGGTTCGACATCGTCAACGTTGAGCGCTCCTTGGCGGTCTGGATAGTGTTCATGGGTTTGCCTCCCGGTGGGGTTTGATGGATTGGAGTTTTCGAGGCTATGCCCTCATTATTAATCCGTCAAGGGAAAATGATGGATATATCCCGTGGCGTTATTTCCATCATGCCGGTGACACTCGACGCTTCTCGTGGAGCCGGCCAAAACACTGAAAATCCTGGGAGAGCGCATCCGGAGGGCACGGAAGAAAACTGGCTGGTCCCAGGAGGAACTGGCATTCAGAACTGAGATTGACCGCAGCTACATGGGGGGCATCGAGCGTGGTCAATACAACCTGAGCCTCTCAAAACTCTGCACCATCGCCAGGGTGCTGAAGAAGGATTTGGGCAACCTGCTCAGGGGATTGCCGGACGATTGAATGCCAGTTTGCGGCGCGTCTAAGGGAGAGAGCCGCCGCGGATTGCGTGATGAACCATCATTTTAGCTCGCGTCGGAGAACCAAATGTGGCATTGACGTCGATGTTGTCCACGCGGGATTTGGATCGGGAGTTGAGTTTATTCGCACCGGCGCCCACCTGACCCATCCCCGCGCGGAAAATCAATCAAACCACGATGCCTAACCCAGTCATATTGATCATACGCGACGGATGGGGAATCAACCCGAACGGACGCGCGGGGGCCGAGGCGGACGGCAACGCCACCCTCCTCGCCAAAACGCCCTTCCACGACCATCTCTACGCCGCCTACCCCGGCAGCGTCTTGAGCGCCAGCGGCCTCGACGTCGGCCTGCCTCCCGGCCAGATGGGCAACTCCGAGGTCGGCCATCTCAATCTCGGCGCGGGGCGGATCGTCTATCAGGATTTGACGCGCATCAACAAGGCCATCGCGGACGGAGAACTGCAATCGCACCCCGTGCTCCGGGACGCTTTCGCGAAAGCGCGCGGCCATCGGCTGCATTTCCTCGGACTCGTCTCGGACGGCGGCGTGCATAGCCACCAGGACCATCTCCTCGCGCTGGCGAGGCTGGCGAAGGAATCGGGCGTCGAGGACATCCTCGTCCACGCCATCACGGATGGGCGCGACACGTCGCCCACGGGCGGCGCGGAGTTTCTCGCATATGTCGAATCCGGCCTGAAACCGACCGGCGCGCGCATCGCCACCGTCATCGGGCGTTACTACGCCATGGATCGCGACCGCCGCTGGGAACGCACCAAGCTCGCGTGGGACGCCATCGTCCTCGGGCGCGGAGAGTTCTCCGGCGATTCACCCGACGAAGCGGTGAAGAAGCAATACGCCAAGGACAAGACAGATGAATTCCTGCCCCCGCTCATTTTCTCGCACTACGAGGAACAGCGCATCCGGGACGGCGACGTCGTTCTCTTCTTCAACTTCCGCACCGACCGGACGCGCCAGCTTTCGCAAGCCTTTCTGTTCAAGGACTTCGCCGGATTCGACCGCGGCGTCACCCCGGACATCCTGTATGTGACCCTGACGGAATACGACAAAACGTATGACTGCCCGGTCGTCTTCCGCCCGCAATCGCTCGAGAACATCCTGGGCCAGGTGGTAAGCCGGACGGGGATGAAACAACTCCGCATCGCCGAGACGGAAAAGTATCCGCACGTCACCTATTTCTTCAACGGCGGAATCGAGGAGCCGTTCCCGGGCGAAGACCGCAAGATCATCCCCTCGCCCAAGGTCGCCACCTACGATCTGCAGCCGGAGATGAGCGCCGCCGGGGTCACGGCGGAAGTGTTGAAAGGGCTGCCGAACTACAACCTGGTCATCCTGAACTTCGCGAACCCCGACATGGTCGGACACACCGGAGTCGTCAGCGCCGGGATCAAAGCGGTCGAGACAATCGACGACGCCGTGCGGCAGGTTGTCAACAAGGTTCTGGAACTGGATGGCAAAGCGCTCATCCTAGCCGACCACGGAAACTGCGAATTGATGCGCAACCCCGACGGCTCGCCGAACACCGCGCACACGACAAACCTCGTCCACTGCCTCTACGTCGCCGCCGATTCGGAGGCGTTTCAGTGCAAGGACGGCATCCTGGCCGACGTCGCACCGACGCTTTTATTTTTGCTCGGCCTCGAACAGCCGCCCGAGATGACCGGCAAAATCTTGCTCACGCCAAAATTTTAGCCCGCGAAGTTCATCCCCCGGGTTCTTCTCGCTATCAGTACATAAGAGTTCTTCAAGCAACCCACCCAGCCCCCCGCGCTTGCGCGCGGGGGGCTGGGTGGGTTGCTTGAAGAACTCCCATGTACTGGTAGGGAGGCGAAGAAACAGCGTGATGATACGCCACCGCATTATGAGAAGACTATCGCGCCAGCAAACAGGCTGCAAGACCGTTCGGCAACGATAGCGGCACGAATATTATT
>JAJPII010000018.1 GCA_021324825.1 Spartobacteria bacterium | reverse complement strand
TCGCCTTGATCAAGGCGACGTTTTTTTGCACCGCTGTTTCATACGTGGAGAGGAGCAGGTCGATGGAATGGATCCGCTCGGAAGTCAGTTTGTATCTCTGGCCCGCGAAAAAAATCTCGGTTCCTTCCTTGCCGTGGGAGGTCTTGCGCAATTCCTGGTTCGCCAGGACGTACTGGATGCGCGAGAGCAGGAACTCCTCGTCGTACGGTTTCACGATGAAGTTGTCCGCGCCGCATTCGAGGCCCTTGAGGATGTCCTTGGGATCGGACAGGGATGTCAGGAGGATGACGGGGAGATCGCGGGTTTCCAAGCCGTCCTTTATGCGGCGGCAGAGTTCATAGCCGTCCATCTCGGGCATGTTGATGTCGCTGATGACCATGTTCGGGAGGCCCGCGTGGAGGCCCTCGAGCGCTTCGGCGCCGTTGCGCGCGGCGGTGACGCTGTAACCCTGCCGTTCGAGGATGTGCTGCAGTTTCATCGCCTGCGTGAGGCTGTCTTCGACGATGAGAATGCTCGTCATGGCGCCTGTTCCTGCAGGGGCAGGGTCAGCTTCACCCGCGCGCCGCCGCCGTCCCGGTTTGCTATCTCAATCGTCCCGCCGTGCAATTCCAGTATCTTCTTCGCGACGGTCAGCCCCAGGCCGGCGCCTTTGCCCGTCGGCTTGGTGCTGAAGAACGGCTCGAAGAGCTTGGTCAGGTTTTCTTCCGGTATCCCCGCGCCCGTGTCGAGGACTTCGACGACGATCGCCTTGTCTCCGGCCCGCACCCGTTTGCCGGAGCGGTCGCCCGCCTGGAAAGCGGCTTCTTCGAGCGTGGTCGTCTTGAGCGAGGAGCGCACCGTCAGCGCGCCGCCGTCCGGCATCGCGTGGCAGGCGTTGGTGAAGAGGTTGGCGAAGACCTGCCCGATCCTGTCGGGATCGACGTGGCAGGGCGGCAGGTTCGGCTCGAATTCCTTCACGACGGTGATGTTCGACCGAGCGATCTGGCTCGCCACCACCGCCAGGGTTTCCTCGATGACAGTGTGCAAGTCCACGCTGCCCGCCCCGGCGACGTTGAAGGCCGAGTAATCCATGAGCCCGCTGATGATGCCGTTGGCGCGGCGGACGGCTTCCTTCATTTCCGCGAGGATGACCCCGGAGTCATTATCGGCGGAACCCGGCTGGTCGGAGAGGAAGCCGATCCCCATCTCGAGGATGGCGAGCGGGTTTTTGACCTCGTGGGCCACGCCCGCCGCGAGCCGCCCCACGGATTGCAGCTTCTCGGCCTGGATCAATTGCGCCTGGGCGGCCTTCAAATCCTCGTGGGCCTTGATGAGGTCGAGGTTCGTCTGCACCGCCGTTTCATACGTGGAGAGGAGCAGGTTGAGTATCTGCAAACGGTCGGCGGTGATGACGTAGCGCTCGCCCGCGAAATAGATCGGGATGGCCGTCTCCCCGCCGCCTTCCACGCGCAACTCCTGGTTCTGGAGGATCGAGTGCAACCGCGAGAGGAGGAAGTTCTCCTCGTACGGCTTCACGACGAAGTTGTCGGCGCCGCATTCGAGGCCGCGGATGATGTCCTGCGGCGCGGAAAGCGAGGTCAGCAGCATGATCGGCACGCCGCGCAGCCCCGGGTCGGCCTTCATCCTGCGGCAGAGTTCATACCCGTCCATCTCCGGCATCTGGATGTCGCTTATGACAATGTCCGGGAGCTTGGTTTGCAGCGCTTCGAGCGCCACCCGCCCGTTGCGCGCCGCGGTGACGGCGTAGCCGTTCTTTTCCAGGATGTTTTCCAACACCATGGCCTGGGTCGGGCTGTCTTCGACGATCAAGACTTCGGTCATTTTTTTCCGGCCAGTTTTATGAGCGCATCCGCTATCTTCGCGGGCGGCAGCACGCACGCGGCGGCCCCGATCCTTATCGCTTCGCCGGGCATCCCGAAGATGACCGAGCTCTCCTTGTCCTGGGCGATGGTGAAGGCGCCCCGCTCTTTCATCAAGCCAAGTTCGCGCGCCCCGTCCTTGCCCATGCCCGTGAGCAGGACTCCCGCGGCCTTGTCGCCATAGACTTCCGCGACGGAGCGGAAAAGATAGGAGACCGAGGGGCAGAGGCCGTTCTCGGACTCGTCCTTCGCCAGGTTGATGTATCCCTGGCTTCTTAACCCCATCTGGAAGCCGTCCGGCGCGAGGTACGCATGGCCGGGCAGCAGGCGTTCGCCATGGGAGGCGATGCGGATGGGCAGCGCGCAACCGCGCGAAAGCCATTCCGCCATCCCCCGGATGAATCCCGTCGCGATGTGTTGCACTATCATAATGGGAACTTCAAATCCGACCGGCAGCCGCTCCAGGATCGCATGGAGCGCAACCGGCCCGCCGGTGGAAGCGCCGATGGCCGCCAGCTTTATTTCCTCCCGCGGCTTCACTTCCGCGAGCGGCGCCTGTTTCAGCGGCGTTTCCATACCAGGGCGCGCCCACCGCTTCACCACCTTGACCTCCGCCATGAGCCGGATGGTTTGGAGCAGCTTTCGAGCCGAGGCGTCGTATTCCGGTCCGAAACCTGCGGGCTTTTCGACGATCGCCAGCGCCCCGGCCTCCAGGGTCCGGAAGGTCATGTCGACATCCGCGTGCCGCGAACTGGCGGTGACGACGACAATCGGCGCCGGCATCGTTTCCATGATGCGCCGGGCCGTTTCGAACCCGTCCATCTTGGGCATGTGGATGTCCATCGTGATGACATCCGGCTTTTGCGCGGGAAGCTTTCGCAGCGCCTCCTCCCCGTCCGAAGCCGCGCCGACAACTTCCATGCCGGGGTCCGATTCCAGGATGTGGACGAGCAGTTCCCGCGCGACGGCGGAGTCCTCCACGACGAACACCTTGAGCGGGTCGCTCATAACAGCCTGCCGAGCACCTCCAGCAGATTGCTCTGGTCGAAACTGCTTTTGACGAGATAGGCGTTCGCGCCCACGTCGATGCCGCGCTCGCGGTCTTCCCGCGACTCCCTGGCCGTCACCAGCACCACGGGCAGCTCGGCCAGTTTCTTCTCGCCCCGGATGCGCGCCGTGAGGTCGAAGCCGTTCATCCTCGGCATATCGACGTCCGAGACGACCGCCGCGAAATCGCCGGACTTGAGAGCCGTGAGCGCATCGATGCCGTCGACGGAAGTGGTGACTTCGTAACCCGCCGATTCCAGGATGTTCTTCAGCAACATCCGCGAGGTGATCGAATCCTCGGCGATGAGCACCGACTTGTTCACGACCTCGACCGGCGCCGGGCCCGCCTGCTGCCGCGGAGCCGCCGCCGAGCGCTTGGCGGATTGCACGAGGTCGGCGGGGTTCAGTATGACCGCCGCTTTCCCGGAGGCGAGGATGGTGGCCCCGCCGATGTTGCGGACGCGCACCAGCGGCTGCCCGAGCGGCTTTACCAACACCTCCTGCTCGCCCAGAACGTCGCCCACTTCAAATCCGAGGCGTTCCTGGAGCACGGTTACGATGACGACGGAAAGATATGCGGGCGGCTCCGGCTCCGGCTTGGACGGCATCTGAAGGACTTCGCCCAGCCGCGCGAGCGCCAGCGCCCTGCCGTCCAGCGCGATGGTTTCCCTGTTCTCGACCGTCCTGATCTCCTCCCGTTTCACCCGTATGATCCGCTCCACGTTCGCCGCGGGTATCACGAATGTCTCTCCGCACGTTCTCGCCACGATCCCCTTGAACGTCGCCAGCGTCACCGGCAGAACCATCCTGAAAGTCGTCCCGGCCAGCGGCTTCGTTTCGATCCTGATCCTGCCGTCGAGTTTCTCGACTTTTTCGCGGACGATCGCCATCCCCAGCCCGCGCCCCGATATCTCGGTGATGATCGGGCTGGTCGACAACCCCGATTGAAAGATGAGCGCCACGCTTTCCTCTTCGTTGAGCTGCCGGGCGGCTTCCTCGCTCAAGACGCCGTTCTTCACGGCGACGGCTCTTATCTGGGCGGGGTCGATGCCGCAGCCGTCGTCGGCGATGAGTATTTCGACCTTGTTGCTTTCGCGCTGCTCGACCGAGAGCCGCAACGTCGCCCGCGCGGGCTTGCCGCCCGCGACCCGCGCGCCGGGCTTCTCGATTCCGTGGTCGACGGCGTTGCGGATAAGGTGGATGAGAGGGTCTTTCATCTCCTCGAGGATGCGCTTGTCGATCTCGATGTCTCCGCCGGTCATGACCAATTCCACCTCCTTGTTCAAGTCCCGCGAAAGGTCGCGCACCAGCCTCGGGAACAGGGCGAGCAAGGTGGAGAAGGGGAGCATGATGAGCCGCTTGGAATCGGCAAGGAGTTCGTCGACCATGCCGCCCGCGGCCCGCCGGTCTTGATCCGTGGTCTTGGCGAGCACGGAGAGTTTTGCTTGCAGGGCCTTTATATAACCGTGGTTCCAGTCAAGGAATTCCACCAGCGGCGCGGCGGGCGATTCCTCCTTCGCCAAAGCCGCGCGCAAGTTCCGCAGGTTGCGGTTCGCCCTGGCCCATTCCCGCTCCCACGCTTCCAGGGAGTTGTAAAGATCGCGCAAATCCGCGGCGCGCTGCCCGGCGGTCAGTTTCAACCCCAGCATTTCCTCCGCCTTGCGCACCAGGGAGTCGAGACGCGCCGTGGAAATCCTGACCGTCGCCGCGCCGGGCCGTTCGTGTTCGACCGGCGGCGGCGCCGGAGGGTGCTGCGCGACGGGCTCGCTCTTGACGTCCGGAGCGGGCTGCGCCTCCGGTTCTTTGGCGGCGGGAGAACCGCCCAGCAACGCGCTGATCGCGTCTACGGAGCGGTTGAGGGAATCGAAAGACGCGGGCGAGGAATCAACCCCCTGCGTCTTCCAGGCCGCGAAGACGCTTTCCAGCTTCTGGCAGAGCGCCTCGACGTCGGTCCGCCCGACGGAACGCGCGGCGCCCTTCAGGCTATGCGCTTCGCGGAAGATGCTTTCCACCCAATCCTTCGGGCTGGAGCCGGGAGCCATTTTTTCCAGTTCCAACAGGAGGGAGGAGATCGTCTGAAGATGCTCCTCCGCCTCCACGCTGAAGGCCGCCATGAGCTTCTTCTGGAATTCCTCCTCGTTCATGCGACGTGATACCGCTCGGCCACCTGCTTCAGGCCCTGCCCGAGTTCGTTGAGTTTTCTCGCCGAAGCCTCCAACTCGCGGGCGTTCTCGACGTTTTGCTCGCTCGCTCCCTTTATATGGTCCATGGCCTGCACCACTTGATCCATCCCCGCCAGTTGCTGCTGGCTGGAAGCGGCTATCTGCATCGCCGCCTGCGAAGCCTGGTCGATGGCCTGCGCCAGGGTCATGATCGACGACCCCGCTTGCGAGGATTGGCGCATGCCCTCTTCGACCGCCTTGCTCCCCTGTTCGGTGGCCATGACCGCTTCGCCGGACGCCTTCTGGATCTCGCCTAAAATATTGCGCACCTGCTTGGTGGCTTGTTTGGATTGGTCGGCCAGGAATTTCACTTCTTCCGCGACGACGGCGAATCCCTTGCCTTGCTCGCCCGCCTTGGCCGCTTCGATCGCGGCGTTGACGGCGAGGAGATTCGATTGCTGCGAAAGGTCCTCGACCGCGGCGATGATCTCCCCGATTGCCTGGCTCTGCTCGGTCAGCCGCACCATGCTCTCGCCGATCAATTCCATCTGCTCGCGTATCCGCTCCATCCCGCCGAGCATCTCCTCGGTGGATTTCCTTCCGCCCTCCGAAGTCCGCGCCGCGGTCCCGGCGCTCTTGGCGACGTGCTGCGCTTTGTCGCTGGAAAGCTGGGTCGTCTGCCGCACCTCGGTTATGGTCGATGTCGTTTCGGTCACGGCGGTCGCCGTGTTGGTGGCCGTCTCCGTGAGTTGCACGGCGGAGTTGAGGATGCTCTCCGAGGAGGCGCCCAGAACGGCCATGCCTTCCCGAATCTGTCGCAGGACGCTGGCAAGGTCGCCCGTCCGATCCTCGATCCTTGCCTCAAGGGTCGAATGCGCGGTCAGGAGCGCCTCCGCGGCGCGGTCGCGCTCGGTCTCCTTGGCGTCGAGCGAGAGCGAGTTGCTCCACACCGTCGCCGTGATGATGACCATGGTCATCACCACGAAGAGGGCGAAGGCCAGGGTCGGGTCGCTGGGGTTCGCCCGGGCGGAGATGAACCAGCCGAGAAGGAGCGGCACGAATATGATGACGGGCAGCGTGTTGCGCAGCATGGCGCCGCCGGCGCTCTCGGCATTGGCGCGCGCCATGAGGCCGCGCCCCGGTTCATGAAGGAGGATGGCGAGGGAATAGAAGATGAAGCAAAGGGACGTATGCAACGCCATCGGGATTTTGCCCGTCATCCGGTAAAGCGAGGTGGTCCCGTAGATATACCCAATGAGCGCCACCAGGGATATCCACATGGTGAGAAGCGCGATGAATTGCGAGAGGAAGGCGTGTTTCCGAAAATCGAAAGCCGCGAGCAGCAGCGCCATGCCCGCGAGGATGAAGTTGAACGCGGTGTTGGGCGCCATGCGATTCGGCACGACGGAACCCAGCGCCAGCTTGTCGCTGAAAAGAACCTGGTCGACCCCCGGCACGTCGAAAAGGATCGCGGCCAGGGCGAGCAACCCGCCCGCGGCGATGGCGAAACCCACGGCCATGACGACGGTGCGGCGCACCGGCGGGCAATCCGGGCGCAGGAGCAGCAGGCAGACGGAACCCGAGAGGAAATTGACGGCGGAGAGGGGATTCATCGCCACCAGACCGGGCACGATCCGCTTCAGCGTTTCGGTGTCCGATATCCAGCCCGCCAGAACGGCGGAAGCGATGGCCGCGGTGAAGAAGGCGAGCATCTTGGAAATCCCCTGCAACCACGTCACGCGACGCGTGACTGTTTCGGAGGGATTGGCCGCCACCGGGGGGAGAGTATCCGAAATCGCGCCGCGTGTCATTCCTTCGCCGCCTCGTCGTTCACCACGATGCCTTTGTCACAAAGAATCCGCGTTACGTCGAGCACCACCAGGCCTTCGGCGGTGACGCCCCGCACGTAACTCTCCTCGATGCCCGCCAGGGTCGGGAGCGAGGCCTGGAGCGCATCGAGGCTCAGGGAGCGGACTTCGCCGATGGCGTCGGCCAGGATGCCGGTCTCCATCCCGCCCACATGCACCACGATGACTTTGTTCATATCCGAAAACCCCCGTTCCGGCAGCCGGAAAAAAGCTTTCAGGTCGATGACGGTCAATATCTGCCCGCGGAGATTCACCATGCCCTTGATAAAGCGCGGCGTGCAGGGAATCGGCGTTATGTCGCGCAGAGGATAAACCTCGCGGATGTGCGCGAGATCGATGGCGTACTTCTCGTAGGCGAGATCGAACTCCAGCACCGTGAGGCTGTCGATCTCCTCCTGCGGACGTTCGGGCTCGCGGGCGAGTTCGCGCGCCCGCTCCTCCATGAGTTGCCTTTCCTCCTCGGAGAGTTCGCTCACTTCTTCTCCTTCATCGATTGTATGATCTCCAGCAACCGCCCGGCGGTGATGCCTTCGGCCTCCGGCAGCGGCTCGTGCGGGGGCTTTTTCCGCAACAGTTCCAGCGCATTCTCAAAATGTCTGGCCGCGGATTCGCACGCCCGCCGCCGCAGGATGTTTCCCAACGCGAAATGCGCGACCACGAATCCCGGGTCGAGATAAAGCGCCCGCTTCAGGGAAACGACGGCTTCCTCCGGCGCCCCTTGTTCCTGGAGGATGACGCCGCGCAGGTAGTGATTCGCGGGCAGGAGCCGGTCCGCCGAGATGGCCTTGTCGCAGAGCACGAGCGCCCCCGCGAGGTCGCCCCGGTTCGCCGCCGACCGCGCCTGGCTTGCAAGCGCCGGTGTGGGGGCGGGCGTCGCCGGGCGCGGCGCGCGTTTCGCCTCGATTGCCTTGATCTCCTGGACGCGCGGCGGCGGGGACGGCGGCTGCTCCATGAAGGACGGCCGCGGCGGAGCCTCCCCGGCCTTCAATTTGCGATACAGGATTGCGCCGGGAAGATTCCCGGGAACCAGCGGCGCGAACAAATCCGCGGAAGACTCGCTGGGACCGGCGATGAACCAGCCGCCCTCCACCAGCGAACGGGCGAATTTTTCCGCCGCCAGGCGCGCCTTGCCCGGGGAGAAATACATCAGCACGTTGCGGCAGAAAATCACATCCATCGCGTTCGTGTTGTTGGCCAGCGCGGGATAAACGTCCTCCGCCAGATTCAGGGAGCCGAACGTCACCAGGTTCCTGATCCCGGGCAGGATTTCAAAACGCCCCGCGCTCTTCTCCACGAAGTATTTTCGTTTCATCGCCTCGGGCGTCTCGCGAAACGACCATTGCCCGTACACGCCCTCGGAAGCCTTCCGGAGAAATGCGGGGTTGATGTCGGTCGCAAGGATCGTCACCCCCCAATGCGCAATATCGGGCAGGAGGCGGCTGAGAAGGATGGCCACGCTGTAAGGCTCCTCCCCGGTGCAACACCCCGCGCACCAGATTCGCACGCGCTGCTGGCCCTCTCCGCGCCGGGACTGGATAAGATTTGGCAGCACCTCCTTTTCCAGCGCGTCAAAGACCCCCGGGTCGCGGAAGAAATACGTCTCTCCCACCGTGAGGCTGCCCGCCAGCGTCTCGACCTGTTCCTTGGTGAGGGGCGACGCCATCAACTTGCGGATGCAGGACTCCGCGCTTCCGGTTCCAAAATCATGGGCGGCCGCCGTCATGCCCCGCTCCAGGTCCGCCAGGCGGTTGCTCGGGAAATAGAGGCCCGTCTGCTCCTCCACAAAGCGGCTGAAGCGCGTGAGCAGCGTCTCGGGGATGCAGGCGGGCATTTTCTGTTGGTTCAGCGCAGAGCCGCGTCCAGGGCGGCCTCCTCCTCCAGCGAAAGAAACTTCGCCAGATCGTATATGAAAATGATGCCGTCCGCCAGCTTTGCCGCGCCCTCGACCCCGCCCGGCAGCAATTCCTTCGCCGCCGGCGCCGTCTCGCCGTTCCACTCCGCCACGTCGTCAACCTCATCCACCAGCAGGCAGACCGTGCGCCTGCCGGCCTCCGCGATCAGGAGCCGGTCCGTCGAGCAAACCTCGCGTTCCTGGAGCCCGAGCCGCCGCCGCGGGCTGAACACCGGCAGGATCTCCCCCTGCACGTTCACCAACCCCAGGACAACTTCGGGCGCATTCGGCAGCGGAGTCACGGCCACCGCGCGCAAAGCCCTCCGCACCGTGGAAATGCCCAGGCCGAATCTCCGGCCTTCGACGGTGAATACGACGATTGTTTCCCCGGCTGCTTGAGGAAGGATGTCTGTCTGCCCCATGAAATTTATATCGGGATGCGACAAACATGCCTCTTGCGCGGCTTTCAGACAACAAGGATATAGCCCGATGGACATCCTTCGCGAAATTTCCTTCGAGTGCCCCTGGTGCGGCGAAGGGAACGCGCTCGCCGTCGACACTTCCCAGGGCGGCTATTCGACCATCGAGGATTGCACCGTCTGTTGCCGCCCCATGCAACTGGCCCTCGAATGCGAACCGGGCGAAGTGACCGGCGTGGAAGTCTCCATTCCATGAGGCGCATCCGGCTTCTCATCGCGCTCTTCATCGCGGGTCTGGTCGTCAGCGGGCTGACCGCTTTCCCTCTCCTCATGGAGGTAAACCTGCTCTGCCGCTTTTTGGACGGCAACCATTCCGGCGTGGCCTCGTGGATTCTTCGCGTCCGGGAAGGGCTTGCGGTTACGTATGCGCATTATCCCTTCATGGCCTATGGCACCGATTGGCTGGCATTCGGGCATCTAACCATCGCACTGTTCTTCATCGGCCCGCTGATCGACCCGGTCAGGAACATCTGGGTCTTGCGCGCGGGCCTCATCGCGTGCGCCGCCGTCATCCCGTTGGCGTTGCTGTGCGGCTCCCTGCGCGGAATACCCTTCTACTGGCGGCTCATCGACTGCTCCTTCGGAATCGTCGGCGCGATCCCCCTATGGATGGCCCTGCGCCTGATCAAGACGCCGGTTCTCCACCGGCGGTGAGCTTGCGAAGCCTTTGGATGAAAACCGCGCAGCAGACAATGCCGAGGATGGGGCATAAAGCCACCGCCGGCCAGTAGCCGAAGTGCTCGTAAATGGGAACGAGCGGCCCCCAGATGCCGACCTCCTTCTCCGCGCCGATTTCCAGTTGGTGCAAATCGTAGCCGGCCCATACCGTCAACGCGGGGAAGGCGATCGCGGAAAACCACAGCATCCGGCGAAAGAAAAGAATCTGCACGGGAACGGGAGCGCGGTCGGGGATCGTGGTGACCACGGAATCCGCCGGAGTCCGCCGCGCCTTCCAGAAATTGAACAAGCTCAAGAACAGGCAAACCCCGGTCGACGCATAACAGAAATGCCGCCCCCAGTTATCGACATCGGGAGCGAAAGAAAAGCCGGCAAAACCGAGCGCCAGCGCGAAAAAACCTCCCGCGCGCACCAGGCAAAGCCTGCGAATCGGCGTCTCAAAAAAGCTCATTTTCGGCCTTGAATATGCCTTGACAACAAACCGCGGGTCGATGCAAAAAAATGAATGACCAAACATCCCCGGATTGAGTTGGACGCTTCCAGGCTTCTCGGTTTCAAACAGTCGAAGGAGGCGCGCGCGGGGCGCCTTGCCGGTCACCAAGCCAAGGTCTGCGGCATCTCGGCTCCCGAGCCTTCCACCTGGGTGGAGCTTTTGTTGGGATTTTTGATGCTCGGATTTTTCGCTCTGCGCGGCCATCTCCAGAAAAAGAAAACCCAGCCGGACCCAGCGCCTCTTTCACCGAAACAGGTTCATTGAGTCTGCATGACTTCGAGCCGGACGCTGACCGCGTTCGTTTCCTTGATGCCCGCATGCGCGGCCATCTGGATCAAAGTCTGCGTTATGTCATCGAACAGCTTGAAGCGCACATCCCCGTCGCATCGGAACCCGTCGCGGCGTTTCTGACCCGGTTGGGAAGCGGGCCCTTCCCGCCCCTCACCTTCGCCATCTACGGCGACCTGGTCTTTGCCATCGACCGCGACGACCTGGAGGAGGCCCAACGCTTGCTCCATCTCCTGCTCGGCCAACGGCCCCACGCCGGTGGATTGCAGATACGGGAACTGGGCGACCGCGCCACCGATGAAAACGCCGGCCGCTATGCCCGCTACATCGACACCGACCGCGACCTTCCCCTTGCGCTTACCCCGCCCTCGCGCAGGTCCGTCCCTCATTGCCGGCGCACAATCGAGGAAGCGCTCGCCCTTTTGAACGCGGAGGACCCCGGACTCTCCGCGGAAATCCGGGAATTGCTGCGCGAGATCATCCTTTGCGGAGACGGCGCCGCGCCGGGCGAATTTTCATTTGGCGGCGCGTCCAGCTTCATGCTTTGGGGAGCGGTCGCAATCAACGCCGGCAGGCGCAAGGACAACATCGGGATGCTGCAAATGCTGGCGCACGAAAGCGCGCACAACTTGCTATTCGCCCTATGTCCGGACCAACCGCTGTTGAACAACGACCCGGGAGAGCGTTATCCATCGCCGCTCAGAGCCGACCTCCGCCCCTTGGAAGGCATCTACCATGCAACATTTGTCTGTGCCCGAATGCACCGGGCCCTGAGTCGTCTCGCTCAAAGCCGCGGCCTCTCTTCCGGGCAAAAAGCGGAAGTGGAAAAAGCCGCCGACCGCAACGCCGGAGCCTTTGCGTCGGGAATGACAACGCTGGACAACCACGCCGACTTCACCGACCCCGGCCGCGCAATCATCGAAAGCGCCCGCGCCTACATGATCTCCGGCTGAGGCTCCCGCGAGGCATCGCACGAATTTGCAAGTCGCCGCGTCGTGATCGAAGCCGGCCTGTGGGTTTTCCGCATTGATGGGAATCCCTCCTTGGGGATGCCATGAGGATAATTTACGGTTCAAAGGGCAAGGCGGCTCATGCTGCTCGCCGCTGATACAAACGTCCTTGTCGATCTCGCGGTAATTGATACTACCCCGCGTCCGACTTGCCCGCAAACCGGTTGCTCTGGCTTAGCGCCAACGCGCGAGCTTTGCCCTTCGGGCTCGCGCTGCCGCAACCTTCGCTTTCGCGATTTGCGGACAAGTCTCAGCCCCTTGGCACGCGTGCACCATTCCTGCGGGCAGAAGAAACACTGAAAGCAAAATGGCAACGCTGTGGAACCAATCCTGCGGCGGCGCATCCCCTGTCCTGGCGATCCCGTCCTCCAATCGAGTAAGACATGCGGGCCGTTTTTTCCACGAGACGGCGCTGTCACGAGACGACCACGCGCAGGAACGCACGCCCTTCGGGCTGGAAATGTGACAGTCCGAGTGTGACACTCCCGGATGAGAACCGCGTTTTACCTGGTGGGTTGGCTGGGACTCGAACCCAGGACCAATGCCTTAAAAGGGCACTGCTCTACCAGCTGAGCTACCAACCCCTCTCCAAAACGCCCGCCCATCTACGGCATTCGACGGGCGTGTTTACTTAAGGCATCCCCCGGTTTGAGACAAGAAATAATGATTCGCGGGGCGCCCTCAACTGCGCCAATGTCTTCCGGTTAATGACCCGGTTGAAGAAGATGTCCCTCCTGCGCGGGGGCGCGGTCCTGGCGGCGCTGGCCGTTGCCGGGGTTTTTGCAACCCGGTTTTTTGCCGGGCACAAGATCGATCCCAAGTTGACTGCGCCGGTCCTGGCGATCCGGCGGATTCAGTCGAAGCCGGTTTTTTATACGCCCGCCGCTCGCGAGTTCCTGGTTTCCTTGCGGCCCGATCTGCTTGTTCCAGATGACAAGAGGTTCGCGGAGGCGCTTCAGAATCCGGCGCTTTTCCGCCAGATCGACCGGCGGGAGCATTTCGATACGGTGTTGCTGGCGGGGGATTTGAATCCGTTCCGCCCGCTGCTGAAGCATCTGCTGGAGACGCAGGATTTTTCTCTCGTGTATCTCGACCACGCGAGCCTCCTTTTCCGCCGCGCGCCGGTTCGCAAATGGTCGCCGGATGATTTCGAGGCGATCCGGGCGAATTTCTCGGGCGAGCCGGCGTGGGAGGAGGCGGAGTTTCTGGCGCAGGCGGCGGGGCGGTTGCTGGCGGTGAACGAGCCGGCGCTGGCGAAGCGCTGTCTCGACGAGGCGCTGGAGAAGGATAACAAGAGCGTGGCGGCGTGGACGCAGGCCGGTTATTACGCGGAGCGGCTGGCGCATTGGGACGAGGCGCTGACGGACGCCGATACGGCGCTGGCGGTCCAGGCGGATTACCAGCCGGCGATGGTGCTCCGCGCGCAGGCGCTCTTTGCGACGAAGCGCTTCGACGCCGCGTATGACGTGACGGGAACGCTGGTGGAACAGGCGCCGAAGGACCCGTCCATCCTTTTCCTTCACGCCCGTGTGGCGCACCAGGACCATGCTTATGTGAGCGAGATCGCGGCTCTGAAGGCGTTGATCGATCTCGCGGAGAAGCAGGGGCAGCCGCTTTCCGGTTACCGGATTTATCTCGGCCAGGCTTACGCCTCGGCGGGGCAGGCGCAGCCGTCCGTCGATGTATTTGAGAAGGTGCTCGAAGACCCGGCGATAAGCGCCGACCAGCGGGCTTATGTCCGGGAGTCGATCGCCAGGATCCGCGGCAGGGTTGGCGGGCTGCGCTGAAGCGCGTTACTCGGCGACCTTGCCCCCGCGGATTCGCAGGATGCGCCGGGTGCGGCGCGCGAGGTCGAGATCGTGCGTCACGAGGACGAGCGTGGTTCCGTGCGCGGCGTTGAGTTCGAAGATCATTTCCGTGATGGGGAGGCTGGTTTCCGCGTCGAGGTTGCCGGTGGGTTCGTCCGCGAAAAGAATTGCCGGGCGGTTGATGAAGGCGCGGGCCAGCGCGGCGCGCTGTTGTTCGCCGCCGGAAAGTTGCGCGGGGTAGTGCGCCATGCGATCCGCCAGGCCGACCCGGCGCAGGAGGTCTTCGGCGGCGGGGCGGATGGCGCTCTGCCGCCCGCGAAGTTCCAGCGGGACCATGACGTTCTCCAAAGCCGTGAGGGTGGGGATGAGTTGGAAATTCTGGAAAACGAAGCCGACGTGGCGGTTGCGGATGGCGGCGCGTTGGTCCTCACCGAGGCCGCCCAGGTCGCTTCCCGCGAGGCGGACGGCTCCCGACGTGGGGCTGTCGAGTCCGGCGCAAAGGCCGAGGAGCGTGCTCTTGCCGCTGCCGGACGGGCCGACGACCGCGCAAGTCGAACCCGCGTCGAGGGCGAAGGAAACGTCGCTCAAGACCGTGAGGCTGCCGTACCGCCTCGTCAGGGAGCGGACTTCGAGGATCGGACCGTTCCCGCTTGCCGCGGGCCCGGGATGCGCTTTGTTTCCAGTCTGGTGAATATCCGGCGTCTCCATCTCGCGGCATTTCTTACGGCGCTTCTGCTGGCCGCGCAAATCGCGCCTGGGCAATCGGCGTCCCGGAACGTCGTGGTTCTGGGCGACAGCATCGCCGCCGGGTACGGCGTGGGGCCGGCCGCGGCCTTCCCCGCGCTGCTCCAGGAGAAGATCGACGCCGCGCACATGGACGCCAAGGTCGTCAACGCCGGCGTGAGCGGGGACACCACCGCCGACGGGTTGCGGCGTTTGAAATGGGTGTTAAAGACGCGGATCGACGTGCTCGTCCTCGAACTGGGAGCGAATGACGGCTTGCGGGGATTGCCGGTGCAGGGCACGCGGGACAATCTCCAGGCGATCATCGACGAAGTGCGCGGGCGCTACCCGGCGGCGCGGATAGTCATTTCGGGGATGCGGCTCCCGCCGAATTTCGGAGACGCCTACGCGGAGGCGTTTCGCCGCATTTTCGCCGACCTCGCGGCGAAGAACGGCGCGGCGCTTGTCCCGTTTCTGCTGGAGGGGGTGGGGGGCGACCCCGCTTTGAACCAGGACGACCGGATTCATCCCAACGTCGAAGGGCACAAGATCGTCGCCGGCGTTGTATGGAAGATATTGCTCCCCGTATTGGAAGAGAAGCACCGCGGATAGCTGGGTGATTGTTCCGCCGCAAATCAAGTGGCCTCAAAGAGCCGGATGGTTGCCATCGGGGAGGCAGGCAGAGGCAAAGAAATCATTTCGGTGCGCAAGCTGCACAGCAGATGACTTGAAGCCCGGGGCGGAATCGGCTATTTTTCCAGGATGGCTGACGTTTCTGGTCGCGTAATAAGAAAGCAGGTGGCCGCGGGATCGAAGAGCGAACGCAATGCCGTATGTCTGGATACCGGCGCAAAATATTTCATCTTGCGGCGCCAGCGCGGAAATCCCTTTCACGATGAGGAGTTGGAGAAGCTTGTCGGGAAACAGGTTCGCGCCGTCGGCAGCGAAATCGGAGGAGGCGCCTTTTTGGCGTCCGCTATCGAGGTCGTTCCGGCTTAGAGCGTGACACGCTCAAGGGGCGAGGGCGTCGTTTCTTTTCTCTCCGTCCGGCGGGGCCAACGGTTTGCGGTTGGGAATGTTTCGCGTGGCGGCTTTGAGCAGTCTTATATAGGCGGCGCGGGGGATTTCAATCGCGCCGAAGCTTTCGAGGTGCGGCGTTAGCCATTGGACCTCGAGCAGACGGAAGCCGCTTGCCCGAAGCGTTTCCACGAGGAAGTGCAGCGCGACTTTCGAGGCGTCGGTGACGAAGTGGAACATCGATTCCCCAAAAAACGCCGCGCCCAGGCTGACGCCGTAAAGCCCGCCCGCGAGCTTTCCTTCCCGCCACGCCTCGAAGGAGTGGGCGTGGCCGAGCCGGTGCAGGTTGCAATACGTCCGGATGATCTCCTCGCTGATCCACGTCTCCTCGCGCGCGGCGCATTCGCGGATGACGGCCTCGAAATCGGCGTTGACGCGCAGTTCGAAGAGGTTCTTGCGAAGGGCGCGCCGCAGGCCGTGGGGGATGTGGAAGCTTTCC
Source organism: Spartobacteria bacterium (assembly GCA_021324825.1). GTDB lineage: Bacteria > Verrucomicrobiota > Verrucomicrobiia > Chthoniobacterales > Chthoniobacteraceae > JAJPII01. Next base: position 94,915 of record JAJPII010000018.1, on the reverse strand, counting down.
AGCGGGATGATGGCGCGCGGGTCGGGCGAGAACCAGCCGAGTTCGCCGTTTTCCATCGCCATGGGGAAGACGCCCGAGCGGTAGCCTTCCAAGAGAACATCGGCGGGGATCATGCCGCGAATTTTCCGCGGTTTTTGTTTGTAAATCGGCGGGGAGTCTGGCAACTCCGCTTATGACCCAGACGGAAGCGTTTCATGGCTCGAAAATCGTCATTCTCGATTTCGGGTCGCAATATACGCAAGTCATCGCGCGGCGCATCCGCGAGTGCCAGGTTTATTCGCAGATACTCCCTTTCGACACGAAGGCCGCCGAAATCGCGAAGGCGGGTGCGCGGGGCGTCATCCTCTCGGGCGGCCCGGCCAGCGTTTATGGAAAAAGGGCGCCGCACAGCGATCCCGCGCTCTTTGAACTTGGCGTCCCGGTGCTGGGCATTTGTTACGGGGTGCAGCTCATGGCGCACCAGCTTGGCGGGAAGGTCGAGCATTCCGAACGGCGGGAATATGGCGCGAGCGAGTTGCGCGCGGATGCCGGGTGCGACCTCTTTCGCGGGTTGCCCGACAAGTTCGATGTCTGGAACAGCCACGCCGACAAGCTGACGAAGCTGCCGAACGGGTTCCGCTCGGTTGGCAAAACGGACAACTCGGATTTCGCCGCCATCGAGCAGCCGGAGAAGCGGCTTTACGGACTCCAGTTTCATCCCGAGGTGGCGCACACGCCGCGCGGGAAGGAGATCCTGCAAAATTTCCTGTACCATATCTGCGGTTGCAAGACGGATTGGACGATGGGTTCCTTCATCGACCAGACGTGCGAGGAGATTCGCCGCCAGGCGGGGGAGGATCACGTGGTGCTGGGCCTGAGCGGAGGCGTCGATTCTTCCGTGGCGGCGGCCTTGCTGCACAAGGCGATCGGCGACCAGTTGACTTGCATCTTCGTGAACAACGGCCTGCTCCGCGCGCGCGAGGCGGATACGGTGCGGAAGGTCTTCGGCGAGAATTTTCACATGAAGCTGAAATACGTGGAGGCTTCCGCGCGGTTCCTCAAGCGGTTGAAGGGCGTGCGCGATCCTGAACGGAAGCGAAAGATCATCGGCGCCGAATTCGTGAAGGTGTTCGAGAAGGCCGCGCGGGAATTGCGGAAAAAGGGGAAGACGCGGTTCCGGTATCTGGCGCAGGGGACGCTCTACCCGGATGTCATCGAGAGCGTGTCGATCTCGGGGAACCCCTCCGCGCTCATCAAGAGCCACCATAACGTCGGCGGCCTGCCGAAGCGGATGAAATTCAAGCTCATCGAGCCGCTGCGCCAGCTCTTCAAGGACGAGGTGCGGCAGGTCGGCTCGCAACTCGGGCTGCCGCACGAGATCGTATTCCGCCAGCCGTTTCCCGGACCGGGTCTCGCGGTGCGCATCCTGGGCGAGGTCACCCCCGGGCGGCTCCGCATCCTGCGCGACGCGGATGAGATCGTCCTGAGCGAGATGAAGGCCTCCGAGTGGTATTACCGGGTGTGGCAATCCTTCGCCGTGCTGCTGCCGGTGCGCTCGGTGGGGGTGATGGGCGACGAGCGGACGTATGAGAACACCATCGCGCTGCGGGTCGTCGAGAGCCAGGACGGCATGACGGCGGATTGGGTACGGCTGCCGTATGACGTGCTGGCGCGCATCGCGAGTCGCGTCATCAACGAGGTCAAGGGCGTCAACCGCGTCTGTTACGACGTCTCGAGCAAACCGCCGAGCACCATCGAGTGGGAGTGAGTTAGGCCGGGCGGTAGCGTTCGGCGAGGTAGCTGCCGCCTGATCCGGCGATGCCCGTAATAAGCGCGCGCTTGATAGGCTGCCGGTCTGTAGCTTGGGGACGTAATTTCGGCGCCGTCATGAAACGTGCTGAATTCAGCACGATACAAACCGTGACCGCCTTTACGGTCAAGCGCCGAATTCGGCACGGATGGACAATCCCCGCAACATGATCGGCCCCCAATTGCGAAGGATCCGCGATAGTCTAGCCGGGGGATTTCGCAACCCAAGCTGGCGGAAGCTTTGCAGCGAAAAGGCTGGGACATATCGCGGGATACGCTGGGCAAAGATCGAGGGCCGAAGCCGGTGGGTTTTCGATTTCGAGTTGGTATTCCTTGCCGAAGTCTTAAAGGTCGGAATCGCCGACCTGTTTCCGGGTCGAGCTTTGAAGGAGCAGGCGGGGGACTATATCTCTCGCTTGGAAAGGCGGCTTTCCTGAGCCCTCGCAAGGCTAACTAAGGCATATTCCGCTTCATTAACGCTCGAACCTCCTGCACAATGCGCGCAGATGAGGCGCGCGATCTATCCGGGCAGTTTTGATCCCGTCACGCACGGCCACCTGGATGTGATCGAGCGCGCCGCGCGGCTTTTTGACGAGGTTATCGTCGCGGTCGCCTTCAACGAGGCCAAGAAGGCTCTCTTTACCATAGATGAGCGGCTGGAGTTCCTTCGCCGGACGGCGGGCGGCGTCCCGAATGTCACCATCGCCCGGTTCGATACGTTGCTGGTCGATTTCGCGCGCGAGCGGGGAGCGAGCGCCGTCATACGCGGGTTGCGCGCGGTGTCGGACTTCGAGTTCGAGTTCCAGATGGCGCTCATGAACCGGAAGCTCGACGCCTCCGTGGAGACGATCTTCCTCATGCCGAAGGAGGATTTCACCTATCTCAGTTCGCGCATCGTGAAGGAGATCGCCCGTTTGGGTGGAAGTGTGGACGCTTTTGTGCCAAGTTCCGTTGCGGCAGCTTTACGGCGGAGGTTTCCTTCGCCGCGCGCGGAGGAGGAGGACGGCCATGAAGATTCATCTTAGACAGATTCCCGTTGAGGGGCTTCATCTTGAAGGCGTCGAGGAGCCGGCGGTGCTCGACATCCACGAGCCGGACATCCTGTCGGCGGCGCCGATACGGTATGCGCTCGACCTGGGGCTCACGGCGGAGGGCCTCTTCGCCACCGGCTCGCTTGAGACGGAGATCGGCCTGCGGTGCGTCCGCTGCCTGGAGGCGTTCCAGTATCCGATAAGGGTGGACGATTTCGCGGCGCAGGTGGAGTTGACGGGGGCTGAAACGGTGGACTTGACTCCCTCCGTACGGGAGGATATTCTCCTGACCCTGCCGGCCCATCCGCGGTGTGATTGGAATGGGGCGAAGGTTTGCCGGGGCGCGGGGGAGTGGACCGGCGGCGAGGGCGGTAAACCCACGGAGCGGGAGGCCGACGCCTGGGAGGCGCTGGACAAGTTGAGAGTCAAATAAGCGAGCAGTAACTATTTTTCCATTATGGGAGTCCCCAAACGTAAAACTTCGAAGATGCGTCTCCGGACGCGCAAAGCGGCCAACCGCTGGCACGCCCCGCAGTTGGTCAAGTGCGCCCAATGCGGCAGTCGCGTTCCGGCCCACGTCGCGTGTCCGACGTGCGGCTACTACAAGGGTCGGCAGGTATTGACCATCGAGGCGGCTTAGAGCCTGTCATGCACTTTTGTCCGCGTTCCCCGGGAGGCGCTGTTGTAGAGGCGGCTGTGTCAGCCGCCTTGGCTGTTGTAGAGGCGGCTGTGTCAGCCGCCTTGGCGCCGAAGAGGGAAGGCAGGCGGCAAGGAATACAACGAAGAGCGCGGCAATGGCGGTGAATTTCTCCGACAGGCCATGAAGATAGCCCTCGATGCCATGGGCGGCGACTTCGCGCCCAAGAACACCGTCGAAGGCGCGGCGCTGGCCCTGCGCGAGTTTCCGAAGATAACAAAGCTCTTCCTCGTCGGCGACAAGGCCCGCGTGGAGGCCGAGCTTACCCGCCTGGCGTTCAGCGATCCGCGCATCGAGATCGTCCACGCCTCGCAGGTTGTCGAGATGAGCGACGGCGCCGTCGAAGCCGTGCGGCGCAAGAAGGATTCCTCCGTCAGCCGCGCGGTCGATCTCGTCAAGAAAGGGGATGCCGACGCGCTTGTCAGCGCCGGGCATACGGGCGCGGCGGTAGCGGCCACCACCATCAAGCTGCGCACCCTGCCGGGCGTCGAACGGCCGGGGATCGCCTCCGTCATGCCGACGGAGAGCAACGTGTTCGTCCTGATCGACGCCGGCGCGAATATCGACGCGCGCCCCATCCACCTGTTGCAATACGCCATCATGGGCGCGGTTTATTCGAGGCACGTTCTCGGGTATCCGAACCCTTCCATAGGATTGATGTCCATCGGCGGCGAGGATGTGAAGGGGAGCGATTTCACGAAGGACGTCTTCAAGCTCCTCAAGGCCAGTTCGCTCAATTTCCGCGGAAACGTCGAGGGGCACGACCTCTTTGAGAATCCGGTGGAGGTCGTCCTTTGCGACGGCTTCGTGGGCAACGTCGTATTGAAGACTTCGGAAGCCATCGCCCACGCCATTTTTAGCTGGCTGAAGAACGAGATAAAGAAAAGCCCGGTGCGCGTGGCCGGCGCCATCCTGGCCAAGGGGGCGTTCAAGACCCTCAAGAAGAAGACCAACTACGAGGAGTACGGCGGAAGCCCCTTGCTTGGAGTCAATGGAATCTGCATCATAGCGCACGGATCGAGCACTCCCCTCGCGATCAAGAACGCCATCCGGGTGGCGGCGGAATCGATTGCGCAGCAGATCAATCCGCATATTATCAAGGAAATAGCACGTTATCATGACGAAGGCGCCCCAGCCTCGCAGCCCGCGGCTGCACACACCGAAACGTAGCGTCTCCATCGTGGGGACTGGCAGTTACGTCCCGGAGCGCGTCGTGACCAACGCCGATCTCGAAAAGCTCGTCGAGACCAGCGACGAGTGGATTGTGACCCGCACCGGCATTCGCGAGCGCCGCATCGCCGCCGCGGATGAATACACCAGCGACATGGGAGCGAAGGCCGCGCAAGCCGCCATGGACCAGGCGGGCATAGGCCCCGAAGAGATCGACCTCATCCTCGTCGCCACCGTCTCGCCGGACATGGCGTTCCCTTCCACCGCCTGTTTCGTCCAGAAGATCATCGGGGCGAAGAACGCGGCGTGCTTCGATATTTCGGCCGCCTGCTCCGGGTTTCTTTACGCCATCGAGATAGCCCAGCAGTTCATCATGAGCCAGACGTACAACACCGTGCTCGTCATCGGCTCCGAAAAGCTGAGCACCCTCGTTGACTGGACGGACCGCAACACTTGCGTCCTCTTCGGCGACGGCGCGGGCGCGGCGATCCTCCGCAACCGGAAAGGGGCGCACGGCGTCATCACGACCTACATGGGGAGCGACGGAGATTTCTCGGACATCCTGCTCATGCCTGGCGGCGGCTGCCGCGTGCCGATAACGAAAGATAACGTCGAGCAAAGGTTGAACACCATCAAGATGAGCGGCAAGGAGGTCTATAAACAAGCCGTTAACGTCATGTTAAAGGCCGCCCAGACCGCCCTCAGCCAGGCGGGATTGAAGTCCGAGGACCTCGCGTGCATCATCCCGCACCAGGCGAATGTCCGCATCATCGAAGCCATCGCGGAGCGGATGAACGTGCCGATGGACAGATTCTTCATCAACCTGGAAAGGTACGGCAACACCTCGGCGGCGTCGGTCGCCGTGGCGCTGGACGAAGCGAATCGCAGCGGGCGTATGAAGATCGGCGACTACGTGCTCTTGATCGTGTTTGGCGGGGGATTGACCTGGGCCAGCTCGGTAATCCAGTGGTAGTCGACACCCACGCCCATCTCGACTTCCCGGAATTCGAAGCGGACCTCCCGCAAGTCCTGGAACGAGCCGCCGCGGCGGGGATCGGGCGCGTCATAACCATCGGCACCTCCGTCGAGGGGAGCGGGCGCGCTCTCGCCATCGCCAACACGTATCCGAATGTCGACGCCGTCATCGGCGTCCATCCCACTTCGGCGGAAGAAGCGCCGGACGACTTCGTAACCCGGCTTGCGGAGATGGCGGCGGACCCGCGCGTCGTGGCGCTGGGCGAGACGGGGCTGGATTACCACCGCGAGTCTTTCGACAAGGAGAAGCAGGCGCGGGTGTTCCGGCGGCAGCTCGACCTCGCCTGCGAGTTGAAGCTGAACGTCGTCATCCACCAGCGCGACGCCTGGGAGGACACGCTCGCGATACTCCGGCCATACTCGAAAGACCTCCGCGCGGTCTTCCACTGCTTTGGAAACAGCATTGCGCAGGCGGAGGAGGTGTTCAGCCTCGGGCACCTCATCTCCTTCACGGGCATCGTCACTTTCAAGAATGCGGGCGTGGTGAAGGACAACGCCAAAAACGTCCCGCCCGACCGCTATATGGTGGAGACGGATTGCCCCTTTCTCGCGCCAGATCCCTTCCGCGGCCGGCGTTGCGAACCCGCGCACACGCGCCGCGTGGTCGAGGTGATCGCCGCCCTGCGCGGGGAATCCGTCGAGCGGGTGGAAGCCCAAAGCACGCGCAACGCCGCCGGCTTTTTCCGCGGGCTCTAAATGGACGATTCGCACAACCATTCCTTCGTCTTCCAGGATACCAGGGGAAAACGCTGGCCCCGCTTGCGGAGGGGTTTGCTGCTGGGCGGCATCGTGCTGTTTCTGGGGCTGGTGGTCTTTGTCCAATCGCTCTTCGTGAAACCCCAGTTCCGGCTGCCGCCCGCCGTCCGCAATCTCAAGGGGCAGTTGAAGGCGCTTCAGGAAACCCAGAAGCCGCGCATGACCGACCACGCGGCGACGTGGCTGAAGTTCCGCCTCTCGCAAGCCTCCCAGGACAGGCTGGAGAAATTGCACGAGTTCAATCATCCGCGGCCCGCGAAGAACATCTCGGAAATCCGGCTCGGGTTCTACGCGAACTTCGACGACGACGCCTACAACGACCTGGAGGCGCACGGGAATCTCCTGACGCACCTGAGCGAGGAATCGATGACCGTGATGGACGGCGCGGGGAGGCTGAACATCGAGGAAGACCCGCGCGTGGTGAAGCTCGCCGCGGCCAAGGGCGTCACGCTCATGCCGCTGTTGAACAACATCCTGGCGGACAAATGGCTGCCCGAAGCGGTTGAAAATCTCGCCAACGGCCCCGATGCGGTCAGGCGGAGCTTCATCGCCGCGCTCATCGCGCACCTGGATTCCATCAAGGCCGGCGGCGTGGTCATCGACTGGGAGCAGATTGACCCCACCTATCGCAAGAGCCTCTCGGACTTCCTCATCGAGATCGCGGATGAACTCCACAAGACCGACCGGGAGCTCTGGCTGGAAGTGCCGATGGGCGACGACTTCAAGACCTTCGACCTGGACCGGCTGGCGGACAGCGTGGACCGGTTCGTCGCCGCCTTGTGCGATGAAAACTCGGAGATCGATCCGCCCGGCCCGCTGGCTTCCCAAAGCTGGTTCGAAGGGTGGCTCAAAGTCCTGCCCGACTACGGCGAGGCCGGCCAGTGGATCGGCGTCATCGGCGCGCGCGGCTACGACTGGACGGAGGGAAAGCCGAAGGCGGAGACGATCAGCTTCCCGGACGCGATGAGCCGCGCGGCGTACGCGGGCGTCAAGGGCGTCTCCATCCAGGCGCCGAATTACAACCCCGGCTATTCGTACCAGGAGCCGGAAGGAAAACACACCGTCTGGTTCCTGGACGCGATCACTTTCTTGAACCAGTTGCGGGCGGTGCGCGGCGCGAAACTGGGGGGCGTGGCGGTCGACCGGCTCGGCTCCGAAGACCCGCGGATATGGGACGTGCTGACGCTCGACAACATCAACGCCCTCTCGAAATCGGCCGCCGTCAATCTCGAAAAGCTCACCACCGCCGACACCGTGACGAACGTCGGGCAGGGCGAGATGGTCACGGTCGATCTTGCCAGCAAGGACGGCATGCGGATGCTCGGGCCGGAGACGGAAGGCCACGCCACCGTGACGTATGACGATTTCCCCATCTACCCGATCCTCTATCACGAAGGAGGCGGCAAGGAGAATGAGGTGACCCTGACCTTTGACGACGGCCCCGACCCGAAGTGGACGCCGCAAGTCCTGGACATCCTCAAGCAAAGGGGGATCAAGGCCACCTTCTTCCTGGTGGGATTGAACGCGGAGAGTTATCCCGGCCTGGTCCGGCGGATCGTGGAGGAGGGCCACGAGATCGGCAACCACACGTACACGCACGCCAACCTCGCGACGATGTCCGACGTCCAGATCGAACTCGAACTCAACGCCACCCAGCTTCTCATCGAAAGCATCACGGGGCGTTCCACGGCGCTCTGCCGCCCGCCGTACGCGGCGGACTCCCGTCCCACGAGCCTCGCGGAGTTGAGGCCGCTGAGCATCCTCCAGGACAAGCTCGGCTATCTCATCGTCATGGAAAACATCGACCCCGAGGATTGGGCGCGGCCCGGCACGGACGTCATAGTGCAGCGCGTCAAGGACCTGCGCGCGCGGGGCAACATCATCCTCCTGCACGACGCGGGCGGGAACCGTTCGCAGACGGTGGCGGCCCTGCCGAGGATCATCGATTTCCTGCAGGCGCGCGGCGACGACATCATCTCGCTGAGCGATCTCCTGGACATGAAGCGCGACGACGTCATGCCTCCGGTCAGGAAGGGCGAGCGGGGCATGACCCGGTTCGTGAGCGGCGCGGGCTTCCGCATCCTGCACGACGTGGAGATATTCAGTTGGGCGTTCATGATCGCCGCCACGGCGCTCATCGTCGTGCGGACGATCCTGGTGGGCATCCTCGCGTACCGGCATCACGGCAGGAGCGCGCCCGCCGGCGAGGCCCCCTATGCGCCGCCGCTTTCCATCCTCATAGCCGCCTACAACGAGGAGAAAGTCATCAAGGCGACGCTCCGCTCCGTCGTGGACACCGACTACCCCGGGCCGTTCGAGGTCATCGTCGTCGATGACGGCTCCACGGACCAGACCGCCGCGGAAGTCGCGAAAGCCGCGTTCGTGGACAAGCGAATCCGCCTAGTGAAGCAGCGTAACGGGGGCAAGGCCGCGGCGCTCCAAACCGCCGTCCTGGAGGCGAAACACGACATCTTTGTATTCCTCGACGCGGATACGCATTTCGAACGCACCACGCTCGCCCGGCTGGTGCGGCCTTTGCGCGGGGAAAACGCGGGCGCCGTCTCCGGCCACGCGCGGGTGGGCAATTTGCGAACCTTCATCGCCCGGTGCCAGTCGCTCGAATACGTCTGCGGCTTCAATCTCGACCGCCGCGCTTACGCGGAGTGGGATTGCATAACCGTCGTGCCGGGGGCGATCAGCGCGCTGAAACGGTCCGCCCTCGCGGCGGCCGGCGGGTTCTCGCTCGACACGCTCGCGGAGGACACCGACCTGACGCTGAGCCTCCATCGCAACGGCTACAAGATCGACTACGTGGCCGACGCCGTCGCGTGGACGGAGGCCCCGGAAACCATACGGGGCCTCGCGCGGCAGCGGTTCCGGTGGGCGTACGGCACGTTGCAATGCCTTTGGAAACACCGCGACCTCGTTTTCAACACCCAGTTCAAGGCGCTCGGCTGGTTCAGCCTGCCGAGCGTCTGGTTTTTCCAGATCATCCTTGTCGCCATCACGCCCGTCGTCGATAACCTCCTGATCATTTCCCTGCTCTTCGGCTGGGGCGGCGTCATGTGGTATTACTTCGTCACCTTCCTCGGCATGGACCTTCTGCTTGCCATGATCGCGTGCCATCTCGACGGCGTGAAACTCCGCAACGCCCTGACCATCGTCCCCATGCGCCTGCTGTACCGCCCCCTGCTGAGCTGGGTCATATGGCGGGCGATCTTCCGCGCCACCAAGGGCGCTTTCGTCACCTGGGGCAAACTGGAGCGCACCGCCTCCCTGCCCATGCAGGCTTCGTGATGAGGCGCGCCCGGCTTGCCCTGTTGCTTTTCCTCGCCGCCGCGGGCTGCGGGAAGAAGGAAGCGCCGCCCGTTTCCGGCCCGGTGACGCTCGGCGTCCCCAAGGAGGGCGCTTACGCCGGCGCATACATTGAATTTGGCGACAAGGAGGACGATGTCACGCTCGAGGGCATCGAGGACTTCGAGAATCTCGTCGGCAAACACCAGGCCATCATCGCTTCGTCCAGCTATTGGGGGGAGCAGTCGTTCCCCGCGGAAAATGTGAAACTCATCTTCCGGCACGGCTCCATCCCGCTTGTTTTCTGGTCGCCCTGGAACCGTCCTTACGAGGAAGACCAGGGGCCGGACAAGTTCAGCCTCAACAACATCGCCGACGGGAAATGGGACGCCTATATCGACATGTGGGGCGAGGCCGCGCACGCCTTCGGCAAGCCGATGATCGTCTCCTTCGGCAACGAGATGAATGGAAGCTGGTTTCCCTGGTCAGGCGGGTGGTATCACGGGAATCAGCCGATCCCCGGCACGAAGCCCGTGCGCTACCAGGGGCCGGAGCTTTTCAAGCGCGCTTACCGGCGCGTCGTGGATCGCGTCCGGGCGAAGGGCGGCACGAATGTCCTGTGGGTCTTCCATGTGATGAATTACTCCTACCCGCAGGATACCTGGAACATGTGCGCCCAATATTACCCGGGGCCCGACTATGTCGATTGGCTCGGCCTCAGCGTGTATGGCGAGCAATATTTGGACGACCCCTGGGAGGAAAACTTCGCGCCGCTGCTCGACTGGCCGTACGAGGAAATCTGCCAACTCGACCCGAAGAAACCGATCATGCTGACCGAATGGAGCATCGGCGAATACCCCATGCACGGGAGCAAGGCGAAATTCATGAAAGGCGCCTTCGCGAACATGAAGGAAAAGTCGCGCCTGAAAGCCGCCATCTACTGGCACGAACGCTGGGAGAATGAGGATGATTCCTACAGCAATCTCCGGGTGAATTCCTCGCCCGAATCGCTCGCCGTCTTCCAGGAGGCGATGCGCGATCCGTTCTGGCTGGGATACCCGATCCTGGAGCCCGTCCCGGGAAAATAGCGGTCTTTTTTTTGAGCGGATTAGCGGTCGCTCTGTCTGATAAACCGATGAATCCGCGTCTATTGACGGCGTTCTGCCTCCTCTTGCCCCTCTGCCTCCGCGCGGATGTCGATCCCGCCACGGAGCCGTCCGTGGTTGCCGTGGGCAAGGTCTGGCCCGCCGTCGTCAATATCAACACGGAGCGGATCGTCCAGAGCAGTTACCAGAACCCGTACGACCAGTTCTTCAACCAATTCTTCGGCGGGCCGATGCGTCCGCCCCGCCAGTTGCGCCAGCGGGTGCGGAGCCTCGGTTCCGGGTTCCTCGTCGACGCCGCCGGCTACATCGTGACGAATGAACACGTGGTCGAGCGCGCCGCCGATCTTAAAATCCAGGTCACCACTTCGGATGGAAAGACGTATCCCGCCCGCTACGTCTCCGGCGACCCGACGGCCGATCTGGCGCTCATCAAGATCGACGCGGGGAAACCGCTCCCGTTCATCAGTCTCAAGGACACTTCGCCGAACATGCTGGGGCAGACCGTCCTGGTGCTCGGGAACCCGCTCGGCTACGGCCTCGCCGTCAGCCGCGGCATCCTCAGCGCCCTGAACCGGACGGTGACGCTGGATGAAATGGAATACCGGCATCTCGTCCAGACCGACGCGGCCATCAACCCCGGAAACAGCGGCGGCCCGCTCATCGACCTCTCCGGCAAACTGATCGGCGTCAGTTCCGTGAAGATGGCCTACACGCCCCAGGGCGTCCCGACGCAAGGGCTCGGGTTCGGCATTCCCGCCGACGTCGTCCGCGAGAAAGTGCGGCAATTCATGCAGGGCGGGCCCGCCGCCAAGGTCGCCGCGCAATCGGCCGCGGCCCGCTTCTACGGGTTGAAAATCCAGGACTTGACGCCGGTTCTCACGGAGCTGCTCGGCTACGTCGCGAACGGGCGCGGCGTCCTCATCGCGGACGTGGAGGACGGCAGCCCGGCGGAGACCGCGGGTTTGAAACGCGGGCTTGTCATTTACAAGGTGGGCGACCATGATGTCGCCAACTCCAGGCAGATGGAGGAGCTCTTGGCGGAAGTAACCCCGGGGACCGTGGCCGATTTTGAGATCGGCGTCGTAAAACGATCCGGCGACCGGTTCTTCCAGGAAGTGCGGACCGTCAGCCTGACGGCCAGGTAATGACGGCAGTTGTAAATGATCAAAGTTGAAGGTTTAACAAAACGGTACGGTGGTTTTACCGCCATCGACGACATAAGTTTCGAGGTCGGCAAGGGCGAGATCGTCGGCTTCCTCGGGCCGAACGGCGCGGGGAAGAGCACCACCATGCGCATCCTCTCCAGCTTCATGCCCGCCACCTCCGGGCGCGCGTCCATCGCCGGGTTCGACGTCTTTGAAAAATCGCTCGAAGCGCGCGCGCATCTCGGCTATCTGCCGGAGAACGTCCCGCTCTATACCGACATGCGGGTCACCGAATACCTCAATTACCGCGCCGCCATCAAGGGAGTGAAAGGCCGCCGCGTCAGGGAGCGGGTCGGCGACGTGAAGGAGCTGTGCAGCCTCAGGGACGTGGAGAACAAGATCATCGGCACGCTCTCAAAAGGGTACCGCCAGCGGGTCGGCCTGGCCGATGCGCTCGTCCACGACCCCGATCTCCTCATCCTGGACGAACCGACCATCGGCCTTGACCCGAACCAGATCCGGCAGGTGCGCGAACTCATCAAGAATCTCGGCAAACACCACACCATCCTCATCTCCACGCACATCCTTCCCGAGGTCGAGATGACTTGCAGCCGCGTCATCATCATCAACAAGGGGAAGATCGAGGCTTCCGATACGCCCAAGAACCTGGTGGATCGCATCCGCACTTCCGGCGGCATCCGCCTCGAGGCCAACACGGGCGCCGACTCGGGCGTCGAGCAACTTGCCGAGATAACCGGAGTGAAGGATGTCGCGGTGGAAAACCAGGGCGACTGGAAGGTGTTCACCCTGCGCACCGAGGCGAACTCCGACCTGCGGGAGGAAGTCGCCAGGCTGGCCGGCGAACGCCGCTGGGCCGTGCGCGAGCTTGCCCGCAGCAAAGCCACGCTCGAAGACGTCTTCGTAGAAATAACCCACGCCGACGCATGAGAACATTCGCCATCCTCTTCCTGCGCGAGGTGAAAGCCTTTTTCTACACGCCCATCGCGTACGTGGTGCTCTTCTATTTCCTCATCCTCACCGGATTCAACTTCTACTCCGAAGTCATGATCCTCAATCGCGGCCCCGTCGAGATCACCGTGGTCGAAGCCTTCTTCGACACCGTCATTTTCTGGTTCTCCTACGTCCTGATTTTTCCGCTCATCACCATGCGGCTCTTTTCCGATGAATTTCGCATGGGCACCTTCGAGACGCTGACGACCGCCCCCGTTCGCGACTGGCAGGTCGTCCTTTCCAAATTCTTTGGCGCGCTCTTTTTCTACGTCGTCCTCTGGCTGCCGAGCCTCCTTTATTTCGTCGTCTTCCAATGGGTCGCCCGTTCCGACGCCGCGCGCTCGCCGGGTTCGTATTGGGGCGCCTACGCGCTCCTGCTCCTCATGGGGTGCTTCTATATATCCATCGGCTGCCTCGCCTCCGTTCTCACCAAGGACCAGATCAACGCCGCCGTCATCTCCTTCACCAGCATCACCCTCTGGTTCTTCGCCGGCTTGCTGACCTTCATCTTCGGCGTCACCGCGCCGGTTTTTAAGGACATCATCTCCTACATCTCCGCGGTCGAGCACATGTCGGATTTCTCCAAGGGCATTCTCGATTCGCGCCCGCTCGTTTGGTACACGAGCATGACGATCCTCATGCTCATCCTGACGTGCCACGTCTTCCAGTACCGGAAGTGGAAAGCTTAAGAAATGGCGGCGATCAAACGTTTCCAGATCGGGTTCAACGTCGTTTTACAAGTGGCGTTGCTGGTTTTCATCATCGGGATGGTCAACTACCTTTCCTTCAACCACTTCAAGCGGTGGGACTTTTCCAGGGACAAGAAATACGCCCTCTCCGAGACGACGAAATCCCTCCTCCAACACCTCAAGAAACCGGCGAAGATATTCGTCTTCTTCTCGCCGAACACGGAGGTCTACGGCGACGTCGTCAACCTCCTGAAGGAAGTCCAGTACGGCGCGGGCAAGAACGTCGAGATAGAGTACATCGACCCGTTCCGCAACTTCACGCGCGCCCGGCAGCTTCAGGACAAATACAAATTCGGCGCGAATGAGAACGTCATCATCGTCGACTACGACGGGCGCACGAAATTCGTCAACGCCTCCGACATCGTCGACGTCGACAACAGCGGCGCCGAGTACGGCCAGCCGCCCCGCGTGACGGCGTTCAAGGGCGAGCAGGGGCTGGCCAGCGCGCTGCTGGAAGTCAGCGAGGCCGCGCAGAACAACGTCTTTTACCTCACCGGCCAGGGCGAGCCCGATCTCGCCGGCGACGATTTCTCCAACGCGAAGACCCTCATCGAACGGCAGAACATCAAACTCTCCGCGCTCAATCTCATGAACGTCGACGCCGCGCCCAAGGACGCGAAAGCCATCCTGGTGATGCACGCGAAGTACGATCCCTCCGAACGCGAGATCAAGCTCCTGCGCGACTATTGGGAAAAGAAAGGCCGGGTCATGATCCTGCTCGACCCGGCTTCGTCCACGCCGAAGCTCGCAGCCTTCCTCCAGGAACTCGGCGTCAAGCCCAACGGGGATCGCGTATTGAAGACCGTCGATCTCGGCCCGCTGGGGAAGGGGGTTTTGCGGCAGGTGCCCGGGATCTTCATGGCGGGCAGCCCCGTCACCAAGCGGTTGCACGACGCCAACGCCCTTTTCCTCGGCGACACCGAATCGCTCACGCTCAACACACAGGCCGTCGAGCAGGCGGGCGTCCACCTTCAGCCGCTCATCCAGGCGGGCGAAGGGTTCTGGGGCGAGACGAACTTCGAGGGCGACGACATCTTCTTCGACGCCAAGCGGGACTTCGCCGCGCCGCTCACGCTCGCCGTCTCGGTTGAAAAAGGCGCCGTCAACGATACCAGCGTCGATTCCTCGCGAATGCTCGTTGTCGGCAACTCCGACTTCCTCACCGGCGAAGGCCTCACGCAAGTGAATCTCGACTTCGCCTTGAGCGGCCTGAACTGGCTCCTCGACAGGCAGGAACTCACCGGCATCTCGCCGAAGGTCGCCAACCTCTTCACCCTCAACCTCACCGAAGCGCAGACCAGCCGCATGCTGCTCATCGTCGTCATCATCATCCCGTCCGTCGCCGCGCTCTTCGGGCTGCTGGTCATCTGGCGCCGGCGGCACTAAGATGAAACCGCGCACCACCCTTCTTCTTCTGCTCGTCGCGGGCGGCCTGTTCGCCTTCATCAAGCTCTACGAGAGCAAGCAGCCCACCACCCGCGAAGCCGCCGAGCGCGACCAGTACGTCGTCAGCTTCGACCGCGACAAAGTCACCGGCGTCGACATCGCCAACAAGGAGGACAGGATCGAGATTCGCAAGCAGGGCGGCGATTGGCGCCTCCAAAAGCCGGTCGTGGACCGCGCCGACAATTCCGCGGTCGAGCAGCTCCTCGACTCCATCGAACACCTGCGCAAGGACACCGCGCTCGACGAAAAAAACGGCGAGGACCAGATGAAGGAATTCGGCCTCACGCACTCCCAGTTGCGCGTCAAGATACTGGCCCCCATCGGCCCGCCGGAGATCCTTCTCGGCAACGACGCCGCGGTCGACGGCAAGACGTATCTCGGCATCGACCGTTCAAAGACCGTCTACGTCGCGGACAGCTCCATCAAGACGCAACTCTCCAAGAAGGCCGACGACTTCCGCGACCACCGCGTCACCTCGCTGGACGCAACCCAGGTAAACAAAATCATCCTCGGGCAGATCGAGGCGGAGAAAGTCCAGGATCACTGGCAGCTTCGCAAACCGATCAACGCGCGCGGCGACGACCAGAAAATTAACGACCTCATCGCGCAGATCATCAACACGCGCATCGACAGCTTCGTCCCCGGCAAAGGCAATCCCGTCGCATACGGCCTGGCCGAACCCGCGATAACCGTGAGTCTTTTCAACCCCGCCGTAAAAGACCCCGAAGTCCTGGAGCTTGGCAACAGGGAGAAGGACAAAGTCTACGCCCGCCTCGCCGCGCGCAACGCCATTTGCCTCCTGCCAAAAACGGTTCAGGACGCAGTCGCCAAAAAGCCGAACGACCTGCGCGACCGGCATCTCCTTCGCCTGAACCTCGACATAGTGGATCGCGTCAACGTGGAACCCGCGGGCAAGGAAAAGATAGTCCTCGCGCGCAAAGAGGAGGCCTGGGAGATCAAGAGCCTCAATAACCGCCCCGCCAACGCAACCGCCGTGAAAGGCCTGGCGGGCGCCTTGCAGGACGAGACCGTCACCGCCTTCGTCGCGGACGTCTCCGCGGAACTCGCCAAATATGGCCTCGACAAGCCGCAAATGAAAGTGACGTTCAGTTCCTACGCCTCTTCCAACACCCCGGAAAGCGCGGCGGGCGAGCGTCCCGTCGAAACCGTCTCCTTCGGCAAAATCGAGGGCGACAACGTCTACGCCCGCCTCGAAAACGAACCCTTCATCGTCTCCGTCAAAAAGACGATCCTCGACTCTATCTACCCGGACGCCACGCAATGGCAGGACCTCGCCATCTACAAACTCAAGCCCGAGGAGATAACCGCCCTTGACGTAACCAGGCCCGGCCAGTCCGAAATCGCGCTGGAACGCGCCAAAGGCGTCTGGAAACTGACGAAAGGCCCAGCCCCCCTCAACGACGCCAATGTGCAATCGTTCTGCAACACGTTCGCCGGCCTCCATGCCGTGCGGTGGCTCGCCCCCGGCCAACCCGTTATTCCATCGCTGACGGTAGCGGCCGCCGCGGGCAAGACCGCGATTAAGTTAAATATCGGGCAACCCGTCGCCGACATGTGGGTCGCCACAGCCGAAGGCTTGCCCGGGACATTCCTGCTGAGCAAGCCGGATGTGGAAGCCCTTCAGCTTCCCCTGGCGGGCGCTCCCAAGCCGGCGCCGTCCGTGTCGGGGACGATGCCGTAAAAGCGGTTTTACCCGGGGTTGTAGAGGCGGCTGTGCCAGCCGCCTAAGACCTGGAACGGTGCGTCGGCTCCCGCTCCAGGCGGCTGGCACAGCCGCCTCTACAACTCTACAACGGCAACGACGCCGCGTGCATGACAAAGCTCACTTCTTCAACGGCAGGGTGAGACGTGTGACGAGCGCGCCGGCTTCATGGGCGGGCGTCCAGGTCCCGCCGTGGGCCGCGAGGACTTGCCGCACATGGAAGAGACCCAGGCCCAGGCCGCCGCGCCGTTTGCTCATGAAGGGCGCGCCCCAGTCCGCCGTCTCGACAGGCCCGGATTTTTCCTCGCGCAGTTCCAGGATGAGATGACCGGCGTCGCTGCTCGCGTCGAATGCAATCGCCTTGCCTTTCTCGTGTTGCTGGAAGGCGTTCTCGAATAGTTCGCGCACGGCTCCCCAAAGCCGTTCGATGTCCACTTCCACAAGTTCGCCTGCCAGTTTCTCCGTCCATTTGACGAGAGGCATTTCTTCGGGATGAAGCTTTATGAGCCGTTCCCGCACCTCGTGCAAAAGGATGTTCGCCTCCAGGTCGATGGGGTTCATCGAGAGGCTTCCGAGGGCGGCGGACACCCCCTGCAAGAGTTTCGTGGTGTTGAGAACCATCGCGCGGAGTTTTTTCAGTTCCCCGGCTATCTCCGGGTCCGCGTTCAGTTCGGTTATGAAAGAGGCTTCCAGGTCGATCGCGTTCAAGCCGTTGCGCACGTCGTGGGAAAGCTGGCGGGTGAACGCGACCACGCGCGGCCACGGCACGAGCAACTCCTCCGAATCCTTTGACATGGCCGAAATGCTAAGGCGGGCCGAATGTATCCTCGCCGGGAGTGGCGCCGGCTTTCCTGACGGCCCCGCCGTTTGCCGCAAGGTGGGTGAGGATGTGATAGACGTCTTCCGCGTCCGCGTTTAATCCGGCGGCGATATCCGCCGCCGTCGCGGGCGCGGTGAGGGCCTTCACGACGCGCTGCTGCAAGTCGATGATGCGTGTCGCGGCTTTCTTCCCGGCTTCGACGCCCGGCTGGTGGTACGCGTTGACATTCACGAGGGTGGCGTAGAAACCGACCGCCCTTTCATACAGGGCTATCAATGCGCCGACGGTATAAGCCGTCACTTCCGGCAGGCTGATGGTGATGGAATCCCGCCCGCCTTCATAAAGAGCCGCCCGCGTCCCGCGCAGGAAACCCTGGAGGTAATCGCCGCTGGTGATGCCCGGCTCGACTTCCGAGGAAGCGGTCGCGCGGTCCTTCCGCACTTCGATGAAGGTGACGAAAAAATTCAGGACGCCTTCGCGCAGTTGCTGTACATAAGCGTGCTGGTCGGTCGAGCCTTTGTTTCCATAGACCGCGATGCCCTGGTTGACGGTCTTGCCGTCGAGGTCTTTCTCTTTCCCCAGCGATTCCATGACGAGTTGCTGGAGGTATTTGCTGAAGAGCATGAGCCGATCCTTATAAGGGAGGACGACCATGTCTTTCGCGCCCTTGCCGTCGCCCGCGTAATACCACATGAGCGCCACGAGCATGGCGGCGTTCTTCGCCGTATCGTGGACGCGCGTCTTCCCGTCCATCGCCGCGGCGCCGGCGAGGAAGGCGTCGACATCCAGCCCTTGCAACGCGGCGGGCACGAGGCCGACCGCGCTCATGACCGAAGTGCGCCCGCCGACCCAATCCCACATCGGGAAGCGCTTCAGCCATTTTTGCGAGGAAGCGGTGCGATCCAACTCGCTATCCTTGCCCGTGACGGCGACGAAATGCGCCGGGGGGTTCAGCCCGGCGGAGCGGAATTTCGCCTGCGCTTCGAGCATGCCGTTGCGCGTCTCCTTGGTGCCGCCGGACTTGGAGATGACGACGGCCAGCGTTTGGGGCAGCCGGTCTTTGATCGCCGCGAGCACCTTGTCCATGCCGTCGGGGTCGGTGTTGTCGAGGAAATGAATGCGCATCGGATCACGCGCGCCCCCCAGCGCGTCGGCGATGAACTGCGGCCCCAGCGCCGACCCGCCGATTCCGATCAGCAGGATGTCCGTGAACGGCTTGCCGTCCGGCGCCGCGATCTCGCCGCGATGCACCGCCGAGGTGAAAGACTTGATGGCGGCCAGGGTCTCCTCGATCTCCCCGCGCAACGCCGCGTCCGGCGCGAGTTCAGGCGCTCGCAGCCAGTAATGGCCGACCATCCGGTTCTCGTCCGGGTTCGCGATCGCGCCCGCCTCCAGCTCGTCCATGCGTTTGAAGGCGAGTTCGCATTGGGGCCGCATCTTTTCCAGGAAGCCGTCGGGGAACCGCATCCGGCTGATGTCGAAGGAAAAACCGAGGTCGTCGTATTGGAGGGAATACTTTTGAAACCGTTCCCAGAGAGAGGGTGAGGGGGTCATGTTCCAATGAGACAAAAAAACCGCTGGAAAGGAAACATCATTCGCATCCCTTGAAAAATCGGCGTGGAGGGCGAGCTTGCCGGGATGATGAAGCGGCGCTCCTTCCTCCAGATGCTCGGCGGCGCGACGGCGGGCATCCTCCTCGTCTCGCGGGGGAACGCCTCCGACAGGCTCGGCCGGCTTCTGCCGCAACGGAAGCTTGGCCGCACGGGCGAGGCGGTGACGATGCTCGGCGTGGGCGGCTGGCACATAGGGCGCATGAACGAGCGCGACGCCCAGGAAACGATCGAAACCGCTCTCGCGGGCGGCGTCCGGTTCTTCGATTCCTGCGAGTCGTATCAGGACGGCGGCAGCGAAAGCCGCCTGGGACGGCTGCTGACCCCAAAATATCGCGACATCATATTCCTGATGACGAAGACCGACGCGAAGGACGCCGCCTCCGTTCGCAAAAGCCTCGACGCAACCTTGCGCCGGATGAACACCGATCACCTCGATCTCTGGCAGATGCACGAGATGACCACCGTCGGCGACGTGGAAAACCGCCTGAAAAACGGAGTGCTCGACGCTTTGCTGGAAGCCAGGGCCGCGGGCAAGATCCGCCACATCGGCTTCACCGGCCACACCGACCCCGATACCCACCTCCATTTGCTCGCGGAAAAGGGAGCCGTCTTCGAGACGGTCCAAATGCCCGTGAATCTCGCGGACCCCAGCTACAAATCCTTCATCAAAAACGTCATGCCCAGGCTGGTCGATCTGAACATCGGCGTCCTGGCCATGAAAACGCTTTCGAACGGCGGCTTCTTCGGCGGCTCCCAGCACGGCGAGCACGGCTCCAATCCGCACCTCGTTCCCGACCGCGTCAGCATGGGCGAGGCGATGCATTTCGTCTGGTCGCTGCCGGTCTCCGTCCTCATTTCAGGGCCGGACAACCCGGCGCACATCCAGGAGAAGATCGATCTGGCGCGCTCCTTCACCGGGATGACGGAGGAACACCGCCAGGCGCTCATCGCGAAAGTCGCCGACCTCGCCGGGAAGCGCGTCGAATTTTACAAGGCGTAAAGATGGAACTCACCCGTCGCGAAATGCTCCGCCTTGGCGCCGGCGCGCTTTTGGCCTACGGCCTCTGGCCCGGCCGCCTCTCCGCCTCCGACGCGCCCGGGGACTTTACGTTCATCGCGGTGAACGACCTCCATTACAGGGACGAAGGGTGCGTTCCGTGGTTCCAGAACGTCGTCCGGCAGATGAAGGCAAGCGCGCCCGACGCCGAGTTCTGCCTGCTGGGCGGCGACCAGGCCGACGAAGGCGAGCCGGCGCAACTCGCGAATTCGCGCGAGATTTTTCTCGGCCTCGGGATGCCCCTCCATGCCGTGGTGGGCAACCACGACTACTTCAAGGATTCCACGCGGACGGCTTATGAACGCGTCTTTCCCGGGCAGATCAACTACGCGTTCGAACATCGCGGCTGGCAGTTTCTCGCGCTCGACACCACGCAGGGCCTCACCGCGTACAACACCGCCATCCCCGCGGATACGCTCGCCTGGCTCGACGCGAATCTTCCGAAACTCGACCGCCGCAAACCGACCGTCATCCTGACCCATTTCCCGCTCGGGCAGAACGTCTTCGCGCGGCCCCGCAACGCGGACGACCTCCTGAACCGCTTCCTCGACATCAATCTCCAGGCCGTCTTCAGCGGGCATTACCACGGGTTCACCGAACGCGCCGTGCGCCAGGCCGCCTTGACGACCGACCGCTGCTGCTCCCGCGTCCGGTCAAACCACGACGGCTCGAAGGAAAAGGGATGGTTTGTTTGCAAAGCCTCGGGCGGCCGGATCAGCCGGAAATTCGTCGCATTCAACGCGTGAGGGCGGGTTTGCATTTTCGGCTTTTGTAATTGCGTCTTTCGGGGCACGCTTTCCCAATGAGTCACAAAATTCTGGAAGGAAAGACCGGCCTCGTCTTCGGCGTGGCGAACAAGCGCAGCATCGCGTGGGCCATCGCCAAGGCGTGGGCGAACGCCGGCGCGCGCCTCATCTTCAATTACCAGGGCGAGCGCATCAAAGAGAACGTCGAAGAACTCGTTTCCGAATTCGGCGCCGATACGCCGCTCTACCCGTGCGACGTCAGCAAGGATGAGGAGATTGACTCGTTTTTTGACAAGGTAAAGGCGCATGGAGACACCGTCGATCTCCTGCTGCATTCCGTCGCCTACGCCCCGAAGGAAGCCTTGGAAGGCGAGTTCCTCGCCACCAGCCGCGAAGCCTTCAAAGTGGCGCACGACATCAGCGCCTATTCGCTCCTCGGCCTCGCCCGCGCGACGGCGCCATTGATGAAAAACGGCGGCAGCATCGTCGCCATGACCTATTACGGCTCCGAGAAGGTCATCCCGCACTACAACGTCATGGGCGTCGCCAAGGCCAGTCTGGAGGCCACGGCCCGCTATCTCGCCAATGATCTGGGCCCGAAGAAAATCCGGGTCAACTGCATCAGTGCCGGCCCCGTGCAGACGCTGGCGGCGCGCGGCATCGCGGGCTTCACCTCCATGCTCAAGCACTACGAGGCGCACGCCCCCTTGCGCCGGAGCTGCGACCCCGCGGAGCTTGGCGCCACGGGCGTCTTCCTCGCGAGCGAAGGAGCGGCCTCGATCACGGGCCAGGTCCTCTACGTGGATGGCGGCTACCAGATCATGGGCATGTAAAAAGTTCGAATCGTACGCTACTATGGGGAAGCATGAGGCGCTTCTGCATGGCGATGGCGTTTTTCTCGCTGGTTTTTCCGGCGTTTGCCGCCGACCTGACCGCGCTGGAGGCGGTTGCTCTTCTGCCGCCCGGCGCCGCCGCCAGGCTGGCGTATATTCAAGGACGCGACGCGCGCTGGTATTTCATCGTGCGGGATGACGCCGCGGAGAACGGTCTTCACGAATATGTCGTCGCCGATGGCAGGATTGCCGCCTCGCGGTCGCTGTCGCAATTCGTCGCCAAGGTCGCGCCCTCGGACGTTGTCGGCGTCGATTCCATCACGGTTGACTCGGACCGTGCGGAGAGCATCGCCCGCGACTACGCCGCAGAACTTAAGCCGGGCAAGATCAACTTCGAGCTAAGAAAAAAAGAGGATGCGCCGGTCTGGAAAATCGCGCTGCTGGACGATTCCGATAAAGCCCTGGGCGAGGTGACGCTGGCCGCGGCGAAGGACGGCGCCGTGCTTTCCCACAGAGGCTTCGCCGGGCCGCCTGGCAAGAAAACCGCCAAGGCCGCGCCCTCGTCGAAGAGAAGGAAACCCGCGCCGATAGCCGCGGGGCCTGAAATAGCGCCCGCGGAACAGCCGACCCCGCGTCCGGGCTTGTTCGACCGGATCATCAGGACGATAAGCCGATGACCTCGCTGAAGCGCGAACTGACCGGTCTCCTCGGCGCTGAAGCGGTCCGCGACGACGACGCCACGCGGGCCGCGCACAGCGGCGACCGCTGGTTCTCCAGCCATCCGCCGGATGTCGTCGTCTTTGGCGAATCGGCCCCGCAGCTGGCCAAGCTCCTGGCGTTCGCGAGCGACCGAGGCCTCCCCGTCACCCCGCGCGGCGCGGGCTACGGCTACGTCGGCGGCTGCGTTCCGGCGCGGGGAGGCATAGCCCTCTCGCTGGCGCGCATGAACGCGCTGAAGGAAGTCAGCGCGGAGGATTTCGTCGCCGTCGTCCAGCCCGGAGTCATCACCGGGACGTTGAAGACGGAGGCGCGCCGCAAGGGCCTCTTCTATCCGCCCGATCCGTCGAGCCTCAAGGAATGCAGCATCGGCGGGAATATCGCGACGAACGCGGGCGGCCCGCGCTGCCTTAAATACGGGGTCACGCGAAACTACGTGCTCGGGCTTGAAGTCGTGCTGGCGGACGGCCGCATCCTCCGCCTGGGCGGGCGCACCCACAAAAACAAAACCGGCTTCGACGTGCTCGGCCTCTTCGTCGGCTCCGAAGGGCTGCTCGGCGTCGTCACGGAAGCGACGCTCAAGCTCCTTCCGCTGCCGCCCGCGCGCGCCACGCTTTCCGCGGGCTTCGCCACGCTCGATCAAGCCGCGAAGGCCGTGCAGGAAATCTTCCGCGCGGGCTTTCTCCCGGCGGCGCTGGAGATCGCGGATTCCTTCACCCTGGAATCGGCCAGGAAATTCCTGGGCGAATCGCTCATCCCCGCGGGCGGCGCGCATCTCTTGATCGACCTGGACGGGCAGCCCGCTTCCGTCGAGAGCGAAACCGGAGAGTTGAAAAAGCTCCTCGCGGCCCTGGAAGCCTCGCGCATCGACACCGCCTCGGGAGAAGAGGCGTGCGACGCGCTTTGGGGATTGCGCCGCGCGTTCTCGGATTCGCTCAAGGCCACCGGGCTCACGAAGTTGAACGAGGACATCGTCGTCCCTCGCGGCCGCCTCGTCGACCTGGTGGAATTCGCCGCGCGCCTCCGGGAAAAATACGGCTATCCCGTCGCCTGCTTCGGGCACGCGGGCGACGGCAACATCCACGTCAACATCATGGCCGCCGATTACGAAAACCCCGAAGTCGCGAAAAAGGTGCGCGGCGCGCTCGACGAACTTTTCGCGAAAGTTCTGGAGTGGGGCGGCGTCATCACGGGCGAGCACGGCATCGGCCTCGCGAAGCTGCCGTGGTGGCCGCAAGCCGTCTCGCCGGAGATTCGCGACGTCCATGCCGCGCTCAAGAACGCGCTCGACCCCGCGGGCATTCTGAATCCCGGCAAGTTCGTCGCCACGCGCTGAAATATCTGATAGGATGCGGCCATGCTCGACATCCGCCTCCTTCGCGAAGACCCCGAATCCGTAAAGACCCGGCTGGCTTCGCGCGGCCCGGTGGAGAGCTTTGATGGAATCCTGGAATGCGACCGCGAGCGCCGCGCGCTGGAAACCCGCCTCCAGCAATTGAACGGCGACCGCAAGCGCATCAGCAAGGAGATAGGGCAACGCAAAAGCCGGGGCGAGGAAACGGGCGCGCTGGAGGACGAAGTCCGCTCGTTCTCCGACGAGATTGCAAAGCTGGATCGCCTGACCGTGGAATCCGGCGAACGCCAGCGCGATCTCCTGCTGCGACTGCCGAATCTGCCGCACGCCAGCGTCCCCGCCGGTTCGGACGCGAGCCAGAACCCGGTCATCCGCGAATGGGGAGTGAAACCGGCGGGCGGGATCGACCATCTGGAGATCGCCGCGCGCCTGGGGATGCTCGATCTCGACCGCGCGGCGAAGATCAGCGGCAGCGGGTTCGTCTGCTTCACCGGCGCGGGCGCCGCGCTGGAACGCGCCCTCATCAACTTCATGCTCGACCTGCATACGCGCACGCACGGTTACCTGGAAATCAGCCCGCCGTTCCTCGTGCGGCGCGACGCGATGATCGGCACGGGCCAGCTTCCGAAATTCGAGGAGGACATGTATGCGGTGGAGGAAGGCGCGCTCTTCCTGGCGCCGACCGCCGAAGTGCCGGTCACGAACCTGCACCGCGAGGAAATCCTGTCCGCGGAAAGCCTGCCAAAGAAAATGGCCGCCTACACCCCGTGCTTCCGGCGCGAAGCCGGTTCCGCGGGGCGCGAGACGCGCGGCCTCATCCGCGTCCACCAGTTCGACAAGGTGGAACTGGTAAAGATCACAACCCCCGAGACCTCGTATGATGAGCTTGAGAAACTCACAGCCGACGCCGAGCAGGTGCTCCGGCTGTTAGGCTTGCACTATCGGGTCATCGAGCTTTGCGCCGGCGACCTCGGTTTCGGCTCGGCGAAGACATATGACATCGAAGTCTGGGCGCCCGGCCAGAACGCCTACCTGGAAGTGTCGAGCTGCTCGAACTTCGAGGACTTCCAGGCCCGCCGCATGAATCTCCGGTTCAAGGACGCGGGTAAAAACCGCTTTTGCCACACGCTGAACGGCTCCGGCACGGCCCTCCCGCGCCTCTTCGTCGCGCTGCTGGAGACCTGTTACAAAGACGGCGCGCTCGATCTGCCCGCGCCGCTTCGGAAATACGTATGAAGCTCCTTCTTGGTTGTAGAGGCGGCTGTGTCAGCCGCCTCGAGCGAGAGCAACGCCAAAGCGCCAGGCGGTTTCAGGTCCTCAGGCAACCAGGGGCAAGGGCACGGTGAAAGCTTGCACCGAATCGTTCGAGATCGCCACACGAGGCAAGGGGACTTACGAGATCACCGCCGAGGTGGAGCGGGTTGTCCGGAACAGCGGCGTGAAGACGGGAGTCGCGACGGTATTCATCCAACACACGAGCGCCAGCCTCGTTATTTACGAGAACGCGGATGCGAGCGCCCGCGCCGACCTTCACCGTTTTTTTGAGCGGCTCGTGCCGGAGGGCGAGGAGTATTACATCCACACCGCGGAGGGCGGCGATGATACGACCTCACACCTGAAGATGGTTCTCACCCGCACCAGCGAGACGATTCCGATAGGCCAGGGACGGCTCGCGCTGGGGACATGGCAGGGGATTTTCGTCTTCGAGCACCGCAACGCTTCCCATCGGCGGAGCATCGCCGTCTCGGTGATCGGGGAGTAGCGGCTCTACGCCGGCTTCTCCAGTTCGGCCCATTCGCTTTCGTCCAGTTGCAGCGACGCGGCTCCGGCGTTTTCCTCCAGGTGCGCGACGGAGGACGTGCCGGGAATGGGAAGCATGACTTTGGAACGATGGAGCAGCCACGCCAGCGCGAGTTGGACGATGGTTGCGTGATGGCGCTTCGCGGCCTTGTCCAGCGGGCCGCCTGGTTTGACCAGATCCCCGCCTCCGATTGGAAACCAGGGGATGAACGCGAGGCCGTGTTTTTCGCAATACTCCAGCGTGTTCCCGGATTGCCGGTTGCCGATGTTGTATTCGTTTTGCGCGCTGACGATCTTCGCCGTTTTGGCCGCGCGTTCCATGTCTTCCGCGGTTACTTCGGAGAGGCCGATGTGACGAATCTTACCCGCCTTTTGCAGGTCGGCCAGCGCGCCGAGCGAGTCTTCCAGCGGAACCTGTTTGTCGATGCGGTGGAGTTGATACAGGTCGATCCGCTCGACCTTGAGCCGGCGCAGGCTCATCTCGACGCACTGGCGCAGATATTCGGGGCGGCCGACGGGTTCCCATTCCTCGGGGCCTTGCCGGGTCAGGCCGCCTTTCGTGGCGATGACAAGGTCTTTGGGATAGGGATGCAGCGCTTCGGCTATGAGCCGCTCGTTGACGCCCGGGCCGTACGCGTCGGCGGTGTCGATGAAGTTTATGCCAAGCTCCACGGCGCGCCGGAGGACGCGGCGCGCTTCGGCGGGGTCTTTCGGATCGCCCCAGACGCCCTCGCCCGTGAGGCGCATCGCCCCGAAACCGAGCCGATGAACCGTGAGATCGCCGCCCAGGGTGAAGGAGCCGCTCGCGGAGACGGAAAGATGCGTAGTCATGGTTCCACTTTATTCGAAGCGCGGCTGTTCGTCGCGGGTGTTTCCGGTATTGTTCTCTGAAATGAACCCCACGGTTGCAATCGTCGGACGCCCGAACGTCGGCAAGTCCGCGCTCTTCAATCGCCTGGCGGGACGGCGCATTTCCATCGTCCACGACCAGCCGGGGGTCACGCGCGACCGCCTTTGCGCGCCGTGCGGCCTGGGCGGCAAACCGTTCGATCTCCTCGATACGGGAGGGATCGGCGCCGAGGTGGACGCGGAGTTCTCCGCGCAAGTTCGCGCGGAGGCGGACATCGCGATCGAAACGGCGGCGGTGATCCTGCTGGTGGTTGACGGCAGGGCGGGCCTCACGCCGGTGGACGAGGAACTGGCCTTGCATTTGCGGCGCACCGGCAAGCCGCTGGTTCTGGTCGTCAACAAGATCGACCAGGAGATGCATTCCGACCTCGTCTCGGATTTCGCCAAGCTCGGCTTGGAGAAAGTCGTCCCCGTCAGCGCGGAACACAACCGGGGCGCGGGGGAATTGGTCGAGCTGATCGAACGCATGCTGCCGGAAGGCGCGGAGGCCCCGCCCATCGCGCAGCCGCTGAAGATCGCCGTCGTGGGCCGCCCGAATGTCGGGAAATCTTCGCTGGTCAACGCGATCCTCGAAGACCGGCGCACGCTCGTCAGCCCCGTTTCCGGCACCACGCGGGACGCCGTCGACATCCCGTATGAACGCGCGGGCGAGCGGTTCATCCTCATCGACACGGCGGGCATTCGGCCCAGAGGGAAGCGGGGGGATTCGGTGGAGGTGTTCAGCGTGCTGCGCGCGGAGGCGAGCATCCGCCGCGCGACGCTCTGCGTCCTCGTCCTCGACGGAACCGCGGGCGTCACCGCGCAGGACAAAAAGATCGCGGGCCTCATCCAGGAAGCGGAGAAGCCGTGCGTGCTCGTGATCAACAAGAGCGATCTTCTCGGCCCGGAGCGGGAAATAGCCGCCGTGCTCGAAAACATCCGCCAGGAGCTGTTCTTCCTCGACTACGCGCCCGCCATCCTTCTCTCCGCGAAGTCGGGCAAGGATGTTCACCGCCTGTTCCGCGGCATCCGCAACGTTCGGGAGCAGGCCGCGGTCAAGATCGGGACGGGCGTCCTGAACCGGCTCTTCAAAACCGCGATGGAGGAAAACCCGCCGCCTTTGCGCGCCAACAGGCGGTTCCGCATTCTTTACGCCACGCAGATCGACGCCGGCCCGGGGGAGGGGATCCGCCCGCCGGCCTTCCTGCTTTTCGTGAACGACGCCGCCTTGCTTCTTCCCACCTACCGCAAATACCTCGAGGGCCGCCTCCGGGAAAGCGCAGCCTTCACCGGACTCCCGGTGCTTTTCCGCTTCCGGGGCCGCGAGCCGCGCGAGAACCGCCGCTGAACAAGCGCTTAAGTTTCCAGCGCCAGCCCGGTCCGAGTCCCAGGTAGAGGGGGGCGTACCCGTGCAGGTTGTTGATGACCTGGATGGCGTCCGGAGTCCGCTTGGCTTCCCTCCGCCAGGCGGGAAGCTGGAAACGCAGGCTGTTGGCCGCGCGCAGAACCCGCTGCCGCCATCCCGAGAACGGGAGGCGGTAGTGCAGGTTGTTCAGCGAACGGATGAGGGAGGAGACTCTTATAGCGAGGTGTTGCTTTTTCCGTCCTTGGGCCAGTTCAGCACGTCGAGATCGGGCTTTTCCGTCGGCTTGTCCGGCCAGGTGAACTGGCAGTTCTCGCAATAATACGTGCGATCGATGATGCCCGTGGACGCCAGCAGGGCGAACCCCGCCGAGACGCCCGTCCGCCGCGAGAATTGCGGATACTCTATCCGCGAGGAACCGCACTCCGGGCAGCGCACCGCGTCGCGCAGCACGCCTTCGGTTGCGTCCCAATCCTTGAGGAGCTTTTGCGCGTTCTCGAAATCCTCCTTCTTAACCCGGAGCCGTATGTGCGCCTTCGGTTCATTGGTCATGAACCATGTCTTCTGCGCCGCGCTTTCGTCGTAGATCTCGCTCCAGATTTCCGCGCCCTTCAACCGCTCTTTCAACGGCTCGGCTTTGCTGTTTTCGTTGAACGTGGCAAGGGTCATTAATTGCTCCATAAGTTTTATCCTATTTTGGTGAACTGAATTTCGCCATCCTTAACGTCGGCTTTTACTCTGGCGCCCTCTCCCAGTTTCCCTTCCAGGATTTCCATGCTCAGAGGGTCGAGCACGTCCCGCTGGATCACCCGCTTCAACGGACGCGCCCCGTACACCGGGTCGTATCCTTCCCGGGCGATGTGCGCCTTCGCCTCGTCGGTGAGCGTCAGGGTGAGGTTGCGCGCGGAGAGCCGCTTCATCACGCGCCCCACCTGTATTTCGACGATCCGTTTCAGGTCTTCGGTCGTGAGCCGGTCGAAGATGATGATCTCGTCCACCCGGTTCAAAAACTCCGGGCGGAAATGGCCGCGCAGCGCCTCCATCACCCGCCGGCTCCGTTCGTCCGCGGAGAGGTCTTCCATGATGAAGTGGCTGCCGATGTTGCTCGTCAGGATGATGACCGTGTTGCGGAAATCGACCGTGCGGCCCTGGCCGTCGGTTATCCGCCCGTCATCGAGCACCTGGAGCAGGACGTTGAAGACGTCGGCGTGGGCCTTCTCGATTTCGTCGAACAGGACGACGCTGTACGGCTTGCGCCGCACCGCTTCGCTCAACTGCCCGCCTTCCTCGTAGCCGACGTAGCCGGGCGGCGCGCCGATCAGGCGCGAGACGGCGTGTTTCTCCATATACTCACTCATGTCGATGCGGACCATCGCGCCCTCGTCGTCGAAGAGGAACTCCGCCAGCGCCCGGCTCAGCTCCGTCTTTCCCACGCCGGTAGGCCCCAGGAAAATGAAGGAGCCGATGGGCCGGTTCTCATCCTGCAAGCCGGCGCGGGCGCGCCGCACGGCGTTGGAGACCGCGAGGATCGCCTCTTTCTGGCCGATGACGCGCCGGCCGAGCCGCTCCTCCATCTTCACCAGCTTTTCGCGTTCGCCTTCCTGCAGGCGCGATACCGGGATGCCGGTCCAGCTCGACACCACGCGCGCGATGTCGTCCTCCGTCACCTCCTCCTTCAGCATCTGCCGGCCTTTCTGTATCTCGGCCAGCTTCGCCGTGTGCTCCTCGATCTGCCGCGTCACTTCCGGGATGCGTCCGTATTGAATCTCGCTCGCCTTGCCCAGGTCGCCGCGCCGCTGCGCCTGCTCCAGTTCCTGCTTCCACTTTTCGAGGCTCTCCTGGAGCTTCCGCGCCTTGTCGATCTGCGCTTTCTCGCTTTGCCACTGGGCCTTCAACTGGTCGCGCTGTTCGCGCGCGTCCGCGAGTTCCTTCTCCAGCTTTGAGAGGCGCTCCTTGCTCGCGGCGTCCTTCTCCTTTTTCAAGGCCTGGCGTTCCATCTCGGTCTGCATTATCTGGCGCTCGAGCTGGTCGATCTCCGTCGGCATCGAGTCGAGTTCGATCTTGAGCCGCGAGGCCGCTTCATCCACGAGATCGACCGCTTTGTCCGGCAGGAAACGGTCCGAGATGTAGCGATGCGAGAGCACCGCCGCAGCCACCAGCGCGGCGTCCACGATGCGGACGCCGTGGTGGACTTCATAGCGCTCCTTCAATCCGCGCAGGATGGCGACCGTGTCCTCCACGCTCGGCTCGCCGACCGTGACAGGCTGGAACCGCCGCTCCAGCGCCGCGTCCTTCTCGATGTATTTCCGGTATTCGTCCAGCGTGGTCGCGCCGATTGTCCGCAGTTCGCCGCGGGCGAGTTGCGGCTTCAGGAGGTTCGAGGCGTCCACCGCGCCTTCCGCCGCCCCCGCGCCGACGATGGTGTGCAACTCGTCGATGAAGAGGATGATCTCGCCCTGGGAACTGGTGACATCCTTCAGGAACGCCTTCAACCTGTCCTCGAATTCGCCCCGGAACTTCGCCCCGGCGATCATGGAGCCGAGGTCCATCGCGATGACCCGCTTGCGCTTGAGGGATTCCGGCACGTCGCCGCTCACGATGCGGCGCGCAAGCCCTTCCACGATCGCCGTCTTGCCCACGCCCGGCTCGCCAATGAGCACGGGATTGTTTTTTGTCCGCCGCGAGAGGACTTGCATGACGCGGCGAATCTCCTCGTCGCGTCCGATGACCGGGTCGAGCTTCCCCTTGCGCGCCGCCTCCGTGAGGTCGCGCCCGTATTTTTCCAGCGTCTGGTATTTGCCTTCCGGGTTCTGGTCGGTCACGCGCTGCGAGCCGCGGATCTGCACCAGCGCCTTCATGAGGCCGGAGCGGGCGGCGCCCAGTTCCTTCAAAACGCGCGCGGCGGGAACGTCCGTTTCCAGGAGCGCCAGGAGATAATGCTCGGCGCTCACGAACTCATCCTTCAACCCGCTCATCTCCCGCTCCGCGCCGTCAAGCACGCGGCGCAGTTCCGACCCCATGTAAACCTCGGCGCCCGTCACTTTGGGGCGGCGCTCGAGTTCGTCCTCCAGGCGCCGCTGGAGCTCTTCGGCGGACAGCCCCAGCTTGGCCAGAAGCGGGCGCGCTACGCCGTCGCCCTGGCCGAGGAGGGCCAGGAGGAAATGCTCATTGTTCAACTCCTGCTGCGAGAAACGCCCCGCTTGGGATTGGGCTTCCTGCAGGGCCTCCTGCATCTTTGCCGTGAACTTGTCGAGCCGCATGGGGAGGACTCAATCTATAGCAAGCGCGGCTTCCCGACAACAGCGCCGAAAAATAAGAAAACCCGTTTTGCCAAAGAGCGAAACGGGTTTTCTCGGTTACGGGGGGGAAAGGGTCTACAGCTTGCTCTTCAGGTTTTTGGCCACGGAAAACTTCACCGTGCGGGATTTTTTGATCTTGATCTTCTGGCGGGTCTTCGGGTTGATGCCCATGCGCGCCGCCCGCTCCGCGACGCGGAACGTGCCAAACCCGACCAGTTGGACCGACTTCTCCTTGCGCAGGCCGGTCTTGATGCCTTCGATGACCGCGCTGACGGCGCGTTCGCTCTCAGCGCGGCTGCTGGAATTGCCGAGGGTCTTGCGAACCGTTTCAACAAGTTGTGCCTTATTCATGCGAGAAAAAAAATAGGTTTTGGGGAAAACAACAAAGGAGGGTTTCGCCGAAACTAAAAAAAATGTCAATGGCATTTTTTATTTATGCCATTAATTTACAACAGGAATGACCTTCGATGAACGCCTCGCCCGATTTCTTGACGCGGTTCCGGCCATTCATCCGACGGCGTTCGTGGCGTCGAACGCGACCGTCCTCGGCGACGTAACGCTCGAGGAGGGGAGCAGCGTCTGGTTTAACGCCGTATTACGGGCCGATATTAATTGTATAAGGATCGGCCCCCATTCCAATATCCAGGACGGCTCGATCATCCATCTGGCGGATGATCTCCCGACGGCGGTGGGCGAATACGTCACCTGCGGGCACCGGGTGACCCTCCACGCCTGCACGGTCGGCGACGAGGTTCTGATTGGCATGGGAGCGACCTTGCTGGACGGCGTGGAAGTCGGCGCGCGTTCCATCATCGGCGCGCACGCGCTGGTGACGATGAACACCGTCATACCGCCGGGGAGCCTGGTGCTGGGATCGCCCGCGAAGATCGTCCGGCGGCTCGATGAGACAGAGCAGCTTTCCCTAAAGTCATGGGCGACGAAGTATGTCGACTTGTCCCGCGCGTATCTTGAAAGGAAGGCGCTTCGGTAGCTTGGCCCCGCTATCCGAATGTCGTGGATCGAAATCATTTTCCCGCGCCTCTGCCAGTTAACATTAGCGTTAACGTCGGCTGTGCCAGCCGCCGCCTGGAGCGGCCTTTTAGGCAAGCAAGCGGCTACGCTTTCGCGCCGTTGATGTGGAGGTAGGTGTAATCCTTCAGGCCGCGCTCGTAATTCGCGAGGAGCTTCATCGCCTCGTTCGGTTTCAGACGGTCGGACTTGATCGCGGCGTCCACCTGGGCTTTTACGAGGCGGATCATTTCGTGCTTGTCCCATTGCGTCATGGAGAGGACTTCCCCGATGGCGCTCCCTTCGATTGTCTCCTCTATGTAGTAACCGGACTCCTCGTCCTCGTCGAGGAAGACGTGCGCCTCGTTCACCCGTCCAAAGAGGTTATGCAGGTCGCCCATGATGTCCTGGTAAGCTCCCATGAGAAAGAAACCTACATAGTACGGTTCGCCCGGCTTCAGCCGGTGAAGCGGCAGGGTTTCCTTCACGTCGTTCAGGTCGATGAACTTGCTGACCTTGCCGTCCGAATCGCAGGTTATATCGACGAGGGTGGCGTTGCGCTCCGGGATCGTGTCGAGGCGGTGCACCGGCATGACGGGGAAAAGCTGGCCCAGCGCCCAATGGTCCAGCAACGACTGGAAAACCGAGAAGTTGCAGACATACTGGTCGGCGAGGAAGGTTTCCAGTTCCTTCACTTCATCCGGGACGTACCGCATGCCGGCGCAGAATTTCACTATGCTGTCCGCGATGCGCCAGTAGGCGGACTCGATCTTGGCCTTGCTCTCCAGGTCCAGCATCCCCAGGTCGAACATTGATTGCGCCTGTTCCCGCGTCTGCTGCGCGTCGTGCAGGTTTTCCATCCGGTTCTGTTTGGAAAGCGTGCGCTCCAAGTCGAATATGTCTTTCACCAGCTTGTTGTCGGACTCCGCCGCCTCCAGCGTTATCGGGGCGGAATTTTTCTCGATGGAGCCGAACGCCTCGACGATCAGCACGGAGTGGTGCGCCACGATCGCCCGCCCGCTCTCGCTCACGATGGAGGGATGCGGCACCTTCTCCGAATCGCAAACGTCCATGATGTTATAGACGATGTCCCGCGCGTACTCGTGGAGCGAGTAGTTGGCCGAGCTGTCGAAGGTCGACTTCGACCCGTCGTAATCCACCGCCAGCCCGCCGCCCACGTCCAGGTAGCCAAGCGTGTGGCCCATCTTCGCCAGCTTCGCGTAGAAGCGGGCGCCTTCGCGCACCGCCCGCTTTATGGTGCCGATGTCCGGCACTTGCGAGCCGACGTGGAAATGAACCATCCGCAAACAGTGGGCCAGGCCCTCCTTCTTGAGCGTCTCGCTCGCGCAGACGAGATCGGCGGTCGAGAGGCCGAACTTCGCGTTCTCGCCGCCGCTGGTCGCCCACTTGCCGGAGCCTTTCGCCAGCAGTCGCACCCGCAGGCCGATCATCGGCTCCACGCCGACTTCCTTCGAGACCTGGAGTATCTGGAAGAGCTCCTCCAGCTTCTCGACGACCATGATGACCTTCTTGCCGAGCTTGCTCCCGAGCAGTGCGTTCTGGATGAAAAGGCTGTCCTTGTAACCGTTGCAGACGATGAGGCTCTCCGGGTCCTTGTGGATGGCCAGCGCCGCGATCAACTCCGGCTTGCTCCCCGCCTCCAACCCGAAGTGGAACGGCGTGCCCGCGTCCATGATCTCCTCCACCACTTCGCGGAGCTGGTTGACCTTGATGGGAAAAACCCCGTTGTAGGAATTCTGGTAGCCGGACTCCTGGATCGCCGCCTGGAACGCCTGGTTGATGGTCTCCACCCGGTGCCTCAGCAGGTCCTGGAACCGGATGACCAGCGGGAAATTCAACCCCTGGCTGCGCGCCTCCGCGATGACTTCCGTTATGTCGATCGGCTTCCCCTGTTTCTGCGTGGGCAGCACCTCGACGTTGCCGCGCGCGTTCACGGAGAAGTAACCCGAACCCCAGCGGTCAATATTATAGAGGGATATCGCCGACTGAATGTCCCACTCCTGCGTCATTTGATCCGGGCATCTTATTTGAGCGTTCCACGAATTCAATAACAGTTCCAATATTTCTGAGAGCGTTGCCTCTACAACCAAGAGCGGCAAAAGTGCATGACGCGCCATGAGCCCCGTGCGGCTCTTGACCATCTTTTTTAATTCGTTTACACCGTTCGGACATGCGTTCCTCCCCGCCCCGCGCGCTCCGGCTTCACCGCCTCTGCGTTTTCGCCGCCGCGTGGGGATTGTGCGGCGCCGCGCACGCCCAGATTCTTTTCCGTCCGGCCCCGATGAAACCGGCCTCGGAGATCATCCACAGGCAGGATCCTCCGAGCATCTCCACGCGGATCATGGACCAGGTGACGCCCGCCAACGCCCACATCCTCGTCTCCCTGTCGAGGCAGCGGGCTTACCTCATGGTCAACGAAGTCACCGCGCTCGACACCCCCATCTCCTCGGGCAAAGCCTCCCGGCCCACGCCGAGAGGGAAGTTCACCGTGCTGGAAAAAGACCCGAATCACCATTCGAACATCTACGGCAACTTCGTCGATTCGCGGGGCCGCATCCTGCGCGCGGGCGTCAGCGCGAAGATCGATTCCGCCCCTGCCGGCACGCATTTCGAAGGGGCGCCCATGAAGTGGTTCCTGCGGCTCACCGCGGAAGGCGTCGGCATGCATGTCGGCATCCTCCCCGGGTATGCGGCTTCGCACGGCTGCGTGCGGCTCCCCTCGGACATCGCGATGTATATCTACCAGAAGGTGCGGATCGGCACCCCGGTCGAGATCACGGACTGACCGCTTACGGAGTCGGCGTGGCGCTCGCCGCGGGGGAGGCTGACGGCTGGGTTTGCTGGGCGGAGGCGGCTTTCTTTACGACCGGCTTGTCCATCGCGATCAACTCGGAGACGGTGACGAACTTGAAGCCGCGCGCAAGGAGGGTGTCGATGATCTGGGGCATCGCCGCCACGGTGCCGGCGTGGATGTCGTGCGAAAGGATGATGGAGCCGGGCCTGGTCTCCGCGAGGACGCGGCTCGCGACGACGGATGGGCCGGGGTCTTTCCAATCGTTGGGATCGACGTCCCAGATGATGATCTTGTAGCCGAATTCTTTGTTCACCAGCTTGCGCTGCGCGGGGTAGAGATCGCCGTACGGCGGCCGCATGATGGCCGGCGAATGCCCGATGGCCGCTTTGATGGCGTCGTCGGTCCGCTGCATCTGGGAGCGCAGTTTTTCATCGGAAAGATGTTTAAGATCGGGGTGATCCCACGAGTGATTCCCTATCTCGTAGCCGGCCTCCGCCTCCTGTTTGGCGATCTCGGGGTGCGCCTGGACGTTCTCGCCGATGAGGAAGAAGGTCGCCTTGACGTGCCGCTGGGCAAGGATAGCCAGCAGCTTCGGCGTCAGGCGCGGGTGGGGGCCGTCGTCGAACGTCAATGCGATGTAGGGACCGTCCACGTGCGCCGAGCCGTAGGAAATCCTGGGCGGGGCCGGGCTGGCGGACGCCTCCGCCGCGGGCTGTTGCGCGAGGACGCGCGCGGAAAGCAGGAGAGCAAACAGCAACCGGGTCTTCATGGGAGGAAAACTACACCCCCCTTTGCGGCGGGCGTCCAGAAAAATGAGATGACAAAGCGAGCGGTTCCCTGTTCAAAGGGTTTGCGATGTTCACGCGTCTCACGAATCTGGATTCGCACCACCGGCTTATCATCGCGCTGGCGGTTGCGGCAATTGTATTCGCGTGGCTGCCGGGCAGGCATGTTTTACCGATGCGGGTCATTTTCGCATGGGACGCCTTTGGGATGGTTACCTTGGGGTTGGCTTGGATGCGGATCGTCGCGACCGACCCGGGCAAAGTCAGCGGCACGGCGCGGCTCCAGGATTCCAGCCAGACGGTTGTTTTCCTGTCGGTGATCATCGCGGCGTGCGCCAGCCTGTTCGCGCTGGGGTATTTGCTCGGGGCGGCGAAGGACCTTTCCAAGGGGAAGATGACCGAGCACGCCGGGCTGGCGTTTGGCACGGTGCTCTGTTCGTGGGCGCTCGTGCATACGGTGTTCGCCCTCCGCTACGCTCATCTCTATTATGGCGAGACGCCGGGAGGCCTCGATTTCCCGGAGGAAAAAGAGCCGGATTACATGGATTTCACCTACTTCTCCTTCGTCATCGGGATGACGTTCCAGGTCTCCGACGTGCAGGTGACCTCGCGCAGGCTCCGCCGGCTCGCGCTGCTTCACGGGTTGGTCTCCTTCGCGTTTAATACCGTGATCTTGGCCCTGAGCATCAATATCATCTCGGGCCTGTTATGAAACGGGTCGAGACATTGCTCTTCTGCGCGGCGTTCATCGCGTATGCGTGGTTCCACCAGGGGGGCGGGTGGAATCAGAATGCGCGGTTCGCGGAGGTGCGGGCCATGGCGGAGGAACACGTCTTCGCCATCGACGACTTCCTGGTCTATACGTCCGCGAAAGAGAGCCCCGTCCTGACGCGCCAGCGCGTGCGCAACGGCGACTTCACCGGACCGGAAGGCCCGAAGCGGCTGGCGTGGACGGAGAGCAAGCCGGGCGGATGGAATTTGCACCCCGTGAACGGCGTCGAGCCGGAGGAGCCGCGCGAGTCGCTCTCGCTCGAGATCAACGCCGCGTCCGGCGACGTGGCTTTTTTCAACGGGCATTTCCATCCCAACAAGCCGCCCGGGACTTCGTTTTTCGCGCTGCCCGCCTATCTCGCGCTTCTAGGGGTGGAACGATGCGCCGGCATCGATCCCGACAACTGGTGGGCGCTGACCTGCAACGAATGGCTCGCCTCGGTCTTCAGCGTCGGCATCATTTCGGCGTTTGGCTGCGTCCTGTTTTTGCGCTGCGCGCTGCTGCTCGGCGGCGACGCGCGCGCCGCGCTGGCCGCGACGCTGGCTTTCGCCTTCGGGACGATGTTCTTCCCGTACGCCACGCTCTTGTTCGACCAGAACCTCACCGCGACCGCGCTGCTCGCGGCGTTTTATTGCCTGCTCCGGTTCAGGCGCGGCTACGCGGGGCTGCCCTCTCTTTTCGCGGCGGGGTTGTTCGCGGGGATCGCCTCCGTAACGAACTACGTCGCCGCGCCCGTGGCGGCGATGCTGGCGCTCTATTTCTGGAACCGGAAAGCGAGGCCGCTCTTTTATTACGCGCTCGGAGTGGCGGGGCCGTTCGCTTTGGTCTGCGCCTACGGCATCCTCTGTTTCCACAATCCCTTCGCGCTCAACACCACTTACCAGAACCCGCTTTTCAAGATGAAAGGCGGCGGCCTTCTCGGGATGTTCGCCCTGCCGAATCCGTACGTCGCCCTGCTGCTGCTGGTCTCGCCGTTTCGCGGGATATTTTATACGTCGCCCGTGCTGTTGCTTGCGGTTTACGGCTGGTCGCGCCTTCCCCGGGGCCGGGAGAAATGGCTCATCGCCTCCGTCTTCGGCCTCTTCTTTTTTGTTAACACCTGTTTTAACGGCTATCACGGGGGCTTCTGCTCCGAGCCGCGTTATCTCGGCCCGGCGATTCCCTTTCTCGCGCTGCCGCTGGTCTTCGCCTTCCTGCGCCTGCCGCGGGTGACGGCGTTTCTCGCGGCGGCGTCGATTGCCATCCAGCTTCTCATCACCGCAGTCGACGTGGAAAGCCCGGCCGGGGTGGGCGACCTGGCGATGATCGACTGCCGGCCCGATTGGAAATACAGCCCGCTGGCCGAATACACCTGGCCGATTTTTTGGACGGGCCACGCCTGGCCTCTGCTCGACCAACTCATCGACCGGCGGCTTCAGGACCACCCGGCGGAATCCAGGAGCGACCTCGTCGCGAAAGTGCTTCATTCCGAGGAGGAGCCGTTCCTGCTGGCGACTTTTCGCGGCCCTGTCTCGGTGAATCCCGTGGGGGCTTACGAAGGATATTTCTATCGGCTCTTCCCGGCGCTCAGCCGCGAGGCGCGCTGGAATTCATTCAACATCGGGGAGTTTCTCTTTCCCGAAAGCCGGTTGAGCCTGTTCCCGCTGCTTGCCGTCAGCGGCTCGCTGGTCCTCTCCGCCGCGGGCGTGCTCAGGGCGAGTGGAAGAGTATCCGCCCGCACTGCTCGCAGCTTACTATCTCCCGATTCGCTTTTACCCGAACCGCCGTCTGAGTCGTGATCTTCATGTGGCACCCGGTGCAGACCTCGTGCTCCAGCGCGACCACCGCCGCGTCGCCCTTGCTCGCGAACAGCCGCTCGTAGCGGTTCAGCAAATCCTCGTCCACGCCGGCCGCCAGCGTCGCGCGCTCGTCGCCGAGTTCCTTCAACTGCGCCTGGATTGCCTGCGCTTTCTTCTCAAGATCGGCGAGCTGCCCTTGCACGGAATTTTTTAGCTGGCCGAGTTCTTTCTCAGCCGCGCCGGAGACAGTCTTGCTCTTCTCGGCTTCCTCCATCAGGTCGAGTTCCTTGTCCTCGATGGATTGTATGTCGGCCTCATAACGCTTGATCTCATTGCCCAGGGCCTGGAATTCCTCATTCTTGCGGGTCTGGAATTGCTGCGTCTTGAATTTGGCTATCGAGTCGCGCTTTGCCTGCGCCTGGAGTTCGAGATTCTTTTTCTCGACCTCGATCTCTTTCGCCCGCTGCTTGGCGTTTGCCAGCGACGCGCTCCCGCCGGCCAGCCGGTTCTCCAGGTCGGCTTTTTCCAGGGGAATCCGCGCCTCCTCCTGTTTCAACGTGCGAATGCGGCGGTCTCTTTCCTGCAGGACAAGGAGTTTCTCGATCTCGGCTAACATGGCTTTTTTAATAATGTTCGACTGGCGACCGTTTCCCATCCTCGGGGCTGCGCCGCGCTGCCGCTTCCGCGCCGAGGGTTTCCACGCGCAAATCCCACACCTCCGCGTCGAGCCGCCGGAATTCATCCTCCGAAAAAGACGCGGGCGGCGCCAGCCTTTCCTTGAAGGCGGCCACGCGCTCGAGCGCCGCGCCGGCGTTTTTGCAGCCGTCCAGGATTTC
The DNA here is from genome assembly GCA_021324825.1 of Spartobacteria bacterium. Lineage (GTDB taxonomy): Bacteria > Verrucomicrobiota > Verrucomicrobiia > Chthoniobacterales > Chthoniobacteraceae > JAJPII01. Next base: position 55,480 of record JAJPII010000018.1, on the reverse strand, counting down.
CTTCGCCCGCCCGAGAACCTCCATGCGATGGCAGATCATGGCAAAGTCGTTCCCAGCGCCGATGGCCAGGCGGAGCATCTCCTCCAGCCCGTAGTGGTTCAGGATCGCCCCCATGTCCAGGTCATCCGTCATGATGAGTCCGTTGAAGCCGAATTCCTCCCGCAAAAGACCGGTGATGACGGCCCGCGAAAGCGACGCGGGCGTTCCCGCGGCGTCCAAGGCGTCCGAAGCGTCGAGGCTCGGGTAGGAAGCGTGGCAGATCATCATGCTGTCCACGGAGGGAGCGAAATGCCGGAAGACCGCCAGTTCCTCGGCGTCCAGTTCCGCGCGGGTCCGGTTGATGACGGGGAGTTCATGGTGCGGGTCGAGCGACGCGCAGGCGTAGCCCGGGAAATGTTTGCCGCAACTCGCGACGGCTTCCGCGCGCAAGGCGTCGTTGAAAGCGCCCGCGTTCCGGATGACCTGCTCGACCGTCGCGCCGTAGCAGCGGCCCTTGAGGGAGTTGTCGGCCTCGTCGTCGAAGGAGAGGTCCAGCACCGGGCAGAGGTCGAGATTGAACCCGAACAGCCGCAGCAGCTTTCCGGTGAGGGTTCCGTGCCGCCGGATGAGGCCGGCGTCGTTCTTCATCCTCAACTGAAAAGCGTTCGGCGGCTCCGACCCGATGAGTCGCAGGCGCGAAACCCGCCCGCCTTCCTGGTCGATGGTGATGACCGGCTCGATCTCGCTGAGGTCGCGCAGGTCGTCGATCAGCTTCCTGAGTTGCGACGCCGACCTTATGTTGCGCCCGAAAAGGATGAACCCGCCCGGCTGGATCGCGCGGAAGAGCCGCGCCGTCTCCGCGTCCAACTCATGGCCGGGCACGCCCGTCAGCAAGAGTTGACCGGTCGTCGAAAATGCCATTAGATGGGGACTCTAGTTTCCATGCCCTCCCCGCAACAGAAAATTCCTTTTCTTTCGGCCATTCTTTTCTGTCTGCTCGCGCTTTCCGCGCACGCCCAGGTTCTGCTCGGGGTCGACGTGCTTGAAAGGGAGAACTTCTCCATTCTCGAAGGAAGGCGCATCGGCCTCGTCACCAACCAGACCGGCGTGGACTCGCAGGGGGTGAAGACGCGGCTCCTCCTGCGGCGCGCGGGGAATATCAGGCTGGTCGCGCTCTTCAGCCCCGAGCACGGCCTCGACGGCGTCGAGATGGCCGGAAGGTACGTCGCTTCCCGCAGGGATTCGCTCACCGGTCTGCCGGTCTATTCGCTCTACGGGCCGACGCGCAAGCCCTCGCCGCAAATGCTCCAGGGCGTCGACGCGCTGGTGTTCGACATGCAGGACATCGGCAGCCGCAGCTACACCTACGTCAGCACGATGGTCAAGTGCATGGAAGCCGCGGGCGAGAAGGGGATTCCCTTCATCGTGCTCGACCGGCCAAACCCGCTCGGCGGCATGCGCATCGAAGGCCCCTCCATCGAGCCGCGCTGGATTTCGTTCGTCGGGCAGCTCCCGATTCCGTACGTCCATGGGATGACCGTGGGCGAGCTGGCTCGCATGGCCAACGGCAGGGGCTGGGTGCAACCCCGCTGCAACCTGACCGTCATCAGCATGCGCGGCTGGCAGCGCCCCATGACCTGGCCGGACACCGGTCTGCGCTGGGTTCCCACCTCTCCGAACATCCCGTATGCGACTTCGCCCTTCTACTACGTGGCCACCGGGATCGTCGGCGAACTGGCTGGCATGGATATAGGCGTCGGCACGTCGGAACCGTTCGAACTGGCCGCCGCGAAGTGGCTGGACGGCGCGCGCTTCACCTCCGCCCTCCGCTCGACGCACATCGCCGGCGTCGAGTACAGCGAGTATTCGAAGAACGGCTTCCGCGGGGCGCGCATCCGCATCGATCCGCGCGCGGCGGGGAATCTCTCCGCGCTCGGCATTTACATCCTCGCGCTGGCGAACAGCGTCGCGCGCCCCGATCTCTTCGAGCGCTCGCCTTCCAAGCTCGAAATGTTTTACAAAGTTTATGGCAGCTCCTCCATCCGCGGCCAGATAGAGGGGCAGGTCCCCGTCCCCCGCATCGTCAACAGCTGGTTGCCAGAAAACCAGCGCTTCGACGCGGAACGAACGCCGTATCTCCTGTATTAGTGAAGATCGGCCTTTACGGCGGGACGTTCGATCCCATCCACCACGGGCACCTCATACTGGCGCGCGCGGCGCTCGAGACGCTCGGGCTGGATCGCGTCCTCTTCATCCCGAATGCCATCTCGCCCCACAAGCTCGCCGGGACGCCCGCGTCCGCGCCCGCGCCGTTGCGCGCGGCCATGATCGCCTCCGCCATCGCGGGGGAACCCGGGTTCGCCCTCGACGATTGCGAGCTGGCGCGCGGCGGCCCTTCCTACACCATTGACACCGTGGAGTTCATGAAGGAGAAATTCGGCGATGCCGAACTCTTTGTCTTGATAGGCGGCGACAACATCGCCGAACTGCACACCTGGCGCCGCATCGAGGAACTGGAGCGGCTGGCGCGGTTCGTCGTATTCACCCGCGGGCGCGCGGAACCCGGCCCTTTGCGGCTCGCCGTCGAACGCCGGATAGAGATTTCCTCGACGGACATCCGCGCCCGCGCCGCGAAGGGCGCGTCCGTCCGCTACCTCGTGCCGGAGTCCGTCCGCGAGACCATCGAGAAACACGGGCTTTACAAGGAACCGCGCCATTAACTCCGAGCCGCTCGCAAAGCTCTGCGCCGAATTCGCCGCGAACAAGAAGGCCGAAGACATCGTCGCCCTGGACCTGCGCGGCATTTCCTCCTTCACGGATTTCTTCGTCATCTGCTCGGGAACGTCGGAGCCGCACCTCAAAGCCATCGCCGGCGAGATCCAGGAGCGCTTGAGGAAAGACCACTCCGTTGGCCCGCACGCGGTGGACGGCTACCCGCTCAGCCAATGGATCGTCATCGATTACCAGGACGTGATCGTGCATATTTTCCACGAGCAGAAGCGGGCGTTCTATTGCCTGGAGGATTTGTGGAGCGACGCGCCCCGCCTCTCCCTTCCCGCGCCGTGAATGTCGAAGTCGTCAACACCGGCACGGAACTGCTGCTCGGAAACGTCGTCAACTCGCACCTCGCGTTCCTGGCCCAGGCGCTTTTCCCGCTCGGCCTTCGCATCCAACGCCAGGTCACCGTCCCCGACGGCGACGCGATCCGCGACGCTCTGAAGGAAAGCTTCGCCCGGGCGGATGTCGTCCTGGTCACCGGCGGCCTCGGGCCGACGACCGACGACATAACGCGCGACGTAACCGCCGAACTGCTCGGAGCCCCGTTGCTGGAGGATCGCGAAGTCCTCGCGGCGATACACGAGCGTTTCGCCCGGCGCGGCTTCGCGCTGACGGAACGCGTGAAGCTGCAAGCCCTCGTCCCGCGCGGCGCCGCCGTCCTGCCCAACGCGCACGGCACCGCGCCAGGCCTCTATTTTGAAAAAACGGAGAACTCACCGCACCTGTTTCTGCTGCCCGGACCGCCGCGCGAGTTGAAGCCGATGTTCAACCATTCGGCGCTGCCGATCCTGCGCCGGATACTGCCCCCCGGGAGCGTCGCGGAATGCCGGAGCTTTACTATCCCAGGCGTCGGGGAATCCGCCGTGGAAGCGGAGATCGGCGAAGCGCTCCTCGCGATACCCGGCATCGAACTCGGTTACTGCGCGCGGCCCGGTTCGGTGGATGTGCGCTGCATCGGCTCAAAGGAAATGCTGGATCGCGCGGAAGAGATCATCATGGGCCGCTTCCGCGAACACGTGGTCGCGCGCGACGGGCGTCCGCTGGAGGCGGTCATCGTCGGGCTTCTCGCGGCTCGCGGCGCGAAGCTGGCCGTCGCCGAGTCGTGCACGGGCGGCTGCCTCTCGAATCAGATCACCAACGTCCCCGGTTCGTCCGCCGTATTCATCGAGGGAGTGGTCACCTATTCCAACGACGCCAAAACCCGGCTCCTGGAAGTCGACGCGGTCCTCCTCGGCGAACACGGAGCCGTGAGCGCCGCGGTCGCTTCCGCCATGGCCGAAAACGCGTTGCGATTATCCGGGGCCGATTACGCGCTTTCCCTCACCGGGATCGCCGGGCCGGGCGGGGGAACCGAAGGGAAACCCGTCGGGACGGTATTCATAGGGCTGGCCGGGAGAGGAGGCGTTGTAAAAACGCACCAACATCACTTTCCAACCGACCGCGAGACCTTCAAATACCTCGCGTCACAGACGGCTCTTTACCATCTGCACAAGACGCTTATTTCTCCGCCTTGAGTCTCAGCCACGCGGTCGCCAGGCGTTTGCCCGCTTCCAGTTCGCTCATCGAGTCGAGGTATTTTCCGTCCAGCAGCGAAAGCCCGTCCACGTCCACCCACGCGGTGCGCGGCCCGGCGCCGCAGACGGATTCGATGGCCGCCCGCACTTCCGGCTCGAACCGGCCCGCGTTGCGCTGGCGTATTCCGATCCGAACCGCGACGATTGGCAACTCGGGCGTTTTCAAGTCCGTGCGGAGGCGGAAGAAGAAACGGGATAGATTTTCCTTGTACGCCGCCGCCGCTTTTTCGTTGTGGGCGTCCGCCTCTCCCTGGTACCAGATGAAGCCCGCCACCTTCACGGTATCCCCCTCCTTCTCGCGCCGCTCGATGGCGCTCCGGACGAATTCCAGCATCTCCGAATACAACCTGGGCTCTCGCGTGGCCTCGGGATTCCAGTTTTCGGCCAGGCTCCGGCCCGCGGCGGCTATTTTCACGATGGCGACCGGCGTGTGCGGCAGCTTTTCGGATATGGTGCGGCCAAAAGCGATCTCCGGTCCGAAGCTTCCGTTCAGCGGCTGCAACTCCGTCCAGGGATTTTCCGCCGACCCGGTCACGATTGGCTCCTGATTTTTCTTGGAAGAGCGGGCCGCGTAGAGAACGTCCTTTTCGGGGCCTTGGAAATCGGATGGGAGGTCTTCCGCCTTGCCCGTTCCCGCCATGATGGTCTGGCCGGCGAAAACGAAGAGATTCAAGTCTTCCGCTTGAACGGCCGCGGAAAACACTATGAAGAAAATAGCGATTATAAATGCTTTCATGATAGTAGGACTGGCGTCACTTTGATTTGACGGTCAATATCCTACAAATAAATTTTGCAGACAAGATATTTTTTTCATTTCATTTTGAAAAAATGTCTTTCCAGGCCGCAGCGGCCGCGTTGTAACCGCACATGCCATGGACTCCGCCTCCCGGCGGGGTGGAGGAGGAGCAGATGTAAAGCCCGGGCACCGATGTACGGTACGGGTTCAGGCTGAAAACAGGGCGTCCTATCAGTTGCAGGATGTCGGTGGCGCCGCCGTTGATGTCGCCTCCCACCAGGTTCGCGTTCCGATCCTCCAGATTTTTCGTGGTGAGGACGCTCCGGGCCAGAATGACATCGCGGAAGCCGGGAGCAAAGCGCTCGATTTGCCGCTCGACCCGCTCGGTCATGTTCAGCGCCGAACCCTTCGGCACATGGCAATAGACCCAGGCGACGTGCCGGCCTTCCGGCGCCCGGGTATCATCGAAGAGACTCGGCTGAGCGACCAGGACAAAGGGATCCGCCGCGTGCTGGTTCATGGAGACGAGGCGTTCGGAAGCGGCAATCTGGTTGAAGAATCCGCCAACGTGGATCGTGCCCGCGCGCCGGCAGCTTTCCGCCAGCCAGGGGATGGGTTCGGAGAGCGCGTAGTCCAACTTGAACACCCCGGGGCCGTAGCGATACCGGGCGAGCCGTCCCCTGTAAATGCCGGGCAGGCGGTCGCCCGCGAGCCGGACGATCTGGCGCGGGGTCAGGTCGAGCAAGGTCGCTCGCGCCGTGGGCAGTTCACGGATGTTCCCGATGGGCCTGTCCAACTGGATCGTCCCCCCGAGCGCCTGGAAACTGGCGCCGAGCGCGTTCGCGATTTCCCCCGAGCCGCCTTTGGCGATCGGCCAGCCCACGGCGTGCCCCGCCATGCCCAATACCAGGCCGAAGGAGGCGGAGGCCGTCGCATTCAAGGGCAGGAAGGAATGCGCCGCCAGTCCGGCGAAAAGCGCCCTGGCCCTTTCGCCCTTGAAACGGCTGCCGGCCAGCGCCCGCGCGGAGAGGAGCGCGGGCAGGCCGAACCGCGCGAGCGCAACGGGATTTTTTGGGAAACGGAGGAATGGCCGCAGGATGTCGTCGAAGATCGCCTCCGCCTGGCCGACGAACGGCTCCATGAGGCGCCGGTACGCGGCGCCGTCGCGCCTGCCGAGCTGTTCCGCCGTGGCGTCGAGGGATTGCTCGAGCACGACGGCCTCCGCGTCGAGCGGGTGCGCGAGCGGGATCGGCGGTTGTATCCACTCCAGCCCGTAAGCCTCCAGCCCGGCGGAGCGGAAGAACGGGGAAACGGCGGCCATCGGGTGGACGGCCGAACAGGTGTCGTGGAGAAAGCCGGGGAGGGTCAACGCCTCGGTGCGGGCGCTTCCGCCGATGGTGTCGCGCGCCTCGATCAGCAGCACGGAGAGGCGCTTCCTCGCGAGGGTGATCGCGGCGGCAAGCCCGTTCGGCCCGGCCCCCACAACGACGGCATCGTAGTCGTAGTGGATAAGGCTAATCCTCCTGGCGCTTGAGCAGCGCGGCGCGCATTTCCTCGATTGGCGCCTCGCGTCCGAACCAGATTTCAAACGCCAAGGCGCCCTGGTGGAGCAGCATGGAAAGCCCGTTCGCCCCCCGCGCGCCCGCTTCCTCCGCCGCGAGGAGCAGGGGAGTCCTCCCCGCTCCGTAGATGGTGTCGTACACCAGGAGATTCGGCGTCAGGAGCGAAGCGGGGAGCAGCCTTGCATCCGTGCGCTTCATCCCTTGCGAGGTTGCGTTGATGATGAGGTCGGTATGCTCAAGCTGGCGTTTGAGAAGCGGCTCCTCCCAGGGGACGGCTTCCAGGCGCGCCGCCGGGCCGAGCAGCCGCGAGCTTTTCAGATACGGTTCGAGTTCGGCGGCGAGCGCGCGCGCTTTTTCAAACGTCCGGTTTACCAGCGCCAGGCGGGAGCACCTCTCGATCGCGCATTGCAGGGAGATCGCGCGCCCCGCGCCGCCGCCCGCGCCGAGGACCATCACGCGCAGGTCGCGGATGTCCACGCCGAACTCCGCCCGCACCGCGCGGACGAGGCCCGGGCCGTCGGTGTTGAAGCCGGTGAGTCTTTCGCCTTCGACGAGCACGGTGTTGACCGCTCCGATCTTGCGCGCGTGCTCGTCGATCGCGTCGAGGAACGGCAGGGCCGCCGCCTTGTGCGGGATGGTCAGGTTCGCCCCGATGAAGCCCGCGCCGGGCAGCAGCCGCAGCGCTTCGCCCAGTTCTTCCGGGCGGATGTGCAGCCGGGTGTAACGGGCGTCGACGCCGCATTTCTCCAGCGCGGCGTTGTGCATCGGCGGCGAGGCGGAATGCTCCACGGGATCCCCGAATACCGAGAGGCGAAGCGGCGGGCTGGAGGCCGCTGTAACCTCCCGCCAACGCCGGAGATCGGCGAACGTGTAGGTCATGCCTGGAAGCGCGCGACGGTCTTCCGGAGGCGGCGCACGACCTTCTCCTTCCCCATGACTTCCAGCATGTGGTACAGGCTCGGCCCGACGGGACGCCCGCTTACAGCCAGGCGCGCGGGGTGGATCAGTTCGCCCGTCTTGCAGCCAAGCTCGCCGGCCAGCGCCTTCAGTTCGCTTTCCAGCGCGGCGGCGCTCCAGTCGTGCAGCGCTTCGTAACGCGCCGCGAGCCGCTCCAGCTTTTCGAGCGCGCCGGGTTTGCGAAGCGTTTTGGCGGCGCCTTCCTCGTCGTAGGCGTAGTCTTCCGTGAAAAAGTAGTCGATCCAGCGCGGCACGTCGTTCAGATGCTTTATTTTCTCCTTCACGATGGCGAGCGCGGGGAGGAGAGTCTCATCCGCCGCGATGCCCGCCGCTTCTATGAACGGCATGCTCAAGTCCCGGAATCGCTCCAGGCTCATTTGCGCCAGGTACTGGCCGTTGAGCCAATAGCATTTGTCGAGATCGAACGCGGCATTGCGCCGGTTCACCTTCGCGAGGTCGAAGAGGGAGATGACTTCCTCGATGTCGAGCTTCTCCCGGTTGTCCTTTGGCGACCAGCCGAGCAGGCAAAGATAATTGCGCACGGCTTCCGGCGCGTACCCCAGCTTGATGTATTCCGCGATGCTCGCCCCCTGGTCGCGCTTGCTCATCTTCGTGCCGTCCTTGTTCAGGATGAGCGGGATGTGCGCGAACCGCGGCGGCGGCGCGCCGAGGGCGTTGTAAAGTTCGATGTGTTTCGGCGTGTTGGAGAGGTGATCCTCGCCCCGGATGACGTGGGTTATCCCCATCTCGATGTCATCCACCACGTTCACGAAATGGAAAATCCACGAGCCGTCCGGGCGGCGGATCGTCATGTCCGGTTCCATTGAGCGGTCGAACACGATGGTTCCGCACACTTCGTCCCTGACCTCGACGGGCTTCCTCGGCGAACGGAACCGGAGGGCGCCGGCGTCCTCATAGACATTGTCCGCGAGCTTTTCGAGGTGACGCAGATAGATCGCCTCGCGCCCGCTCTGGAAATACGGCCCTTCGTCCCACTCCAGGCCGAGCCAGCGCAAACCTTCGTAGATGACGGCCACGGCCTCCTCCGTGTTCCGGCTCCGGTCCGTATCCTCCACGCGCAGCACGAACGTCCCGCCCGTGTGCCGCGCATAGAGCCAGTTGAAAAGCGCGGTGCGCGCCCCCCCGACATGCAGAAACCCGGTGGGGGAGGGGGCAAAACGGACGCGAACGGATGAACTCATTCCCCCCTCTTTACTTTATTTGACAATCGAGCGCCATTCCGTATTCTGCCCGTTCCTGCCGGTTTCAGGGAGGGCCATCGGCAATGCGCAAAAAAATTCTCTTAATCGACGACGGTCTTTCCGCCCCGGGCCAGTTTGCCGATTGCGACATACTGCTCGCCCGCGGCGGCGCGGACGCCTTCGAGCGCATTTACGTCGCCCAGCCGGACCTCGTCCTCCTCGACGGCTCCCTGCCGGACAGCGACGCCATCTGCCGCCGGTTGTTTGACGATCCGCTGACCGCGTCCATTCCCGTCATCGTCGTGGACGGCCGGCCGGTGAAGTATCCCAACGTCGTCCGGCAAACCGGCAAGGACGGGCTGGATTCGGCAGTCAGCGAAACGCTCGCGCTCGCCAAGCCAAAGCCGAATCCCGCCGCGGCCATCCTGTCGCGCGACGCGGGCAGGGTCGTCTTCGCGGGGCACACCGGCTTTTTCTCCCTCCGTTCCGCGCTCCAGATGGCGTATTCCGATCAACTGACCGGCGCGCTTCGCGTTTTCGTCAACCGCTTCCCCGTCGAAGTGTTTTTTGCGAAGGGGCGCTTCCTTTTCGCCACCTCGCGCAATGCGCTGCTCTATACGAAAGATTCCCCGGTCATTCTCTCGTCCACGAACCTGGGGTTGATCGTCGAGGCGCAGGTGAACCAGGGCGTTTCCGGTTGCCCCCTCTTTCTCTACCTGGCGGCCCGGAGCGGTTTCCCGCACGACGACGTTGTCCAGATCGTCCGCGACCACGGCCAGCGGCTGTTCGCCGGCCTTTTTACCGCGGGGCGCGTACAATTCGAATTCGAGGAGACAACGGAACCGCCCGACTACGCCGCCCAATTTCCTCCCGGCGCGGAAGACCCTGACAACTGGCTGCTCGCCAGCCTTCGCTACGTGAAATTCGACGCGTTGACGGCGCAACAGCGGCCCGACCCGAACGGCAACCCGAACTACACGCAGCGCGGCTACGAATCGATCCAGCGCCTCCGGCTGAACGACGTGGAGGTCCGTTTCGCCGCCGCCATCAACGGCGCCTCCTCCCTCCAGCAGATCGCAAAGAAAATCGGCGTCGCTCTCAACGACGCGCTGCTCATCGTTTTCCGGTTCCAGACGCTGGAGATCATCGACTACTGGTCCTCCCAGGTGAAGGCGCTCCCCCCGGCTCAATAACGTTTCAACCACGCCTGGCCCGCGTATTTTTCCCGCGCGAGAAGAGCGGCGCGCTCCGTCTCGTCGCGCCTCAATTCGCGGGTCTTGACCCGGCGCGAAAACGCGGCTGCCAGCAGATCGCCGAACCCGCGCGGCAAAGCCACGTTCTGGATGCTCCCCTGGTGCAGAAGCCCGCTCCTCGTCCTCCGTTGCGCGGCGCCGGCTATCTTTTTTCCCCCGGCCAGGATGTCGTGGCGCGCCGCTTTCTCAAAGCACGCGCGCGAGACCCCGGCGCCGGTTTCGGCGGCCACGCTTCCGACCACGCCCACCCGCGCCAGCAGTTCCAGGATGCACTCGTGGATGAACCGGTACGACTCCGAGGGCTTCAGCCGGGCCAATGCGGAATCCGCGGGCGCGAACAGGGAGTAGGTCAAGTCTTCGCCGTGCGGGACGATCCCTCCCCCCGTCCATCGCCGCACCGGTTCGCGCCCGGGATGCGTCTCGACGGCGGCGGCATATCTTTCAAAATAGCCGAAGGAAACCGCCGGGCGGCTCCAGCCATAAACCCGTATGGCGGGCGCGGCGGTTTCGAGAAAGAGCGTTTCGTCCATGGCCATGTTGAAAGCCCCGTCGTGCGGCTCCGGATCCGCCACGCATTCGATGGCCTCAAATAGCATGCAGAATCTTTTGAATTGGTAATGGCGTTTTGGAAAGATTTGTTTATCATCTCGTCCGCATGGCGAAAGTAGCACTAGGGAAGGGTCTGGGCGCACTCATCAACCCGCGGGTGGCGTCGCCTACGCCCGCCGTAGAACACGGCGAGCGCATCCAGCACGTCGCCTTGACGGACATCATCCCGAGCCCCTTGCAGCCGCGCACCGAATTCCGCGGCGAACGCCTGCAGGAACTCATCGAATCGATCCGCGAGCGCGGCATCATCCAGCCGCTCATCGTCCGCAGGCGCGGGGATAAATTCGAGCTGATCGCCGGCGAACGCCGCTGGCGCGCGGCCACCGAAGTCGGCTTGAGCCAGGCGCCGGTCATCCTGCGCGAAGCGTCGGACCAGGAAGTCCTGGAACTGGCGCTCATCGAAAATCTCCAGCGCGAAGACCTTAATCCGATAGAAGAAGCCCAGGCTTTTTCCCGGCTCGCGCACGAGTTCGGCCTGAAGCAGGAGGACATCGCCAAAAAAGTCGGCAAGAGCCGCGCCGCCGTGGCGAACTCCATGCGGCTGCTCGAACTTCATCCCCAGGTGCGGGGCTGGCTGACGCAGGCGCGCATCTCCGTGGGGCACGCGAAAGTGCTGCTCTCGGTGAAATCGCAGGACGAGCAGATCGTCCTCGCGGAGGCGATCATCCGGCAAAACCACACGGTGCGCGCGGCGGAACGCCTCGTGGCCAATCACTTCGCGAAACAGGGCGCGGTGCGCGCCGCGCGCGGCGGCGGGAACGCAGCCATGACGCCCGCCATCCAGCATTTGCAAAACAGGCTTCAGCAGCACCTCGCCACGCACGTCCTGGTGCGGCACGGCGATAAACGGGGACATATCGAGATCGAGTACTACGGCACGGATGATTTGCAGCGGATACTGGAGATGCTCGGCTTGCGGAATGATGAAGGTTAGCCGGCTCGCTCTCCTCGCGGTCCTTCTCCTTGCGGGCGCGTGCAGTCATAAACGGGAACAGTCCGCCGACGCCCCCGAGGCCATGCCTCCCTCCGAGCTGGCGCCCCCGCCGGAGCCTCCCGGGCCGCCGCCCGCGGAATTGTGGAAGGAATTTTCCGGGCGGAGAGCGTTCGCGCACGTAAAGAAGCTTGTCGATTTCGGCCCGAGGCCCTCCGGTTCCGAAGCCCTCGAACGCGCGAGGAAATACATCGTCGATTCGGTGCGAGGCGCGGGCTGGCAGGTTGTTCCGCAGGAATTCATCGACCGCACGCCGAGAGGCCCCGTGACCTTCGTCAACCTCATAGCCCGCTACGGGAACTCGGATTCGCCGCAGAGAATCATCATCGCCTCGCACTACGACACCAAGATTTTCGACACGATCAAGTTCGTCGGCGCGGACGACGGCGGTTCGAGCACGGGCGCGCTCATCGAACTGGCAAGGGTGCTGGCGCTCGATCCCGGCCTCGCCAGGCGCGTCGAACTCGTCTTCTTCGACGGGGAGGAAGCCGTCGTGCAATTCGGCCCCGGCGACGGCCTGTACGGCAGCCGCTACTACGCGCACGTCCTGCGCGAGACGGCCCGCAACCGGCAATTCAAATGCGGCGTCCTCTGGGACATGATCGGCCCGTCGGATTTGAACATCACGCTTCCCACCGATTCGCCGCCCGAGATGGCGCGGGACATCTTCGCCGGCGCCGACAGCCTGGGCGTGCGCAAGAACTTCTCCTATTTCCGCGGGCCGATGCTCGACGACCACGTCCCGCTGAACGAATCCCATATCCCGACCATCGACCTGATAGATTTCGACTTCGTCTACTGGCACACCGCGGACGACACGCTCGACAAACTAAGCCCCGAGAGCCTCCGCGTCGTCGGCGAAGTGACGCTCTACTGCCTGCGCCGCATGCCCTGGCTGTAGCCGCCTCCACAACGGCAACGACGCCGTTCAGGGGTTCAGGGAGCGTTTGCCCGTCGCTCAGAACGGGATGGGAGCGGGCGGTTCGATCTTGATCTCGCCCTCCTGTTCGGGTTGCTCGACGGGGCTGACCCGCTCGGCGCGGCGCACTTCCATTTTGGCGGGAGACGCGGATGGGGCGGGCGATCCGTTCGCGCTCGCGGTTGCGGGCGTGGCGGCGGAGTTTACCGGCGTCCCCGCGGCGGCGGACGGCTTCACGGAATGGTAGGGGTCCTCGTCGCCGACCACGGTGGGCGCCTTGATGGCCACGGCGGCGATGCCGCTTGTGTTGACGGCCAGCGCGGCGCGCGGCCATTGCTGGCCTTTCGCCGGCGGAGGCGCCGAGCTGGAGACGGCGAGGCTGCGCTGGATTTCCTGGCCGCCATGCACGTCGCAATATGCTCTCGGCGCCTGTTCTTCCGTGCCGATTTCAAAATACGTCGTGCGGCGCCGGGCCGGTTCGCCCGTCGTCTTGTCGGGCAGCATGTCGAAACACTTGTCCGTCGCGAGCAGGCCGGAACTGCGGCAAATCTCGAATCGCTTGATTCCAGCGGGCTGGGGAATCTCCATCGGCTTGTAGCGGGCGAAGGTGGAGTTCATGATGTCCACCCACACTGGCAGCGCGACCTCGTTGCTGAATGCGCCGCGATAGATGGTATGCGGCTTGTCGAAGCCGATCCAGACGCCGCACGTGACCGCGCTGCTGTAGCCGACAAACCAGTCATCGGTGAAATTGTAAGCCGTGCCCGTTTTCCCCCCGAGCGGGAAGTTCTTGAGGCCGTATTCCGCGTAGGCTTTGTCCCCGGTGCCGCGCTCCAAAACCTGGGAGAGGCAAGAATGGACTTCGTACGCGGTCGTGTCCTTCACCACGGGAACCCGCGACGGCTGGGCCTGGAAGACGATGGAGCCGTCCTTGTCCTCGATCCGTTCGATGAGGAAAGGATGGGCGGGCCGCGAACCGCCGCCGGGAAACAGGGTGTAGGCGAGGGTCAAGTCCATGAGCGTGACCTCGCTGCTGCCGAGGTACGTGGCGGGGAACCGCCGCAGGGGGCTTTGGATGCCCGCCTTCTTCGCGAGCGCGATGACCTTGTCCAGCCCGGTCTGCATCCCCACCCGGACCGTGGCGGCGTTCTTGGATTTCACCAGGGCCTCCCGCGCGGAGATGGCGCCTTCGTAGGCGTTGTCGGCCAGTTCGGCGCCCCATTCGCCCAGGATGCCCGTCATGCCGCCGATCATGACCTGGCGGTTGTCCATGACGTTGTCCTGGAACAGGCTTCCCGGAAACAGGCCGTTGTCAAAGGCCGCGGCATAGACGAGCGGGCCGAACGCCGTCCCCGCGGGCCGCGCGGAAAGCGTGGCGCGGTCGAACTGGCTGTGATTGAAATCCCTGCCGCCCACCAACGCGAGCACAGCGCCGGTCGCGTTGTCCAGCGCGACGAAGGATCCCTGCAAATATTCGGGCCCGGGCATGGCTTCGTCGCTGTCGCCCTGCTTCTTCACGCGCTGCCGGAAGAGCGTGTCGTATTCGAGATACGTCTGGTGATCGTAATCTTTCCTGCTCTCGATGGCCGCGAGCCGGTGCGCCAGGGTCTCCTCGGCCCGCTTCTGCAACTCCGCGTCGATGGTCGTGTAGATGCGGTATCCGTCGCTGGAGGCGTTGTCGCGCCCCACCTGGCTGACGACCTGCTGGCGGATGGCGTCGATGGCGTACGAATCGCTGTGCGTCGGCTTCCGGTTCTTGATCGCCGGGACTTCCGCGACGCTCGAAAGGTACTCCTGGTTGGTGGAAAGCTTTTGTTCGAGCATCCGCGAGAGGACGAAGTTGCGCGCGTTGATGCACGCCTGCCGGTTGCTCCAGGGCGAGAGGTTGTTCGGATTCTTCAGCAGGCCCGCGAGCATCGCGCAATCGGCGAGGTTGAGGTTTCTGGCCTGCTTGCCAAAGTAGCCGCGCGCAGCCGCTTCCAATCCATAAAAGCCGGAGCCGAAATAGACGCGGTTCAAGTAAAGCTCCAGGATTTTTTGCTTCGAGTAGTGTTTCTCTACTTCGAGGGCGAGGAAGACTTCGAGAATCTTGCGGTCGTAGGTTTTTGCGTGCAGATCGAAGGAATTGCGGACGAGTTGCTGGGTGAGGGTGCTCGCGCCTTGCCGTATGCCGCCCGCGCGATAGTTCTTCCACGCCGCGCGGAACATGCCGTAGTAATCGACGCCCTTGTGCTGGAAAAAGCGGTTGTCCTCCGCGGCGACGATGGAGCGGATCATATCCGGCGGTATGTCTTCGAAGGGGATGGTGTCGCGGTTTTCGAGGAAGATCCGACCCAGCGGGGCCCCGTAACGGTCGTAGATGACGCTGGAGGACTCCATCTCCGCCAGCTTCTTGAGGTCAAACCGGGCGGCCCTGTCCTCGTAATCGCTCTTGACCTTCCAAACGAAGAGACCGCCGCCGCCGATCAGAACAATCGCCAGTGAAAGAAGGGCAAGGAACCACGTCCGGCGATAAAAAGGCGTTCGATGATGATAATAATAATCCAACATGGGGCGGCAAAGGTCTCTTTACCTCCCACACAAACCGGCCCCGCGCAACCCGAAATCAGGCGGCGTAGTACTTCGGATACCGGTAGTAATAGTAGTCCGGCATCTCGGTATTGACGCAATTGAGGATGAGCCCGAGGACGTTCACCTGCCGTTGGTACAGCGCGTTCAAGGAACTGGCAACCAGCCGGGCGGAGGTGAATTGCGCCCGGACGACCATGAGCGTGCCGTCGAAGTTCGGGGCGATGGTGGCGGTGTCGTCCGTGGCTAGGATGGGGGAGGTGTTGAAGATGGTGAGGTCGAATTCGTCCCGGCATTCGGCCAGCAGCTTGTTGAAGGCCGGTTTCAGGAGGAGTTCCGCAGACTGGTTGGTGACGGGGCCGGACGGCAGCAGGGTCAGGGTGGGATAAAGGGTCGGCTGCAAGGCTTCCTTGCGCGTGATCTCACCGCGCAGGATGCTCGTGAGGCCGAGTTTGGTCTCCATCTTGAACAGGCCGGTGAGGTCGCCGCGGCGCAGGTCGGCGTCGACCAGCAGGACGCGCGCGCCCGCCAGCGACATGGTGATGGCGAGGTTGCTCGCGATGGTCGATTTGCCTTCGCCCGGGATGGCGCTGGTGACGATGAGCGTCTTTAGATCGCCCTGGTTCGGCATGAAAATGAGCGACGAGCGGAGGCTGCGGAAGGATTCCGCGAAGGTGTAGCGGTCGTCTTCCGAGTGGAGGAGAGCCAGGGTCGCTTTCCGGCCGGTGGAGATGTTCGGAATCTGGCCGACAATCGGCTCCGAGAAGCGATGCATAACCTCCGTGGAGGAGGCGAGGCGGTCATCCGCGCGGTCGAGCAGGATGAGGAGGATGCTCCCCGCCACGAGGCCTGCGAGAGCTCCGGCGATGAGATGGACGACGGTTCCGCGGGAGACTTCGTCCGCGGCGCTAGCGTCCTGCAAAACCTGGATGGTCTCGTCGCCCCCCATCGTCTTGATGGCCTTGACGCTCTTGAGGTCGCCCAGAAGTTGCGTGTAGAGGTTTTGCGCGCGCGTTACCGCGTCGACGCGCTGCTGGTAGGCGTCGTTCTTGTGGCTGGCGTCGCGCGCCTTCACTTCCCAACTCTTGATGTTCTGGTCGAGGCTCGCCAGTTCGGCCTTGATCGCGCCGATCTGCACCTTCGTCTGTTCCGCGTTCTGCGTTTTGATGTCCTCGAGTTCCCCCTTAAGCGTGGCGATCTGATCCTGGATGGCGATCAGCTTGGGATGCTTCGGCTTCCATACCTTGCTCTGTTCGCTCAATAGCGCCCGGGCCCGGCTCAGTTCGAGAGCTTTCTGAAGATACTGGGTCGCCAGGTCCATGGCGATGGGCGCCTCCGAGGAGCCGGAGTTCTTTGAATCGGCCGATGTCCGGTCGTCATTGGAGGCGGGCATGTTGAGCAGTTGCTCGGAGGTGAGGTTCTGCATCCGGTCGAGCTCGGTGTCCATGCGGGCGCGCTTTTTGGAGAGATCGGCCAGGAATGTGGCGGCCTGCTTGCCCTGCTCGGCCCAGGCGGACATGTCGTTCTGGTCCACGTAATCGCGGAGGTCTTTTTCCTTCTCGTCCAACTCGACGCGCTGCTTGGACATTTCATCGGCGATCTGGCTCGCGGCCTTGTCCGCCACGCCCTTGCGCTTTTCCTGTTTGAAGTTGATGAACTCGGACATGACGGCGTTCACATACGCCTGCGTGTAGGCGGGGTTCGTGCCGACGGCCGCGACCGTGAAGATGGAGGAGTTCGGGCTGCGCGTGGCGCTGAGGTCGTCGATGACGCCCTGCAATTTCGGCGAGTCGATGGCCACTCTGCGCCTGGCGCGATCCTGGATTTCCTGGTCCTGGATCATCTTCAGGTTCGTGCCGTAGTAATCGCCGAAATCCTGGTTGCCGTGGATCGTCGCCTGCCCGGAGACGTCGATCGTCTCGCTGACGGTAAGCTCGCCGCGCGAAGCGTATTCGACGGGCTTCTGGAAGGATGTCCAGGCCCCGTAGGCGAGGCCCGCGCTGACCGTGAGAGCCAGCACCCACCAGCGCCGCTTCACGAGCTGGCGGTAGCGAAAGACTTTTAAGTTGAGATTTGCGCCCCAGTCGTTGGTTGGCGCGCCGGATGTTTCAGCCTCCATGCGGTTTACATGTTGATGACTTTTTGCGGCACGTAGATGTAGTCGCCGTCAAGGACTTCCGGGTCTTCCGCCTTGCGGGCGGCGCGCCAGACGCCGAGCACGTCCACGGAAAAGGTCTGTTTCTCCCCGTTTTTCTGCTTCCGGGTCACCCGCACGTTGTTGCTCGCGGCGAATTGCGCGAACCCGCCCGCCTTCAGGATGATGTTGCTGACGGTGAGGTGTTCGCTGGGATCGAGCAACACCGGGCCGGGAACCTTCACCGCGCCGGCCACGTAGATTTTTCCGAAAACCTGCGCTTCCTCCCGGACGGAGTCGATGGCGAGCCGCACGGTGGCGGTGTAGTAATAGTCGGCTTCGAGCTTGCGCTTCAACTCGGCCTCGACCTGCGCGCAACTCTTCCCGGCGACGTGGACGCGGCCCAGCGGGGGCACGTCGATCTCCCCGGTGGCGGTGACGATCTTCGGCGCGGGGCCGCTCTTGTCTTCGACGATTTCCAGGGAGACCTGATCGCCGACGTGCAGGGGCCGGTCGGGATTCACCGCCACGGCGCGCGGACGGACGGGAACGGTCTGGTATTCCGCCGGGGCCGCCGGAACGCTCGGCGCGACGGGCGTGTCGCTTGGGTTATTATTGAGCGGCAGCGGGGTGTCGTGAAACACCGAACCCGCACCCGGCGCGGCATCCGCCCGCAAGGCGCAACCGGCTATGAGAACGGTTGCGGCAAACAAGCGACGGCTGTGACAGGTCATCATTCAAGGGTTCAGAAACTGTAAAACATGCTCACCATAACCAGGTCCTGCTCGTAGTCGAATCCACCGAGGTTCGACTGCTTCAGCAGGTAGCGGTAATCCATTCCAAGGGTAACTGAAGGAGTGAGCACGTAGCGTGCCGCAACCGCGAACCCGTAACGCTCGGCTTCCTCCGCCCCGAGGCCGGATGTCTTGTAATACTCGAAGAACGCGGTGGGCGAGAGGGAGATGGACGGAGTGAGCTTCCAGTCCGCGCCATACTCGGCGTGGTACAGGGTGTAGAAGTTCTGGCCGAAACCAAGCTCGGCGTTCTTGGAAAAGATAAGGTGATGGGCGAAATGGTCGGACAACTGGTTGGTGACCTGCAGCCGCGCGTACCACGACGTGGAACCGGAACTGTCGCCGATCGATCCGTTGTTGTCGAAGGTGAGGTCTTGATAGCCCGCTTCCAGGTAGGCCCGCGTGTTCTGCGTGATGCCGATATCGAGAAACGGCCCGACGAGGTAACCTTCGCCGTCGTTCTGTCCCGATTCGTAGAAGTGGATGTAGCTGGCGGAAAGGTCCAGGCCGAGGGCGATATTCGGGCCGAGCTGGTAGGAGGGCTTGGCGTAGAGGGTCTCGATGCCGCGGCTCAGGATGTCGAATTGGGAGCCGCCGAGCGACCAGAGATCGTCGTGATTGTAGCCCAGGGTCAGCTTGACCTGCTCGTTGATCGGCCAGTCCACCTGGATGCCCGCCTCGTTTTCAAGCCGGCGATAATCCGCGACGCCATGAAGGATCGGGAGATCGAACGGGTCTTCCTGGTAGCTGAGGCGGTCGCGCAGGGTGACCTGTATGCCGCCGATGTGCATTGTGAATTCGAGGGCGGAGTTCGGGGAGATCAGCGGCCCGTTGCTGTCGTATTCGGTATGGTTGACATAAGCCGCGTAGCTGATGCCGATTGACAGGTGCAGGGTGTTCAGTTCGCTGACGCGCCATATCCCGTCGAACTCAGCCGAAGGCCGGAAAATAATATCCTGCTGGCGGTTGCTGCTGTTGCCCAGATTGATGTTGTCGTTGAATTCCACCGCGATGCCGGCGGCGATGTTGATCCCGAAATTGGAGCCGACCTTGATGTTATATTTCTGCTCTTCCTCGGGCGTGGGCGGAGCGACCGTGGCGACGTCCGCCGGGGTTGCCAGCGTGCGAAAATACTCTTGCGCGGACCCGGCGCGCGGAAGCAGAAGGCCCAGGACCGCGACGGGGAAAACGCAGATTCGAAAAACTTTTTTCATAATTCTGTAGATAGGTAGAAGCGAGGCTATTCTGCCAGAAAACGAGTGACGTGCAATCTATAAATAATGTATGACGCCCCGCGCGACGGGTTCAATGGGGTTTCGTGTCGTTGGCTATCACGCACCGGAAACCCCAGTTGTCCGTGCTGGTTTCCGGCGGCGCGTGGACGCGGCACGAGGAGAGCAGGCTCAGCCGCAATGCGCCGTTGTACCAGGAGCCTCCGCGCAGCACCTTTGCCCTCTGCTCGGAGTTCCAGGAGTCCATGCACCACTGCGAGACGTTGCCTCCCATGTCGTAGAGGCCGAGCTTGTTGGGAGGAAACGCGGTGACCGGCGACGTGTAAACGAAGCCGTCGTTGTAACCCTTGATCGCTACGTCGGAACTCGTCTCCTCGCCGGTGTAGTTTCCCGCCATGCGGGGCGGCGGCCATTGCGTGCCCCAGGGGAATATGCTCGGCACGTCCATATCCCGCGCTTCGGGCGTGGCGCCGGATTCCTCCGGCAATCCGACGGCCTTGCTCCATTCGAGATCGGTGGGAAGCCTGTAATATTGATGGGGGTTCAGGGCGCCGGCCTTCTGTTCCTTCTGGGTCAGCCATTTGCAGAAGTTCATGGCGTCCTCCCAGCTTACATAGACGACGGGATGATCGGGCGCCTGCTCAAACCCGGGGTCCTTCCAGGCGGAGGAGGAGAATTGGGTCGCCTTTGCGAACTGGGCGAAGTCTTCCACGCGAGTGGCCCAGATGCTGAAGAGAACATTCCCGACCGGCACGAACCGCATGCCCAGGCTGTTGACGCGCATGTTCGCGGACGGGGGCGGCGCGCTCGATTGCGGGGCTGACGGCGTTTGCACGGGCGCCACGGGTTCCGCGCGCATGACGCGGATCGGCGCCTCGGGAGAAGCCGAAGGCGCGGGAGTGGCGCTTGGAGAAACGGAAGGCGCCGGCGTGGGAGTTGGAGTCGACGGGGCGGGGGATGGCGTCTTTACCGGCGCCGGCGTCGCCGGCTTCGGGGTGGGCGAAGGGGCGTTGACGATGGCAGACGTTGGCGTGGGCGTCGGCGAGGGGGCCGCGGCCCGGGTGGGCGTCTGGGTGTTGTTCGCGCAGTAAAGAGCCGTGGCTACGATGCCCACGAGGATTATCGCCGCGAGAACGGCCAGCGCCGGGAACTTGCAGCCTGCCCGTTTTTCTTCCGCCGCCGCCGCGGGTTCCGCCGCCGTTTCCGTTGGAACGACAACCTCGGCCTCGGTTACCGGTTGCTGCTTTCGCGCGGGAGGAGCTTCCCTTTTCACGGAGGAGATCGGAGCCGGGGCTCCCGCGAGGCGGGCGGCGATCTCGGGCTCCCACTCTTCCGGCGGCGGGCCGCCGAGCAATTCCCGGATCAACGCGCCGACGCCTTCATCCCTGGCGCCGCTCGCGCCCGGGGCGGCGACGAGCAGACCGCCTTCCGGGGAGACGATCAGATTCGCGGGAGAAATATCCAGGGCGGGCAGCCTTGCCCGGCGCGCGTCTCGCAAGGTTTCGCATAATTGAAAAATCCAGGGCTTGATCTCCGCGGGCTCGAAACGCCCGTTCTCCTTCTTGTCCCGAAGCGCGGCGAGAGTCTCGCCTCCCGCGAAATCCATCCGGAGCGCCGACCAATCGGGCGTTTCGATCAATTCGTTGATCGGGAGGATATGCGGATGAACGACCGTCCGGTTCTTCCTGACGAGCGCGCGGTACTCGGCAAGCGCAGCGGCGTCCAGACTCCCCGGCAGGATGTGCAGGGCGAGGTCCCGGCCCGCTTTTTCATCGCGCGCGGCCCAGGTAACCCCCGGCCCGGCGCCCCAGGTCAGGATGCTCTTGAGGACGTAGCCCCCGGCGAGTTCCTGGCCCGCGGTGAAGGCGGAACTGGAAGCGCCTTTGTTATTTGGTTTGGGCATAGCGACTTTTACATAACCGGACGGGAACTTCTTGGCTGCAAAAAAAGTGCCTCAAATAAAAAAAAGATATTGCTTTACATTTTCAAGTGATTTACCATAATGTCTCTAAATACCAGAACGTCCGAGAGTCGGATATTTTGATATTTTGTTTACACCGCCATTATAAACGAGTAATACAACCAACGATGAAGACCAAAAACTTGAGTTCGCTTCTGTTCCTGGTGACGGCGGCCGCAGTGGCCGCCCCCGACGGGGCGTCGGATAAGCAGCTGCAAATCTATCCGAAAAACCTCGCGCGCCAGAACAGCGGTGCAAATCTGTTCCTTTACAACCCGGCGACCCAGTCGTATGCGCCCACCGAAGCGGCCGCGGCCTGGCTGGACGACGATGTCGCCACGGGCTGGCCCGCGCAGGTCGGGCAGCATTACTACATGGTCTCGCTGCCGGAAGCCCAGTTGCTGACGAACTTCGGCCTCCTGGCCAAGTCCGGCGCGGGGACGGTCAACCTCTACGCCGGCGACGAGGCCGCGCCGCCGTCCTCGAAGGCGTGGACGCTGGTCGGGCGCGATATCCCGCTTGCCACGCTGAACGGCAGCAAGCTCGGCAAGCCCTTCAGCCGGTTCGCGAAGTATTTCCTCATCGAGACGAACCTGAGCGAGAGCGGCCCTCTCTACAGCCTCTATCTGTATGGAGAAAAGCCCGAGGTCGACTACACGCTGGAGAAGCGTTCGCAGTCCGTCGACACGCACGCCGTCTTCGGCTCCTACGTCAACAACCAGGTCGCATTCAACCAATCCGGCCTCTACACGAAGGCCCGCGTCACGTATAGCAACGGCGGAGCGGGTTTCGTCGATTGGCAGAAACTCATCGCCGACAGCCCGGACGGCATGGTCAGCGTGGCGCCTTCCACCACGGAGGCCGGCGTCGCCATCAAGTTTGACGGCACGCCCGCCATCCAGCGCATCTCCGTGCTGACCGACCCCGCGGCCAAAGGAAAGCTGGACTTCTACCTCGTAAACGCGGCGACCGCTACGACCACTACGGGCGGTCCTTCCGTGGCGGACAAGACTCCCACGGCCAGCATCGTGCTGAACGGCTCCGGCCCGGCCAATTCCGTCGATTTCGCGGCGGTCGCGGCGGGTTCGCTGCTCGTGCGCTGGACTCCCGATGACGGGACGCAGAGCCTCGGGCTGCGCCAGATCGATTCCTTCGACGATATCTCGCTGGCCGATTACCAGCTTACCGGTTCGCCGGAAGCCATCGCCCAGAGCGGCGGCGGCGGCGCGGCGGACGAATCCAAGGACATGGCCGACGCCAAGGATCAAAAGAACGTGGAACCGGTCGCCGAGTTGCTGCCGTCGAGAGTGCCGTTCGTTCCGGGCGGTTTGGGAGACCCGGCGCTGCTGCCGTCCAACATCCCTACCTTCGGGAGTAATAATAACAGGCCCGGCCCGACTCCGACCCCGCCCCCGCCGCTCAGCCCGTAGTCTCGGCGGAGTTTGTAAACGTTTGGAAAGGGGGCGCGAGAGAACATCTCGCGCCCCTTTTTGTTACCAGGAATCGCGGATTAGTGGGTGCGCGAATTTGTAGGGGCGGTTGTGTCAACCGCCCGGGAGTGAACCTGATTTGCAGGCAAAGGTTCTTCCCATAGGCAATTTAAGCGTTCGGGCGCTTGTACCAGAGGCCGCACATCTCCCGGTTGCGCAGAGCGCCGGGGCGGAGCATCAGGGCCACCGCGAGCATCAACCCGCGCGTGCCGTACCAATCCATCTTTCGCGAAGAGGTCACGACCGGCGCGCCGGTCAATATGCGGAATTTCAGCCCCTTCGCTTTGGCCCAACGTTTCAGGCGATGGGAGAAAAACAGCTCTTCCCCCGCGTAAATCTCTTCGTCGAAACCGCCCGTCTCTTCCCACGCGGCGCGCGGGCAGAAAAGAAAGGAGCCTGCGGCGAGTCCGCAGACGGCGGATATCTTGTTCCAGAGCCACGTCATCGAAGTGGCGAAGAGGCTGAGGCCCTCCTTGTCAAAACGGAGCACGGACCCCCCGGCGCACACCACGTTGGAGTCGAAGCAACGAAGCGTTTCGCGAAGAAGCTCGGGGGTCAGGAAGGTGTCGGCGTCCAGGAAGATGAACCATTTCCCGGCGGCGGCCCTGGCGGCGGCGTTGCGCGCGCGGGCGATCTGGTTGTGCGGTTCGGAGACGACGCGCGCGCCGGCCCCGGCGGCGACGGCGGCGGTATTATCCGTGGAATTGTTGTCGCAGACGATGATCTCGTAGGAAGGCCGGCCCGCCGCCGCGAAGCTCGCGTGGACGCCGGCGATGACCTTGGGAAGAAGCGCCTCCTCGTTGAACGCCGGTATGAGGACGCTGATCTGCACCCGGCTACCTGGCAACCGGAAACCCCGCCGGGCGATCCGAGAGTTTCGGGCCGGACTGGACCGGGTTGGAAGCCACGGGCAGATCGATCTGGCCGCCTACGACCGCCACTTCGCCGCTCTCCCGTTTGCGGAGGTTGGGGTGGCTGGTGACGGCATGGTAGGTCTGCTGGTCGAGCGTTTCCCCGTTCAGGCCGATTTTCGTGTAGAAGTATGTCTTCAGACCGACGAGCTGGAGGATGTGGAGTTGATTGGAGCGGTCGATCTCGGCCTGGGGCGAGTTGTTCGAAATGATCGGGCCGAGTTGCTGGGTGGCGTAGATGAGCCCGGCTTCCTTGTCCTCGACGCGCACGTAGAGCCGGTTATCCCTTTCCAGCCGGAAGGAGAGAAGCGAGAGTACGCGTTGCCCGCCCGCGCCTTGTTTTCCCTCCGGGATGCCCACGGTCTGCTGCCAGAGGAGCTTGCCCTCCGCTATCTCGATGGTCGTATTGCCGGAGCCGTAAAATCTCCGCCCTTCGGCGTAATAGACGCTCGCGCGGACGTGATACATCCCGAAATCGCCGATTGGGAAAAGCGAGGCGAGATTCGCGCTGCGCTTTATCGTGCCGCCCACGGGGATTGTGACCGGAACCAGCCCGCTTTGCTGATCATTCGGAGGCACTAGGCGGCCGTCCGCGGCTTGGATTTCAAAGCCGCACCATTTTTGGCCGTCGGCGTCCTGCAAGGTGATGTCGTGACCCGACATGTTCGTGATGCCGATGGTGACGACGACCGGCTCGTAAGACATGTAGAGCCGGCGCGGCACTCTCAACTCGACTCGCACCTGCGCTTCGAGCCGGGGGGCTAGCGCAAGGAGGCCAAGGGTCAGCGCGGCGGCGAGGGGGATTTTTTTCATAGGGGTTTCACTTGGGCGGAGGTTCGCTGGTGGCGGTCCGGAAGCCAACATACTCCGAAGCCTGGTCGGCTTCGAGAAAAACAGAACGGCGCGTCAATTGATAATCCGGCGAATGATAGGTGCCGCCGCGCACCACGGGTATTTTCGCCACCGGGTCCCATGTATCCGTCCATTCCGCGACGTTGCCCGCCAGCCCTATGACGCCGTATATGCTCCGGTCGGCCAAAATGGCGTTGACGGGACACCAGCGGTTGTACCCGTCGACGTTGCCGCCCGCCTTCGGGTCGTCATTATAGTCGGCGCTGGAGTTGCATTTCTTGGGATCGGGCGCATTGCCCCACGGGTACAGGGAACCTTCCGTGCCGCGCCCGGCTTTTTCCCATTCCATTTCGGTCGGGAGCCGCCGTCCTTTCCAATGCGCATAGGCATACGCGTCGTACCAATCGACAAGGAAGACGGGGCAATTCACATCGATCGGGACATCGCCGGCCTTGCCGGTGGTCGTCGCGGCCGTGTAGTAGATGTCCCAATTCCTC
This sequence comes from Spartobacteria bacterium, assembly GCA_021324825.1. Lineage (GTDB taxonomy): Bacteria > Verrucomicrobiota > Verrucomicrobiia > Chthoniobacterales > Chthoniobacteraceae > JAJPII01. Next base: position 30,482 of record JAJPII010000018.1, on the reverse strand, counting down.
GGTTTGTGCGAAGTCTTTTCCTTCGGCTGCAGCGGAGAGTCGTATTTACTGGTCGGGTTTTTGTCGAGCGCGTCGAGGAATTTGGCGTATTGGCCGATCGTCACCTCGTATTTGTCGATCCAGAAGGTCGGAAGCTGGAGCCGCAGATTGTCCTGGTAGATGAAGGCCCCGCCGGACACCTCGACCATCGCGTCGAAATCCTTCGGCTTGAAAAGATTCCCGTACGCGAAGCGGCCCAAATAAAAGGCGGCTCCAACGCCGATGACCGCCCAAAGGATCGCAAGCGCCCATCTCCACCACGGTTTCCCCGTCTTCTCCTCTTCCACCGCCGGGGCTGGGCGCGCTTCCTTCGCGACGGCCGGCGGCGGGGCGGCGAGCCCCTTGAATGGCCCGTCGATCGCCTGGATGAGGATGAGCCAGGAGGAAAAGCCTTTGTGCCCGCCCTCGGCCATCCTCTCCAGGATCGAGGCGAAGGCGGGGGAGGGGGCGCCTTGCAGGACCGGCTGAATGATTTTTGAGAGGGCGCGCATCTCCTGCTGCGCGGTGGTGGCCGTTCCCTCGCTGGTGATGAGATTCGAGAGACGCGGCTTTTTGTCCGCCCCGATCCAAATATCGCCCGCGGAGACTCCCGCATGCGGCGCGCGGCTTTGGCTGAGGGTGGCCAGCGTGGCCGCGACCGTCCGGAGGGTTTCCACGGCCAGTTTCTCGGGGATTTTTTCTCCCGCGGCGGCAAGCGCGGCGACGGTTTTCCCCGGCGCGTATTCGCTGACGGAGAAGAAGTGTTTCCCGTGCTCCTCCGTGTTATAAACGGAAAGAACCGCCGGATGCTTCACCCGGGCCTTGGCCATGACTTCCGCGACGAACTTCTTCTCGCCGGCGCGATCCGCCAGCATTTCCAGGGCGACGAGCCGGTTGGATTGCGTCCGCGCGGCAAGGTAAACCGGACCCCAATTTCCCTGGCCGAGCCGCTCGCGGATTTTGAATCCGCCGAGGACCTGGCCGGACAATTCTTCTTCGGTGGCCGCGGGTTCCGGCCTGCATCTTTGGACGGCGGACTGGAGCGCCGCCGGGTCAACCGGTTTTGGCAGGACGTCGTGTCCGGCTGTATGCTCGGCGTAGTCGCTGAGATCGTATTCCGTGGTGAAGATCGTCTTCAACCCGGCGAAGCGTTCCTCCAGCGCCATGCTCAAGGAGAATCCGTCCACCGCTTCCATCACCACATTGGTGACGAGAAGGTCCAGCCGCCCGGCGCCTTCGGCCGCGCTTACGGCATCCGCGCTTTTGGCGGTAAGGATTGTGTCGGCCGAGTCAAGCGCGTCCCGGAGGATTTGGAGCGCCCCCTGGTCGTCATCCACCAACAGGATGTTCATTTGGTATCCGCGTCGAGACTCAGCGGAGGCGGATACTGCTTCAGGAGCGTCACGGGATCGGCCCGCATATCCTGCAATTCTTTCTTGTAATAGACGCGCACCACGTAGCCGAAATATTTCCGGTCTTCGGCGGCGCGCCTCGCCTTGGCGTCGGGTTGCGGCTGGAGGTATTCCACATTGAGGATCTCGATGTCATCCTCCTGCCAGGTCGGGGGGCTGGTGCTCCAGCGATAATTCACCGTCGCGTTGGTCTGGACGACATCCTTGCCGTTGACGATGTCGTAAAAGAAGACCTGGATGACCACATTGGCCACGTCGATCCTCGAGTTCGGGCGGGCCTTCAGCGGAATCTTGAGGGAGAACTTCCTTTGCGCCTTCGGGTCGGCCTCCTCCTCCTGCGTGATGTCGCCCAGCCCGAGGACGGAGCCGGGCTGTATCCCGTCGGCGTCCCCCTTCATGGCCGACGTGGTGGAAGCGTTCGATTGCGCTTCGACCGCCTTTATCTTCGCATCCGCCGCCGAGAAATAGATGCCCGCGGTTTCGCCCATCTCGTAGATGCGGCGCCATTGCTCCATCGCCTTCTCATTGAGGCCCATCTTTTCATAGGTGATAGCCAGTTCGGACAGGACGAGCGGCTGGTCCGGCGAGATGGTTTGCGCCTCCCGCAGCCGTGTCAACGCCGTGCTGGTGTCGCCGCGTTCGCGCAAAGCCCGCGCGTTCTCCACCAGCTCCGCGAGGCGCCCTTCCGCGACGGGGGCGTCACGTTTCGGCAGCGGAGCCGTGACGGGAGTCGGTTTGGGAACGATCCCGGCCGGTTCGGCGGGGACGAGATCGTCGGAAGGGGCGAGCTTTGCGATTTGCGCGGGCGCCAGGAGAGGAAGCGGCGGCTGCGGCTCGGCCTCCGAGAGCGGATGGTAACGGGAGAAAAACGCGTGGCCGACCGCGGCGAGTTGCACGAGCACGGCGAACCCGAGAATGCTGATGGCGACGATGAAAGTCTTGCCGACTCTCTGTTTTGGCATGGGCGTCGCGGCTTGCATCGGTGGAAGGAAGGGTAATTTCACGGCGCCGCAGTGTCAACGCCCGGCGCTTGGGCGCGAACGTTCTCGATAGGCGCTCAAGAACTGGCGCTTGAGTATCGGTTCAGGGCGCTTTTCCAGAAAAGGCGGGCGCCCAAAACCACGAAGAGCGTGGCGAGCGGCAGTTGAAAGGCGAGCGCTCCCGGCTGGTCGAGGCCGCGAATCAATACGCGGGAGGGGATGTTCGCGACGATGATGACCGGTATGAACCAACTGAAGATGATCTTGAAGAGGCCCTTGAAGACCGCGTCGGGGTAGCGGGCGATGTTGAAGAAGCTGTAGTAGCCGTAGATGAGGCCCTGCGCGCGGACGATCCAGAAGCTCACGGACGCCAGGAAAAACATGATCGAGTAATGGATGCCAATGCCGAGAATCACCGCGCCGCAATAGAGTGACACCTGCGCGAGTGTGGGCGTGATGGATAGCTTCACCAGGCAAAATACGACGAGCACGACGCCGAGAACGGCGTTGATGACGTTATCCATGCCGAACTGCCGCGTGGAGACCGCGAACTGCGAGTCGAGCGGCAGCAGCAGGAAAAAGTCCAGCTTGCCCGTGCGGACGAGTTCCGGGACGTTGGCGACGTTCATATAAAAGATGGCCTGGAAAAGCTGCCCGATGATCTGGTGCGTGCCGACGAGCAGGACGACTTCCCACTTCGTCCAGTCGCCGATCCGGTTGACGTACAGGTAGAGGACGTCGATAAAGACGATCTGGCCCGCGAACCAGAGGATTTCGACGATCATCCACAGGAGGAAGTTCACCTTGAAGTTCATCTCGCGGATGAGCGAGTTGCGAAACATGATCCAATAGACTTCCAGGTAGCGCCGCATGGGTTCAGCCCTTTGCCTTCAGCCTCCGACGGCCTGGTAGTGGTTGACGCCGTTGCGCCATAGGAGGCGGGCGAAGAGCCACGCGACCAATAGCCAGCACGCCTGGATAACGAGGCCTTCCTCGAGATTCCTGCCGGTGACTCGCTCCAGGAAGACCGCCACAGGGAAGAACGATTCGTAGGCGAACGGCAGCCACTTCAAAAAAATCTGGAGCCACGACGGCATGATATCGAGCGGGAAGGTCTGTCCGCTCAGGAAATATTCGAAGGAGTAGAGGATGAAGACGAGCGTGGAGATTTCCAGTATCCAGAACGCCATCATCGCCATCGAGTAGGCGATGAAGAACTGGATGAACGCCGCCATGAAGAGCGACAAGCCGGCGAGCAGCCAGGTGACGCCGTGCGCGGGCAGGACGATGAAGGAGCGGAAGTAGGCGAACACCAGCAGCACGGGGACGATGGTGACCGCGGTATAAAGCAGGCGGGTGCTCAGGAAAAGCGTCATGCGATGGCCGAGGTAGTTCAGCGGCTTGGTGAGAAAGGCGCTGATGAGGCCGTCGCGGATTTCGGCGGCGATCTGCCACTCATCCTCGGAGGGGGTCACGAGATTGTTCACCAGGAGGGTGAGCATGAAGTAGTAGATCATCGCGGCGTAGTCGTAGCCGCCGATCTCGCCCTTGCGTTCCGCGAAGACGGCGCGCCAGATGAAGACGGTGCCCGCCAGCGGGACGATGCCGAAGACGGACCGCAGGAGGAAGTTCCAGCGGTAGACGAAGGTATTCTGGAGGCCGATGTCGAATACCTTGACGTATTTCCTCAGCGACATGGGAATGCTCTTACCCCTTCCAACGGGGAATGCAAGCTACGCCGCGGATGCCGCCGGCGCCAGGGCCTCGCGCAGGACATTCAGCAAATCCGCAAGGCTGTACGGCTTCGTGAGGAAGGCGCGGATGCTGCGGCGGTCGCCTTCGATCTCGTCCGCCGAGGAGCCGCTGACGCTGATGATGCGGATCGCCGGGTTGATTTTCTGGAGTTCCAGGATCGTCGTCGGGCCGTCCATGTGGGGCATCATGTTATCAATGAGCGCGCAGTCGATCTTGTCCTTCATCTGGCTGTAGACGTGCACCGCTTCGCGGCCGTTGACGGCGGTGACGACTTTGTAGCCGTAGCTCTCCAGCGTCTCCTTGGTTATCTCCAGGATGGCCGCCTCGTCATCGACGATGAGGATCGATTCGCCCTGGCCCGCGGGGAGCGCGACCTTCATCTCGGCGGGGTCGGCGGTCAGGGACTGGGAACCGACCGCCGGCAGATAGACGATGAACTTCGTGCCCTTGCCCACCTCGCTTTGCACTTCGATGGCGCCGCCGTGGCTCGTGACGATGGCTTGCACGGTCGAAAGGCCGAGGCCCGTTCCCTTGCCCGCTTCCTTGGTCGTGAAGAAGGGGTCGAATATCTTTTCCACCACTTCGGGGGGAATGCCCGTGCCGGTGTCCGCCACCGTGATGACGATGTAAGAACCGCGCTTGATCTCGACGCGCCCGACCTTCATCGTCTCGGGGAAGTCCTTGTTCTCGGCGTTCATTGTTATGATGCCGCCGTTGGACATCGCGTCGCGCGCGTTCACGCAAAGGTTCAGGAGCACCTGGTGGAGCTGGGTGGTGTCGCCCATGATCGCCCAGAGGTCCTTGCCGACGTTGCGCCGTATCTGCACCGATTTCGGGAAGGTCTGCGACGCCATGTTCGCGATCTCCGTCAGGATGTGGCGCGGCTGCACCAGCGAGCGCTCGCTCTCGATGCCGCGCGCGAAGGAGAGCACCTGCTTCACGAGATCGGCCCCCCGCTGCGCGCTTTCCTGCAGCGTCATCAAGACCCGGCGGCCTTCCTCGTCCTCGTACCGGTCGTGGAGGTAGTAGCTCGCCATCAGGATGGGGGCCAGCACGTTGTTCAGATCGTGCGCCACGCCGCCTGCGAGCATCCCTATGCTCTCCATCCGTTGCGCCTGGAGGAATTGGGACTCGAGCAGTTTTCTTTCCGTGATGTCCGTGTTGATGACGAGGATCGTCTTGGGCGCGCCGTCGTCGCTTCGCACCAGGCTGCAACGGCTTTCGACCGTGATCGCCTTGCCGTTCTTGCGCACCTGGCGCAGCTCGCCCGTCCATTCGCCCGTCTCCAGCACGGCGGCGCGAACGATTCCCAGCTCGGCCTGGTCCGGCGCGGCGAAGAGGGTCTCCGCGGGTTTACCCACGATCTCCGCCTCGGCCCAGCCGTAGAGCCGCTCGGCGCCCTTGTTCCAGAATTGCACGGTGTTGTCCAGGGTCAGGACGAGGATGGCGTCGTGCGCCTTGTTCAAAAGCGCGGCCTGTTCGGCGATCTGATCCTCCGCGCGTTTTCTCTCCGTTATTTCCTCGACGGTGCCTTCATAATAGAGAAGCCGTCCGCCGACGTTGCGCACCTCGCGCGCGTGCTCGGATATCCAGATGATCGAGCCGTCCTTGCGGTGGACCTGGGACTCGAATTTCGACACCGACCCCGTTTTCTCCATGGCCTTGACGAATTTCTCCCGCCAGCCCGCGTTCACATAAAGCTGCTTGTCGATCTGCGTGATGGTGGACATCAAATCCTCGGGCGAGTCGTAGCCGTACATCCGCGCGAGCGAGGAGTTGACGCTGACATATTGCCCGCTGGGCGTGGACTGGAAGATGCCTTCGACCGCGTTTTCAAAGATGCCGCGGTATTTCTCCTCCGCCTTGCGCAAGGCCAGTTCCGCCCGTTTCTCTTCCGTCACGTCGCGCTGCACCGCCACGAAGTGGGTTATCTTGCCATGCCCGTCCCGCATCGGCTCCACATACCAGTGCATGAAAAATTCCGTGCCGTCCTTGCGGTAGTTGATTCCTTCGCCTTCGAATTTCTCGCCCTTCGCAAGCTGGTTGCGCAGGCGCTCCAGCAGATTGCGGCTCGTCTTCGGCCCGTGGAGGATGCTCGCCGTCTTCCCGATCGCCTCGGAAACCGCATAGCCCGCCATTCGCGTAAAGGCGGGATTCACAAAAATGATTTCCGGTTCCTCCCCGTCTTCCTTGGCGGCGAGGATGACGATCGCCTCGCGCGATTGCTCGACGGCGCGTTCCGTCAGCCGCAGCCGTTCCTCGGCCACGCGGCGGCCCCGTCTGTCCTCGGCTTCGTCCAGCGCGCGGCGCACGGCGGGCGCGAGCCTGTCGAGCCGCTGCTTTTTCACGCAATCGGTCGCGCCGCGCTTCAGCACCTCGACGGTCAGCTCCTCGCCGAGCCTGCGCGAGACGAAGATGAACGGCACGTCGGGATTGGCCGCCTCGAGCGCGTCGAAGCCGTGGAACGACGCCGCCGAGACCTCGGAGATGACGATGTCGTGGTTGTTGCCCTTCTGCTTCGCCAGGAAGTCGGAGCACGTCACGACCCGCTCGATCTCGCACGGCAGGCCTTCCATCTCCAGCGTGGATTTTATACGGTCGCTGTCGACCGGGTCGTCATCGAGGTGGAGGATGCGTATCGCCCGCCGTTTCATGGGTTCATAAATAAAAAGTCTCGTGCTTTTTCAGCCGTCCGGCTCTCTTGGAGAAGCAGGAAGCGCGCCCTTTTCCCATGCCGCGAAAATCGTTGCTGATAGTCTCCGCCACCTACGTCACGGAGGAGAATCGCAAGAAGCTGCTTGCCTTGAACGAGCACTTCGACCTGACCTGCGCGACGTGCGAAAAAGGGGGGGCGTTCGGCCTGCCGGTTTCGGCCCGCGGCGGGGCCGGGTTGGCGGCGCTGCCCGCGGTCGGCGATGTCCTGGGCGGAACCCGCTATTTCCTGCGGGGGTTGGGGCGCGTCCTCCGCGAACGGCGCTACGACATCATCCTGGCGGAAGCCGAGCCGTGGTCTTTCATCCGGTGGCAGACATGGTGGTGGAAGCGGCTTCTCCAGCCGGGCGCGTTGTTTGGCGAGTTCTCCTGGGAGAACATGGAGCGCCGGGGGGCGAAGGGGCTGGCGCTCTCCTTCGTTTACCGGGCGGCCATCGCGACGGGTGATTTTGTGATAGCGGGCAGCCGCGACGCGGGCGCCCTGTTCACGGAACGCGGAATGCGCCCTGTCAGGATTCTCGTCGCGCCGCAACTGGGATTGGATGAAGCGCTCTTCGCGCCCGCCGGGCGGCCCGAAGCGCGCCGGGCGATGGGCGTTCCGGCGGATTGTTTCCTGGCCGGTTATTGCGGTCGCTTCACAAAAGCCAAGGGGATCGCCGATCTTGTGGAGGCCGTCGAACTGGCCAGGCGGCGAAGCGACATCCGCCTTGCCCTCCTCGGCGACGGCGATTGCCGCCCCGCCGCGAGGGAATGGCTGCACATCCTGCCGCCGCGGCGCCACCCGGACATCGCGAGCTTCATGCAAGCGCTCGATCTCTTCGTCCTGCCAAGCCGGGAGACGCGGGAAGGCGGCGTCTGCTGGAAGGAGCAGTTCGGGCACGTCCTCATCGAAGCCATGGGTTGCGGCGTCGCCGCGCTCGGCTCCGACAGCGGTGCGATACCCGAGGTGCTGGGCGGCGCGGCCCAATTATTTCCCGAAGGCGGAGTCGAGGCCCTCGCGGAACGCATTCTCTTCTTCCATGACAACCCGGCGGCCCGCGAAAGAATCGCCCGCGCCGGACGCGAGCGCGTGCTGGAGCGCTATACGAACACGGCGGTCGCCGCGCGCTGGGCCGCTTTCCTGCACGCTATCCCAGCGCGAACTCCACCACGCTCTTGAACTTCGCCCGCCACGCCGCTTCATCCATCGCCGCCAGCAGCCATTCGCGCCCGCTCCTTCCCATCTCGCGCCGTCCTCCGGCATCGGCTTCCATTTCGAGGACCTGCGCGGCGAGCTGCGAGGCGTTGCCGGGTTCGTGAAGCAGGCCCGTTTGTCCTTGCAGGACGCTCTCGCTCAAGCCCCCGGCGGCGGCCGCCAGCACGGGCTTCGCGTTGTCGTAAGCCTCGTACGGCACGATGCCCAGCGGCTCCCACCAGACGGAAGGCGCCAGCACCGCCCGGCACGTTGCGAGCAAGGAAGCCTTGCGTTCTTCGCTGACTTTCCCGATGTATGCCACGTGCTCATTCGCCGCGCGTTCGCAAAGACCCGCCAGCGGGCCCGCCCCCGTTATCACAAGCCGGGGAGCTTTTTTGCCGAGGATTTTCCACGCCTCAAGGAGCGTCCGGATTCCCTTTTCCTCCACGAGCCGGCCTATGAAAAAGTAAAAGTCGCCTTCGCCGCCGGGCGGGACGTCCGGCAGCGGTTTGTAGTGATAACGCAGGGTAAAGATCGACTTCTCCGCGACGCCCGCTTCGATGAACTTCGCCCGCATGAAGTCCGAACACGCCACCCACGCCTTGATCGAGTCGAACCAGCCGAGTTTCCAGGCCGTTTTCAACACCGCCCCGAGCAGCGCGGACTTCACCGCCGAGTTTTGCCACGAGGCGTTCAAAATCTCGGGCCACGGGTTTCCATGCAACGCGGCGTCATTCACCCGCCCGTTCACCCACAAGGTCGCGTTGACGGAGAACGGCCGGAAGTTGTTGATGAAATAGACGATGGGTATCCGCCGCCGGAGCGCTTCCCGATACACGCCCGCCGAGCCGACCGGGAAAACATTATGGACGAGCCACGCATCCGCGCCATATTCGGCCTGGATGCCCCGCAGAGTCGCGACCGACGCCGGGTTATAGAGCGTCCATGCCGCTTGTTTCCAGATCCCGGGCGCCTTGGGGCCTTTCCAGTCCGCGCTGCGGAAAAAGCAGTTCCGAACCTGAAAATCCGAGAGTTCCCCGATGCGGACGGGAAATTTTTCTTCTCCCCCCGAGGCGAGGTATTGGTTGAAGATTTGCAGCAGCCTAGCCAACGGCCCGCACCCTCCCGGTTTTCCAACAGCATTGCAAGAGTATGAAATACATCCTACTGGCAGCCCTCTTCCTGGCGGCATCGGCCAACGCATCGGACCAACTCATCGTGGCCATCGCCCCGGGTTGGAATTCCTCCATGGGCAAGCTGCAACTTTTCGAGCGCGACGGCGGATGGAAGGCCGCTTCCCGCGCCATGCCCGCGCTTTTCGGCAAGAACGGCCTGGCATGGGGCAGGGGCCTAAGGGGGACGGACGAGCCGGGATTGAAAAAGGTGGAACGGGACTGGCGCGCACCCGCGGGCGTTTTCAACATCGGCAAGATATACACCTACGACGCGGAACTCCCGCCCGGTTCCGACTATCCCTACCACCAAGTGACCGACGCGGACGCCTGGAACGACAACCCGCGTTCGCCCGACTACAATCGTTTCGTCACGATACCCGATCCCAAAAACCCGCCTCCCTGGTTCGAGAAAGCGAAGATGCGGCAGAAGGATTTTGCGTATCGCTGGCTCATCGAGATCCGCGACAACGCCGACCCGCCCGTGCCCGGCGCCGGGAGCGCGATTTTCTTTCATATACGGCGCGGCGTCACGCGGCCCACCTCCGGCTGCACGACGATGGCCGAGGAGAACCTTGTCCGACTCATTCGCTGGCTGCGCGCCGGCAAACACCCCCGCTACGTCTTGCTGCCCTGGGCCGAGTACCAGAAAAAATGGCGCGAATGGGACTTGCCCGACCCGGCGGCCGTACACGCGCTGGCCCCCTGATTCACAGCTTCTGGTAAAAGCGCAGCGCCTCGATTTTGCTCCCGATTTCCTTTAGCGGGTAGACGCCTTTCCCCGCCCCGGCGCCGGGGTCGCGGATGAGGTAGTCGAACCCGCGCTTTCCGGCGATGACGACGAAATGCGTTATGCCGCCGGGCAGGCGAAGCCGGATGATGACCGGGTTGTTTCTCCAGAGATTCGAGTCGATGAGGTAGTGGGAAGGGAGGTTTTCATAGACGTGCCGCACCCGGTCGGGCGCGAGGAGGGCGGCTTTCTCCCAATAAACCCAGCCTTCTGGCGTGTAACCGCCGTGCTTGGTCAGGAACCCGTTCAGGCGTTGGGGGTCGGTGTCGATGCCGTAGTACCCGAACACCATCGCGATGGACGAGATGGCGCACCCTTCGGCGCCGAGCGTGCCGGGCGTATCACCCAGCAAATCATGGCGCCACCGGTCGTCCGATTGCCGGAAGAGCGGCACGGGAATTATCTTTTCGCGGGCAAAATACCAGCCGCCGCTCGGCGAAAGCCGGCCCCTTGAAAACCATTCGTAGCCGAGGACGGCAAGCGTCCCCGCGGCCAGGAGGAGGAGGAGGACGCCCGCCGCCCCCGCGGCGTTAAGAACCCGCGAGGACTTCCAACGCCTTGTCGGCATCGCTCAAGCGCAGGATCGCCAGGCCCGTGGCCGCGTCGGGGCTTGTGGCCAGGTAGGCGTATTCAATATTGATCTCCGCCTTGGCCAGGAGATGGGCGATCTTTGCGAGCGTGCCGGGCGCGTTGTTGTTTTCGAGCATCAGGACATCGCTTTCGACCACCAGGACGCCGCGCTCCTCAAGCAGGGAGAGGGCTTTCCGCGGCTCGCTCACCACCATCCGCACGACGGCGTGGTCGACCGTGTCGGAGATGGAGAGCGCGTAGATATTGATGCCTGCCTTGGCCAGTTCGTCGCACACATTGGCGAGCGTGCCGGGTTCGTTGACGAGAAAAAGGGCGAGTTGCGTGGCTATTTTCATGGCTGTGTGGCGGTGACTTCTTCGGAGATGACGGCCCGGGGTTCAAGGGCCTGGGCGGCTTGGGCGGGCTTCGCGGGCGGCGCGTGGGGTTTTACTTTCCAGAATTTCGGCTCGAAGGACGGCCATTCGGCCAGAATCTTGCGCGCCCGTTCGCTCTCGGTCTTTTCAAGGTGGCTGTAGATCATCTGCTGGAGGAGGGGGACGTCCTCGCCGTCCAGCCGCTCCAGGCAAACCAGTTGCGGGTTGTAGAGCGACTCGAATTTTCCCTCGAGGTCCAGCACGTAAGCGACACCGCCGGTCATGCCCGCGCCGAAGTTCTTTCCCGTCGCGCCGAGGATGAGGACGGCGCCGTTGGTCATATATTCGCAGCCGTGGTCGCCCACGCCTTCGACGACGGCGATGGCGCCCGAGTTGCGCACCGCGAAGCGCTCGCCCGCGCGCCCGGAGGCGTAGAGGGCGCCGCCCGTGGCGCCGTACAGGACGGTGTTGCCGATGATGGAATTGGCGTGCGCGGGGTATTTGCAGCCGGGGCGCGGGCGCACGACGATCTCGCCGCCGCTCATGCTTTTGCCGACATAGTCGTTCGCCTCGCCCTCGAGCGTCAGGCTGATGCCGGGGCTGAGGAACGCGCCCAGGCTCTGGCCGGCGCTTCCTTCAAGCCGCAGTTCCAGCGTGCCGGCGGGGAGGCCCGCCTCGCCGTGCTGGTAGCCGATCTCGCCGGAAACCTTGGCGCCGATCGAGCGGTGGGTGTTCCTGACCTTGTACGAAAGGGAGACTTTTTCGAGCGCGGTGATGGCGTCTTTCGCGTCCTGCATGATGATGTCGTCCAGCGGGCGCTCGTGCGAACTGTCGTTGCGGTTGTGCGTGTTGTAACGGGTCGCGCTTTCGTCGCCCGCGGCGACGTTGGCGAGGAGCCGCGAGAGATCGACCATGTTCGCCTTCGGATGCCCCGGCACGGTGCGCTGCCGCAGGAATTCCGGCCTGCCGATCAGTTCGTTCACGGTGCGGACGCCGAGGGAGGCCATGATCTCGCGCACCTCCTCCGCGACGCCGTTGAAGAAGTGGATGACGTTCTCGGGCTTGCCCTTGAATTTCGCCCGGAGGCGTTCGTCCTGCGTGGCGACGCCCACGGGGCAGGTGTTCAAATGGCATTGCCGCACATAGACGCAGCCCGCGGCGATGAGGGCCGCCGTCCCGAAGTTGAATTCCTCCGCGCCCAGGATCGCGGCGTGGATGATGTCCGAGCCGGTGCGCATGCCGCCGTCCGCGCGGAGGGTTATGCGGTTGCGCAGGCCGTTTAGCATCAGGACCTGCTGGGTCTCCGCGACGCCGAGTTCCCAGGCGCTGCCCGCGTTCTTTATGGAACTGAGCGGCGAAGCGCCCGTGCCGCCTTCGTGCCCGCTGATGAGGATGATGTCCGCGTGCGCCTTGGCGACGCCGGCGGCGATGGTGCCGACGCCCGCTTCCGCCACGAGCTTCACGCAGACCCGCGCGCGCGGGTTCACCTGTTTCAGGTCGTAGATGAGCTGGGCCAGGTCTTCGATGGAATAGATGTCGTGGTGCGGCGGGGGAGAGATGAGCATGACGCCGGGCACCGTGTGCCGCAGCCGGGCGATGAGGCCGCTGACCTTGTGGCCCGGAAGCTGCCCGCCCTCGCCGGGCTTGGAGCCTTGCGCCATCTTTATTTCGATCTCTTTGGCGCTGGCGAGGTACGCCGCGTTCACGCCGAACCGCCCGGAAGCGACTTGCTTGATGGCGCTGTTGGCCAGGTCGCCGTTTTCCCTGCGGCTGAACCGCTCGGCGTCCTCGCCGCCTTCGCCGCTGTTCGATTTCCCGCCGATGCGGTTCATCGCGATGGCGAGGCATTCGTGCGCCTCGGGGCTGAGCGCCCCCAGCGACATCCCCGCGGTGGTGAACCGGCGCCGGATTTCCTCGATGGGTTCCACTTCCTCCAGCGGCACGGAGCCGCCCGCGCCGGGGACGAACTCGAGCAGATCGCGCAGGGCGAGGGGGCGGTTTTGCAAAACTTCCGCGACGTAGGCTTTGTAATCCTCCGGCTTGCCGTTGCGCACGAAGGCGTGGAAACTCTGGATGACCGGCGGCGTGACGGCGTGCCGCTCTCCTTGCCGCCGATACCGGAAGTAGCCGGGGTCCTCCAGCGCGGCGGCGGCGGCTCCGAAGCCCTTCGCGTGGCGGGCGAGGCTCTCCCGCGCTATCTCCTTGAACCCGATGCCGCCGACTTGCGAGCAGGTGCCTTCAAAACATTTCCCGATGACCGCGGGGCCGACGCCGATGGCCTCGAAAATCTGCGCTCCGCAATAGCTCCCGAGCACGGAGATGCCCATCTTGGACATGATCTTCAAAAGGCCGTTCTCCAGCGCCTTTTTGTAATTCTCCAGCGCCTTGGGATAGGTCAGCGCGTTCGCGTCGCGCTGCGCCGTCTCGGCCTTCGCCCGCTTCTCGGGGTCCCGGGCTTTTTCCACGGCCTGCGCGGCTTCGATCCGCGTCTTTTCCATGATCTCGCGGCTCGTCTCGAACGCCAGATACGGGCAAACCGCTCCCGCGCCGTAGCCGATGAGGCAGGCGAGTTGGTGGACATCGCGCACCTCGCCGGTGTCGCATACGAGGCCGGCGCGCATCCGCTTGCCGACGCGGATGAGTTCGTGGTGGACGGCTCCGATCGCGAGAAGCATCGGAACGGGGGCCTGGCTCTCGCTGACCGCGCGATCCGAAAGGATGAGGATGCGCGCGCCGCCGTCCACCGCGGCCCCGGCTTCCTCGCGGATGCGGTCCACGGCTTTTTCCAGCCCGTCTTCGCCCTCGGCCGCGGGCCACGTCGTCGAGAGGGTCGCGGACGGGTAGCCCTGCGACGCCAGCGATTGAAGCGCTTCGAGTTCGTTTTCGAAGAGCACCGGGGAGTCGATCCGCACCAGGCGCGCGTGCTCCGCGGTCTCGGCCAGCAGGTTGCGCCGCCAGCCGAGGCTGGTGAAAAGGGACATGACGAGCTTCTCGCGGATCGGGTCGATGGGCGGATTCGTCACCTGCGCGAAGAGTTGCTTGAAGTAGCCGTAGAGGAGCCGCGGCTGGAGCGAGAGGACGGCGAGCGGCGTGTCGTCGCCCATCGAGCCGACGCCTTCGGAGCCTTCCCGGATCATCGGCTTCAGCACCATGTCCAGTTCCTCGCTCGTGTAGCCGAACGCGAATTGCCGTTGTGTCAGGCTCAAGATGTCCAGCGGTTCGGAAGGTTCGGCCAATTCGCGGCGGACGTGATCCCCCAGCCGGGCGAGGTTCTCCTTCAACCACTTCCCATACGGACGCCGCGCGGCGAGGGATGCCTTTATCTCGGCGTCCTTCATCAATCTCCCTTCCGCCGTGTTTACCGCGATCATTTCCCCGGGGCCGAGCTGCCCTTTCTCGATGACCTTCGCGTCATCCAGGTCCACGGGGCCGACTTCGGAGCCGAGGCTGAAAATGCCGTCCTCCGTGACTTTGTAGCGGGCCGGGCGCAGGCCGTTGCGGTCCAGGCAGGCGCCGGCGATGATGCCGTCGGTGAAAGCGAGCGCCGACGGGCCGTCCCACGGCTCGTTGAAACAACGGTGGTAGTCGTGGAACGCGCTCAGTTCCGGCGGCATGTTCTTGTCGCCGCGCCAGGCGGGGGGCACGAGCATCGTCATCGCGTGCAGGATGCCCCGGCCCGAGAGGACGAGGGCTTCCACCGCGTTGTCCAGTTCGGCCGAGTCCGAGCCTCCGGGTTGGATGATCGGCTTGAGCAGTTCCACGTCGTGACCCCAGAAATCGGCCTGGAGTTCGGCTTCGCGCGCGCCCATCCAGTTGACATTCCCCCGGCGCGTATTGATCTCGCCGTTGTGCGCGAGCATCCGGAACGGCTGGGAGAGCGGCCACGTGGGGAAGGTGTTCGTGCTGTAACGCTGGTGGTAAACGCAGAGGGCGGTCTCGTAGTCCGGGTTCGCGAGGTCTTTGTAAAACTTGTCGAGCGTCGGCGAAGTCAGCAGCCCTTTATAGGAGATCGTCCGGTGCGAGAAGGAGGGGATGTAGAAGTGTTTTATCCCCGCGACGGACGCCTTCTTTTCGATCTCGTTCCGGGAAAGGAAGAGGCTCCGCTCGTAATCCTCCGCCCCCATGCCCCATGGGCGCCCGACCAGCGCCTGCTCGATGCGCGGCATGGTGGACTGCGCCTTTTCCCCCAGGACGTGGAAGTTTATGGGCGCCTCGCGCCACCCGAAGAGGAAAAGACCCCGCCGGGCGAGGACTTCCTCCGTTATGGCCTTGGCGCGGGCTTGCGCGTAGGCGTTGTCGTGCGGGAGAAAGAGGAAGCCGACGCCGAGATCGGAATCCTGGAACAACCGGTGGCCGAGCCGTTTCAACTCGGGTGTGAAAACCTTGTAGGGGATCTGCGTCGAGACGCCCGCGCCGTCGCCGGTCTTCGCGTCGGCGTCGACCGCGCCCCGGTGGACGAGATGACAAAGCGACCTGAGCGCGTAACGAAGAACCGCGTTGGAACGCCGGCCCGTAAGGGATGCGATAAACCCGACGCCGCACGAGTCGTGCTCGAAAGCCGGGGAATAGAGGGAATTGTGTCCGGATGTCCGTTCTAAGATGACGTCATTCAATGGTAAACCCTCCCCTGAAAGTCGGAGGGAAAGCTAGCGGCGCCGGGGATAAATTCAAGGCATAATTTTGCCTGAAAATGCAAATTTTAGTCGCATTCGCTTTCATTGGGCTTAAATTGTCGCCGCTTTTTCCTTGTTTATGGCGCAAAATGTCCGAGAACTCGACGAGCAGGAGCGATTGATCGTCCGGCAACTCATCCGCGACCCGCGGGAATCCGACAACGGGGTCGGCGAGATCACCGGCGTCAACGTCCGCACCGTGGGCCGCAAACGCCAGCGGATGGAGGGCGACGGGATACTTTCCTACTACACCCACGTCGATCTTTCGGCGCGGGGGACGGGGCAGTTCACCACCCGGCATCTCTATATCATCAAGTTCCGGCTCGGCATCACTTTCCAGAAGATCACCGAAGACATCCGGCGGGAGGAATTCCTGGAATCCAGCTTCACGGAGATCACTTACGAAAGCCACATCGCCGAGATCGACGGGAAGATCGCCCTGCTCCTCTTCATCGACGGAGCGAACGACACGGACATCGTCCAGGCCGTCCAGGAAAAGCTGATCCCCGGCCTTCATCGCAACCACGGCCCGGAATCGGTCGAGGAAATCTCGACGATGCGCCTGCTGGCGCCGGTGCGGATAATGAGGAACTACCTGCCGTTGGTGAACATGCAGGCCGGCTATATGCGCAAGGATTGGCCGGATGAAGCGATCTACGTCGGCGAGTGACCGGCCAGGTTGTCGATGACGGCGCCCGGCACGGCGATGACCGTCCCGTGGCGAATGCCCTTCGGCAACGAAAGCCGCGGAGTGATGTCCGTCCAGCTCTTCATGTCGGTTGATTCGCAGGCGCCGAAATGGTGTTTCGCGTAGCAGTCGAAGTAAATGATGACCTTGCCGCCGATCTGGATGGCGGTCGGCCCTTCAACCCAATGCGGCGGCTGGGTGGCAATCGGCCCCGTGATGTCCTTGTAAGGCCCCATCATCGTATCGCTGGTCGCGAGGTATAGATCCTTGGCGGGCGCCGGTTTCGAAGTCTCGTTCTTGAAGATCATGAAGAACTTGTTGTCGAAGGGGATAAGGGTGGCGTCGATCGCGCAGAACTTCGGATCGAACCAGAGAACCGTGGGCGTATAGGTGACGAAATCCCTGGTGGTCGTCAGGTAGATGCGGTGATTGAGGTCCGCTTCCGCCGTGTGATCGGTCTCGGGAAACCGGCCCGGGATCGTGCTCGACCAGAAGATCAGATACTGTTTGGTCGCCTCGTCGTAATGGACTTCCGGCGCCCAGGTATTGCGGGCGGTCGGCTCGTTCTTCATCACCGGCAGGGACTGTTGTTCCGACCAGTTGAGCAGGTCTTTGGAGGAGGAGTAACCGATGGTCTGGTCATGCCACGAATCGGTCCAGACCAGGCGGAACACATTGTCCGGCCCGAGCAGGATGCAAGGATCGCGCATCAGCTTGTCGTTTCCGACGGATGGCTTGAGGAATATCTTTTCCTTGTTGCCGTCCATGAAGGCATGCCACTTCAAACCGTCCTTGCTCCACGCGAGATGCAGTCCGTCCTTCTCCCCGATGAAATAGGAGAAGAGATAGCAGGCGGGGGGCGCATCGGAAGCGGCCCGCGTAGTGAGGAAAGGAAGGAGGGAAGCGCACGCGAGGAGCAGGGCGCGGAGAAAAGGGAGCTTGTTCATGGGGTTGGAATATTCTATATGACCCGCTCGTTGCCGCCGTCGAGCGAAACCTGTGCGCCAGTGGTCTTTGCGAACAGCGGCCCGCACATTTCGGCCGCCATCTCGCCCACGTCGCGGCTGAGGATTTCGCACTTTAGAAGGTTGCGGGTTTTGTATTCCGCCACGCTCAGCCCGTATTGGCGCGCCCTTAATGCGAGCGCTTCTTTTGTCCAGAGGCCCGTGTCGAAAACGGCGTCGGGGTGGATGATGTTGACGCGAACGCCGTCCGCGGCCCATTCCAGCGCGGCGACGCGGGCGAGTTGGGTCAAGGCGGCTTTCGAGGCGGAATACGCGGCTGCTCCGGGGCCGGGCGCGGCGACGTTCTTGGAGCCGATCAC
This sequence comes from Spartobacteria bacterium, assembly GCA_021324825.1. Classification (GTDB taxonomy): domain Bacteria; phylum Verrucomicrobiota; class Verrucomicrobiia; order Chthoniobacterales; family Chthoniobacteraceae; genus JAJPII01. The sequence goes on along the minus strand of JAJPII010000018.1, from coordinate 12,840 downwards.
CACCACCCTGCCGCCGCGCGGAGATTGCTTGAGCCAGGGGTGCGCCTCGCGGAGCAGCGCGACGCTCGAGTCCAGGTTCACGCTCATCACGGCCCGCCAATAGGCGAGATCGAGCGAGTCGATCCGGCGGCTTGGCGGAAAGATTCCCGCGTTGAGGACGAGGATGTCCAGGCGGCCCCAACGTTTTTTCACCGCGGCCAGGGCGGCCAGGATGTCTTCCTCGCTTGTGATGTCGCCGCGCAAGCCGAGAAACTCGCGGCGGCGAAAGGTCTTGATGACGTCCGGGTTCTTGTCGAGGCCGGCCACCGCCGCGCCCCGCGCCAGAAGGGCTTGCGCGCACGCCCTGCCGATGCCCGACGCCGCGCCGGTGACGAGAGCGGCTTCCGTGGAAGGCTTACGAGGCATGCGTCCGCTTCTTGTCGGGAAAGAGGCCGGCGATGCTTTCTTCCTTCGCCTCGCATATCCCGCGCTCGGTTATCAAGCCGGTGACGAGCCGCGCGGGGGTGACGTCGAATCCATAGTTCGCCGTCCGGCTCGACTCCGGGGTCAGCAGCACTTTCCGAATCTCCCCGCCGCACAGGCCCTCGATATATTTAACCTCGTCGGCGCCCCGTTGTTCGATCGGGATTTCGGCGAGGCCGTCGCGCATTTTCCAATCGAACGTGGAGGAGGGGAGCGCGACGTAAAACGGGACGCCGTTGTCTTTCGCGGCCAGCGCTTTCAGATAGGTGCCTATCTTGTTGGCAACGTCGCCCGTGTGAGTTGTGCGGTCCGTGCCGACGATTGCGAGATCGACCATCCCGTGCTGCATGAGATGGCCGCCGGTGTTGTCGGCTATGACCGTGTGGGGCACCCCGTGCTGGCCCAGTTCCCACGCCGTCAGGTTCGCGCCCTGGTTGCGCGGGCGCGTCTCGTCCACCCACACGTGGATGTCGACGCCGCTGTCGAAAGCCGCGTAAACGGGCGCCGTAGCCGAGCCGTAATCCACGAAAGCCAGCCAGCCCGCGTTGCAGTGGGTCAGCACGTTGACCGGGCCGGACTTCTTCCGGTTTCGAATTTCCTCAATGAGCGCGACCCCGTGGCGTCCGATGGCGCGGCAGTGCTCCGCGTCCTCGTCGGCTATGGCATTCGCGGTCGCCAGCGCGGCGGCGATTTTCCCGTCGACGTCTCCGGCTTGTGAAACCGCGCCGAGCTGCCGGTTCACCGCCCATTCGAGATTCACGGCTGTCGGGCGCGTCGCCTTGAGCCGCGCGCCCGCCTCGGCCAGCGCTTCGTCGAACCGCTCCCGCGGCGCATGGAGCGCCGCCAGGTACATGCCGTAACCCGCCGTCGCGCCGATAAGCCCCGCGCCGCGAACATGCATCTCCTTGATCGCGACAGCCGCTTCCTCCGCCGTGCGCAAGTCTTCGATCACGAACCGGTGAGGCAGGCGCGTCTGGTCAATGATCCGGACGCGGTCGGGGTCTTGCAACCAGATCGTGCGGAAGTGCGTGCCGTTTACGTTCATCTCTCGGGAACGATAGAAAGGCGAAGAGCTTTCCTCAATCAAAAGCGTCGCCTCCAATGCGGGCTTGCCTTCGAGGCGCCGGATGCCGTTTAATTTGCCGCGCGCAGAGCCAGGGAAAGCTTATGCAGACTACGATTCAGTCAATAGGGAAATGCGAAATCAGGTCGCCGTTGCAGCGGCTGGGGCCGCACATCCAGTTCAAGGACGATGAGGATCGCGTCCTGTTCGACCACTCGTTCGCGGAGACCGCGCGGGCCTTTGCAAAAGGCGAACAGCCCGTGAGCTTCGAATCCGCCGGGCCGCGGGAACGGATTTTCTTCGATCCCTCGCGCGTGAACGCCGGCATCGTCACGTGCGGAGGGCTTTGTCCGGGGCTGAACGACGTCATCCGCGGCATCGTGGTGGAGCTTTACTACCGGTACGGCGTGCAGACCACCTACGGCTTTCGTTACGGCTACAGGGGCCTCATCCACCGCTACGGCCACGCGCCGATGCCCCTGCGCCCTGACAAGGTCGCGAATATCCATCTGTCCGGCGGCACGATCCTGGGCACGTCGCGCGGGCCGCAGAGCGCGGCGGAGATGGTCGACACCCTGGAGGAGATGAAGGTCAATCTCCTGTTCGTCATCGGCGGCGACGGCACGCTGCGGGGGGCGATGGAACTGTGCGGCGAGATCGAACGGCGCGGCCGGCGCATAAGCGTCGTAGGCATCCCCAAGACCATCGACAACGACATCATGTTTCTCGACAAAACCTTCGGTTTCGAGACCGCTTTCGCCGAGGCGGTGAAAAGCGTCGAGTGCGCCCGCATCGAGGCGGTGGGTTCCCCGAATGGCGTCGGCCTCGTGAAATTGATGGGGCGCGACTCCGGCTTCATCGCGTGTTTCACGGCGCTGGCGGGCGGCGCGGTCAACTTCGTCCTCATCCCGGAAGTTCCGTTTCAACTGGAAGGCGCCCGCGGCCTGCTGGAAGCGTTGCGCTATCGCCTGGAGAAACACAAGAACGCCGTCATCGTCGTCTCCGAAGGCGCGGGTCAGGACTTGCTGGCCAGCCAGCCCAGCCGGGGGGAAGGAGCGGACGCTTCCGGCAACAAACGATTCGGCGACATCGGGCTATTCTTGAAACAGCGCATCGCCGATTTTTGCGCATCCCGCAAGATCGACCTGAACCTCAAATACATCGACCCGAGCTACACCATCCGCAGCGTGCCCGCCTCCGCGCATGACAACGTCTATTGCTCGCACCTGGCCCAGCTTTCCGTCCACGCCGCCATGGCCGGCAAGACCGGCATGCTGGTCGGCTGCTGGCACGGAGCATTCGTTCATCTGCCGCTGGAACTCATCACCCACGGCCGGCGCAAGGTGAACCCGCGGGAAGACCTCTGGCTCGCGGTGCTTGCGGCCACCGGCCAACCGGCGAATCTCTGTTAGACTAGCCGCGGCGTTTCCAGACTGTCCGGTACGCGTCGAGCAGCCTCGCGCGGAAGTGATCCCAGGTGAAATTCTCCAGTATCCGCTTGCGCGCCGCCGCGCCCATCGCCTCGCGCAGACCGGCGTCTTTATACAAGCGCTCGATCGCCGCCGCGAGGGCGTCCCCGTCGCCGCAAGGAACGACAAGGCCGTTCAAACCGTCAACGACGACATCGCCGGATTCGCGCGTGGTGATCTGCGGCAGGCCGCAGGAAGCCGCTTCGTAAGTAACCTTGGCGCTCCCCTCGCAGGTGGAGGGAAATATATGCGCGCTCGCCTGGCGGTAATGATCCTGCGTCTCCATCGTGAAGCCCGCCAGCCGGACGTTCTCTTGCCCGAATTCCTTCAGATACGGCTTTATCTCCTCATGCACCGCGCCGACCAGGACAAGCTCCGCGTCCTTCAGCTTCAGCCGGTTCCATACTTCCAGGAGAGTGTGGACGCCCTTTCTCTTAATCAGCGCGCCCACGAAGACGGCCCGGAATATATCCGGCGGCGTCCCCGGGGCGAAACGCACGGGATCCACCCCGCGCGGCAAATCGTACAGCTTGCTCTCGGGAACCCCCGCGGCCAGGAAGGTTTCCTTCGCTTTTTGCGAAAGGACCAGGAGCAAGTCCGCCAGTTCGTATTCCTCCAGGGTCTGCTGACGGGTCACCAGCAGGGAGTTCAGCCACCGGCGCGTGATGCGCTCCTCCTCGTCGCGCTCCACCTCGCTTTTCGTCCGCGCGGGCTTTTGCTTCCCCTTGTTCCGGTGCCAGGTGGGGATTTCCACCACGGAGGGTATTCCGCGTCGCCTCGCTTCGCGCAAGGCGCGGACGCATTCGCCCGACCAGGCGTGGAAGAGATCGTATCCGCCCGTCGCAAGCTCCCTGCTGACAACCCTGTCCAAAAAGTGCTTTTTCGCGCCGTAGAAATACTTCCTCCGCAACACGGAAAGCGGCAGCCGCATCGGGTGCCCACGCAGGCTTTTTATATGGGACGCGGGTATTTCAGCCTGGCGATTGTCGAACGCGACGGCCCTTCCGAGAATGTTCGCCTTGTACAAACCGCGCAACGACTCGAAGCAATCCGTATCCAGCCCGCTGCCGCCGATCCGCGCGGAGATGCTGTAGAGGACGCTGGCCGGGAGATCGGAAGCAACGCGCTCGCTGGCAATCTCCTGTAACATGGGGACGTTACCTTCCGATACGGGGGCCGGGCTTGTCAATCCGGCCTCGAGTCCGGCGCGGTAGGGACTGCATGAGGATTTTCGGTTCCATGGCACACTTGTTGCCTCTTTGTCAGTACTGCCAATGGCTCTTCCAGAAACCCTCATCGATCCCAGCCTGCCGGGCGAAACAACCTTCGGCCCCATGTTCGACAGCAATCCGCTGCCAATGTGGGTTTACGACGCCAACACCCTCCGCTTCCTGGCGGTGAACGCCGCCGCCATCCGCCACTACGGCTACACCAGGGAGGACTTCGCCCGCATGACCACCAGGCAGCTCTGCGCCTCGGCGGATGTCGCAACCATGGCGCTGGACTGGGAAAGAGGCCTCGGCCAGACGGAAATCAACCAGACCGCCGTCTGGAAACACCGCAGGAAGGACGCCACCGTCATCGACGTGGAAATAACCTGGAACCGCATCCCATTCGACGGCAGAACCGCCGTGCTGGTCCTGGCGCACGACATCACCGAACGCAAGCGCGCCGAAAAGCAGGTCCGCGAACAGGCGAGCCTCCTGAACCTGGCGCACGACGCCATCATCGTCATCGACCTCGACGACAGGGTCACCTTCTGGAACAAAGGCGCCGAAGCGCTCTACTCCATGCTTTCCAACGACGCCCTGGACCGCAAACTGAGCGATCTCGTGAAGCAGGAGGCCGGCCTCTTCGAAATCGCAAAAAAGGAACTCCTCATCTCCGGCGAATGGAAGGGCGAGACCCGGCACACCATCTGCAACGGCAAGGAAGTGGCCGTCAGCAGCCGGTGGACGCTCGTCCGCGGGGACGACGGCGAGCCGAAATCCATCCTCGTCATCAACACGGACATCACGGAAAAAAAGAAGCTCGAAGGCCAGTTCCTCCGTTCCCAGCGGCTGGAAAGCATCGGCACCCTCGCCTCCGGCATCGCGCACGACTTGAATAACATCCTGGCGCCCATCCTCATGTCCGTCGGCCTTCTGCGGCGCAGCCTGGCCGACGAGGAGAGCATGACCCTGCTGGGCACCATCGAAGTCAGCGCCGAGCGCGGCGCGGACATCGTCAAGCAAGTCCTCACCTTCGCCCGGGGCGCGGAAGGCGACAGAATCCTGCTCCAGCCCAAACATCTCATCAGCGAGCTGGTCAAGATGATGAGCCAGACCTTCCCGAAGAACATCGGCATACGGATGCAGATCGCCAAGGACGTCGCCACCGTCTCCGGCGACATAACGCAGCTGCACCAGGTGCTCCTGAATCTCTGCGTCAACGCGCGCGACGCCATGCCGCAGGGCGGCTGCCTCACCATCGGCGCCGAAACCGTCCTCGTGGACGAACAGGCCGCCGGCGCCCACCCCGACGCGCGCGTGGGCCGCTACGTCGTCATGAAGGTCAACGACAGCGGCGAAGGCATACCGCGCCACGTGCTGGAAAAGATATTCGACCCGTTCTTCACCACCAAGGAACCCGGCAAAGGCACCGGCCTCGGCCTCTCCACCGCCATGGGCATCGTCAAAAGCCACGGCGGCTTCGTCACCGTCGACAGCGAAGTCGGCGTCGGCACCGCCTTCCGCGTCTTCCTCCCCGCCTCCGAGAAAGGCGGCGAAGCGGTCAAGCAGGAAACCCTCGCCACGCCCATGGGCAACGGCGAACTCATCCTCGTGGTCGATGACGAGCCGTCCATCCGCAACGCCGCCATCAAAACCCTGGAAGCCCACGGGTACCGCGCCTACACCGCGGAAGACGGCACCGACGCCCTCGCGCTCTATTTCCAAAGGCGGTCGGAAATCCAGGCCGTCCTCACGGATATCGAGATGGACCTCATGGACGGCGTCGCCCTCGTGCGCGCCTTGAAAAAAGTCGATCCGATGGTGAAAATCATCGCCTCCAGCGGCCAGAGCCAGGACATCAAGAAAGTCATGCTGGAAGAGATGGGCGTCTCCTGGTTCCTGGACAAACCGTATTCCGCCGACCAGCTCCTCTTCACCGTCCACAAGACACTCAACGCATAAAGCCAGTCCCTCTTTTCTGAGATTCGATCTGAATTTCCCCTGCTGGTTATCATTCAAACTGGAGTCGCCGAGGAAGCATTTCGGAGCGCAGCCGCTCCTCCACCAAAGGCGCCCACCCTCGTCCGTGTTTGACGCACAAACCAGTTGACAATCCCTCGCCGCCTGTTATTCTGGTCGCGACTCTTATCGAGAGTGGCTGAGGGACTGGCCCTTTGACGCCACGGCAACCGCCCCGGAGAAATCCGGGGGACCAGGTGCCAAATCCAGCGCCGGAAATTTTGTTTCGGCGAAGATGAGAGGGCAAGTGTGTCGCGGGCTTTCGGGTCCTCGCGCTTCGCTCCTGGGTTCTCTCGATCAGGGCCATGACATACGGTTTATGGACAAAAATCCCTGTTTCACCCATCTCAAATGCCGCGAATGCGGGCGGTCCTACGAAAAACTCGCCATCCACATCTGCGAGTTTGACTTCGGCCCGCTGGAAGCCGCCTACGACTACGACGCCATCCGCCCCCTCCTCACCCGGGAAATCATCGCCTCCCGTCCCGACTCCATGTGGCGTTACCGGGAACTGCTCCCCATCGACGGCGAACCGACCGTCGGCCGCCAGACAGGCTTCACCCCGCTCGTCAAAGCCCCGCGCCTCGCCCGCGCGCTGGGCGTCCGCGAGCTTTACGTAAAGAACGACACCGTCAACTACCCCACGCTCTCCTTCAAGGATCGCGTCGTCTCCGTCGCCTTGAGCCGGGCGCGGGAACTCGGGTTCGAGACCGTCGCCTGCGCCTCCACAGGCAACCTGGCAAACTCCGTCGCCGCCAACGCCGCCAGCGCCGGCCTCAAAGCCTGCGTCCTCATCCCCGCCGACCTCGAACGCGGCAAAGTCATCGGCTCCCTCGTCTACGGCGCGCAAGTCATCGGCATCCACGGCGCGTACGACCAGGTAAACCGCCTCTGCTCCGAGATCGCCGGCAAATACGGCTGGGGCTTCGTCAACGTCAACCTCCGCCCCTACTACGCCGAAGGCTCCAAGACCATGGGCTTCGAAATCCTCGAACAACTCGGCTGGCGCATCCCGCGGCACACCATCGTCTGCATGGCCAGCGGCTCCCTCCTCACCAAAATCCACAAGGCTTACAAGGAATTCGCCGCCATCGGCCTTGTGGAGGAAACCGCCTTCTCCATCCACGGCGCCCAGGCCCTCGGCTGCTCCCCCATATCCGCCGCCATGAAGAAAGGCTCCGACATCGTAAAACCCGTCCCCAAACCCGACACCATCGTCAAATCCCTCGCCATCGGCACCCCCGCCGACGGCTACTACGCCATCCACTCCATGCGCGAAACCGGCGGCGCCGCCGAGGATTGCACCGATGAAGAAGTCATCGCCGGCATCCGGCTCCTGGCCGAGACCGAAGGCATCTTCGCCGAAACCGCCGGAGGCGTCACCGTAGCCTGCGCCCAAAAACTCATCCGGAGCGGCGCCATCCCCGCCGGCGAAAGCGTCGTCCTCTGCATCACCGGCCACGGCCTCAAGACCCAGGAAGCCATCGCCGGCCATTGCGGCGAACCGCGCCTCATCAACCCCAGCCTGCGGGAATTCGACGCCCTGCTCGCCTCCCAGGAACCCCAGCCCCACCTCTCCTAAACCCTATGCCAAACACCGTCCGAATCCCCACCCCGCTGCGCAAACTCACCGCCGAACGCGACACCGTCACCGCCGGCGGCGCCAACATCGGCGAAATCCTCGACGACCTGGAAAAAAGCCATCCCGGCTTGAAAGAACGCATCTGCGATGAACAGGGGAACATCCGCCGCTTCGTCAACATCTTCGTCAATGACGAAGACATCCGCTTCCTCCAGGAACAAGCCACCGCGGTAAAAGACGGCGATGAAATCTCCATCGTCCCCGCCATAGCCGGCGGGTAAGGAAATCCGGGCCCCTGGGACGTCCAAACGCCACTCCGCCCGCGATTCCTCTGGTGTATGACAAAGCTACACTTCAAAGGAAGCTGGAACGAAACCAAAGGCAAACTAAAACAGAGATTCGGTCAACTAACAGATGACGACCTCGCCTTTTCCGAAGGAAAAGACGACGAATTGCTGGGCCGCCTGCAAAAGCGCCTCGGCGAAACGAAAGAAAACATCCGCGCGCTGATCGAGAAACTGTAAAAAAGCCCTCATTTCACGCTTAACGCAGGGAGCACGCCGGGCCATGCGGCTCGGAGCGCTCCCTTTGCATTTTCAGAGCCGGCATTAATCCAAAAACACCTAATGAGTACAAATCGCAATCCCGTAGGCTGGTTTGAAATCTATGTCCAAGACATGGAGCGAGCCAAAACCTTCTATCAGAATACACTTCGGGTGACACTCAACCGCTTGGAAAGTCCCGACCTTGAGATGTGGGCGTTCCCCATGCAGCCCGATAATCCTGGATGCGCCGGCACGCTTGTAAAAATGAAAGACAAGGACTCCGGGGGTGGGGGAATCCTCATCTACTTTTCCTGTGCCGACTGCGCGGTGGAAGCCTCGCGCGCGGTTCAGAACGGCGGGAAAATGCAGAAGGAAAAAACATCCATCGGCCCCTACGGTTTCATCGCCCTCGTCCATGACACCGAGGGAAACACGATCGGGCTCCACTCGATGCAATAGCTGGAGCCGTTATCATACAGCTTCCCCCCACGCTCCCTGAGGAGCAAGCATTGTCGTCGTTGTCGTTGTAGAGGCGGCTGTGCCAGCCGCCTGAGAGCAGGAAGCAACGCCAAAACGCCACGCGATTCCAGGTTTTATTAGCTAAGCTAGGCCAAGAGCGTACAAAAATGCAGGATACGAGACCCCTCCCGATGTGAAAGGGAGCGTCGCCGCGATGGGGGAAAAGAGGCGCTTTTTCTTGGCGCCCCGTTTCAAAAGCGCGTAATCTCTGCCGGTTGAACGCCCCGTCGCGCGCGATTAGCTCAGTGGTAGAGCGCTTGCTTCACACGCAAGAAGTCGCAGGTTCGAACCCTGCATCGCGCATGATTCTTGGCTTTCGTCGTTTTCTGGACTGGCAGGGACAGCGGCGGACAAATCGCCCGTGAAGCCAGTATTGAAGCCGTTTCCAGCGTTTTTAAGAATCCGCAATTGAGGGACAGGCGTGGACAACAAGAGACCGCTTGGGACTAAACTTTGTGGGCTATTTGTGGGGCTGTTTTCTCCGTCTCCGTGAGCGAAGGAAGTTTGAAAACTGCGTGAGCAACCGGAAGATGTCCGGCGTCCGTGTAGGTTTTCGCCGTCAGCTTCATATCGCTGTGGCGCATCAGTTCCATTATCACGCGCTCAGGGATGCCCAGGAGCGTGAGCATGGTTCCGTATGTCTTTCTCAGGGCGTGAAAATCCGCGAACTCGCCTTTGCCGTTCACGTAGTCGATTCCCGCCGCCTTCAAGTCGTCGCGAAAGCGAATCATTCGCGGAATCAATCGGGGGAAAACAAGGTCTGCCGGGAGAGCTCCAACTGGCCGGTATTGCGTGAGAGCTTTCGCAAGGTCATGGGGCAGCGGTTGCCTCGCTTGCTTGTGATTCTTCGAGATCGACGCCCGAACTTCAATGAACGGATTTTCTCCGTCAGCGTTAACATCCCGCCATTCCAACTTTGCAAGTTCGCCGCGGCGGATGCCGGTGAACGCGGCCGTATGATAGACGATCCCACGGGGGCCAGCTGCGGCCACTAGGCAACGTAATTCGTCCACTGTCAGGGCACACCGCTCCCGATGCTTCTGGCCGTTCGTTTGCGCCCGCTGGACGAATCGCAAGGGATTCGCGCCGAGCCGTGGTTCAAGCCATTTAAACAGCCCGCAAATCGCGATTTGGTATTCGTTCAGGGTCTTAGACGATTTTGACTGACGCGCCCGCCAGACCTCAAAGCTTTGTGCCGTAGCGTCTTTGGGACGCCGCCAGGCGCATTCATCGATGAGCTTCAAGAGCTTCTGCCGAAGTTCCTTCACATACTTCCCATCACAGCCGACCGACTGGCGGGTGAGAATGAAATCCTCGACATGCTCCGCGAGCATTTTCTGCGCGGCTTCTCTTTCCTGTTTTGGAGCGATTAGCCCGTCATGCTCGCGCTGCAATTCGAGAACAACCTTGTTTAAACGCTGCTCCGCAATCTGTTTGTCATCCGTGCGAAGCGGAATCTCGGTGATCTTCTTATCCCCATCGAGCCGAAAACGACCGCGATACAAGCGGTCAAATATCCGCTTGCCGCCTTCCCTCTTGCTTGGTTTGTAAACATGCTTAATCATTTTTCATTCCTCCGTTTTTTCTCTTCGCCTTGAGCCTTTCGCCGAACGCAATTACGTCCGAACGAAAGAGTTTTGCCCGACTCAGAACCCTCACCGTTGGAGGCAATTCGCCCGAGGCAATCAATCGTCGAACAGACTTGACAGAAATTCCACCGAGCCTCTCCGCAGCCTTTTCCAAACTGATCAGGGGATCATCCTCCGCGTTTTCCTCCTGGCTGGCTTTCATTTCGATTCTCCCTTTCCTCGCTTCTTTCTCGGTTTCATTTCCACAACGTTCCGCCTGAGAACAACCAATTTAAAAAGCGCCGTGGCCAGTTCGCCAACCGTAACCGCGTCCTCCCCGTTAAAAGGTCCTGCCCGTTCCCTCTTATTTTTCCACCGTAAAAACTCCCCCTCCCAATCGGGCTTTGAACCCTCCAGCGCTTTTATCGTGATCAACCCTTGTTCCACGGCTCGATCCTCCAATTCCTTGCGCCAAGAACGCGCCTCGCTGACCGGCACGTATCCATAGGGTTGCTCCCGTAGAATCTTGTTCTTTCCGAACAACGTCGTCTTACGGCACGTGACGTGAAATAGGAAAATGGACAACCGGCCCTCTTTGATCCGCTTATAAACCGCCGCTCGCGAGGCAGGACAGTACATTCCCACGCCTCCGGGAGAGACGGAAGGGCCGATTATTTCTGTCAGAAGTTCAAACCAGGACGCGGCCTCTTCTTGCGAACCATCCCGGCGATACGCCCGCGTGCCGGGATCGGGTTTGCCGACAATCGGATAGAGGTCTTCAGGTATTGAAACAAATGGGAACTCGGTTGCCAAGGCGCAAACATGACATTGGTTTGCGCAATGTCAACCCACAAATTTAGCGTTCCCTTGGTGCACTCTGATACCCTTTGACCGGGAAGAACTTGCAATTGCGCACTTCCTGTCGCAATTCATAGCCTGTGTTCAAAATGCACACCGCTCGGAAAGAGACTTGACTACAGCTAAATTTTTAATCGGTCTATTTTTAATAAAGCGTTTCACTTTATCAAACGAGGTAAGTTGCTTAAAAAACGCGAATTCGGCGTTGCAGAGCGCCAATTTGATAATATCTCTTCGCTGCTCAGCATCCATTTTCCAATAGTCCTCTTCATTCAAGGCTGCGTCAATCTTGTCAGGATTTCCATGAACGCAATCCAGAAATGCTTGTAAATGACACTCTTGACATTTTGGGCGTTCCTTTGAACCAAGTTCTCTCACCCAAACTGCGAGAACAATTTGATAGAATTGACCCCATCTAGACTTTCTCAATTCAACGACATGGATTACTTCCTCGTAGGACTTATACCAGCTAAGATTCTTTTTCTGGAATCCAAGCAACCTCATCTCATCGCTTACAATTTCTTTGACTGGAATATCCATTTAGTAAGTCACTACGCTTCCTGTCCAAGTACCTCCGAATTGATCTTGAGCAGCATTAATGTAGTTTTGCAACTGCACATGCCCACGAGCTATTTCAGTGGGAGAATTAGCTTTGAGTTCTAGAATGTCTTGAGTGTCAAAATTAATAGCGTCGGGTTTAAGCCCGTTATCAAATTGAAACCCGGTTTTATAGCCCTCAGGGGGTTGCCACCATTTATGCGCTTCCCTACCCCGCGCATTCCCTTCATTATCACCGTTAGGAGGATTCGGGCACGCTGATCCAGTTGTGGGTGGGCCCGGCGGCTTCCCTGGAGGAGGCATTTGTGAATCTACCGTTGGTGCATTGGCTGTATCTGGAGAAAGCAGAAGTCCCGCGATGGCGCCTATGATCGCACCAGGCCCGGCTCCAACCCCCAAGCCAAGCGAGCCAGCCCCGGCACCAACCGCCGCCCCGCCCAACACACGAGTTACTACGCCCGCCGCCGGACCTTCGCCAAATAATCCAGACGGGTCATAGTAGTTGACCGGCCCATTCCCCACATATCCGTAAAGATTGATTCCACCCCGTTCTCCGATGGGATCGCGGCTCAGCCACCGACCCTCGGTAGGATCATAGACAGCCGAGGCGTGCCGCAAGCTTGTAAGCATCAGGACTGTGACAAAGAGAAGAATTCCGTGTTTATATCGCATATTATCTCCCACTAAGCTGATTGATACGGTTAAGCATTTCTAGTTCCTCTCTTGAGTCCATCCGGCGCGGATCGTGTAAAAATGCAGGGTCCGTTTGGAACGATGTCAGTCCGATTTCCTCCGGTGCTATTTGGCGTGCGGCATACGCGAGGTATGGGTGGTAGTTGGGGCCCTGCGGCCAAAGGGAAATTGCATCGGCGAGAGATACCAAAGCGTCCGTGAACATGTGATGATAAAGTAGCGCTCCCCCTCGGCTTGCCAGGAATACCGATAATTCTTGCGCTGGCGTCAGCGAGGCCAGGTACCGCCCCGAC
>JAJPII010000035.1 GCA_021324825.1 Spartobacteria bacterium | reverse complement strand
ATATATTGTATGATGTTATTGATATGCACATGGAGGCGAAGGGATTATGTGGTTGTGAACAACTTGTGAACTTCCCCTGGCCTAGGACAGGAGGCTTTGGATTTCGTCCATCGTGAGGGCTGTCATCATCGGTTCTTCGCTTTCCACGGTGGCGTCGATGATTTCACGCTTCTTTCGCTGCAGGTTGAGGATCTTTTCCTCGACGGTGCCCCGCGCGATGAGTTTGTACGATGTGACGATGTTTTTCTGGCCGATGCGGTGCGCGCGGTCGGTTGCCTGGGCTTCAACGGCCGGGTTCCACCACGGGTCGAAATGAATGATGGTGTCTGCCGCCGTGAGGTTTAGGCCTACGCCGCCAGCTTTCAAGCTGATGAGGAATATGGGGATTGCCGCGTCGTTTTGAAAACGATCCACGACGCCGGCGCGGTCGTTTGTGGAGCCGTCCAGGTAGCAGATGGGCGTTTCTGCTTCCTCCAGGCGTTGCCGGATCAGCCCGAGCATGGTGACGAACTGGCTGTAGATGAGCACCCGGTGGCCGCCGTCGATGGCTTCTTCCAGGAGTTCGTCCAGGAGGTCGAGCTTGGCGGAGCATTGTGCGGGGTTGACGCCGTCGAGTTTTAGCAATCGGAGATCGCAGCAGGCTTGTCGCAGGCGCAAAAGGGCGGTCAGGATCAGCATGCGGGATGCGCCGGGGCTTTTTGCGGAGACGGCGGCGTCGATTTGGGTGCGGCTTGCGGCGAGGAGGTCTTGATAGACGCTTGATTGCTCGGAAGATAGTTCGCAATAAGCTACTTGCTCTATTTTATCCGGCAAATCAGTTGCAACTTCGCGTTTGAGCCGCCGAAGCATGAATGGCCGCAGACGCTTTGCCAGGCGGGCGCGCACGGCCCCGGTGTCGTCCTGGACGGGCCGTTCGTAGCGGTCGCGGAAGTCGTCCCGGGAGCCAAGGTAGCCGGGCATGACGAAGTGCATGAGAGACCAGAGGTCGCGCACGGAGTTTTCCATCGGGGTTCCGGTGAGGACGAAGCGGTGCGCGGCTTTCAGGGCGGCGGCGCCCTGGGCGTTCTGGGTATCGGGGTTTTTGATGTGCTGGGCTTCGTCGAGGATGACGGTTGAGAATTCCATTCCCCGGTAACGGTCGATATCGCGCCGCAACAAGGGGTAGCTGGTTATGAGAAGGCGCGCCTCGCTTGCTTTGGCGAAGCGGTCGTGCCGCTCGGGGCCTTCCAGGAGGAGGATCGGCAGTTCGGGGCAGAACCGCCCGGCTTCCCTCTTCCAGTTGTGGATGAGGGAGGAGGGGCAGACGATCAGGGACACGCCGCCCGCGGCGCGGAGAAAGGCGAGCGCCTGGATGGTTTTCCCCAGGCCCATCTCATCGGCCAGGATGCCGCCGAATCCGTTTGCGGCGAGGAAGGTCATCCAATAGACGCCCTGTTTTTGATAGGGGCGAAGGATGTCTTCCAGCGAGCCGAGGGGGATCGGCGTCATCTTTTCCGCCGAGGAGGTTCCGGCAGTCCACGGAAGCGCGCCGCTTGTTGAAACCCCGGATTGGTCGGAGAGGATGGCGCCGATGTATCCGGCGTGCATGCGGTCCATGCGGTAGAGGCCCGGCTGGCGTTGCGAGGGCGCGCAGTCCACGAGGACGTTTTGCAATTCATCCAGCATGCCCGCGTCGAAGACGGCGAGCCGCCCGTTCTTGAGGCGGACGTGACTCTGGCCGCTCGCGAGGAGCCGCTGTATCTCGGCGTTTGAGAAACGCTCTCCGCCGGGAGCGGCGAGGCTTACGTTCATGTCGAACCAATTTTCTCCCGAGGAGGAGAACTCGATTCGCGGCTTGATGGTTTCGATCTGTCCCCGGATGTGCTGGAACCGGGAGCCGAACGCGACCTTCCATTCGCGCTGCAAGTGTGGCAGTTCGCGCGCGAGGAATTCGAGGATCCGGCGTTCGCCCGTCGAGGCGTAATGGCCGGTCGTATCCGGTCCAGTGAATCCCCAGCGGGTAAGCCGCGCGATGGCCTGGGCTTCGGCGCCGGTGTTCCGGGTCAGGTAGCGGGCTGGGTTCGCCGGGTCGGGCGTTGAGAATTGCTCGGAGGCGTCGCCCAAGCCCGCGGTAATGACGCGCCGTGTGTAGAGGAATTGCAGGCGCGCGGAGAGATGGTTCAGCGAGCCTTCCAATGTGAGGGAAAACCCGGGGCTGGCCGGGACGAAGGAGATTTCAGCGCCTTCCTGCCGTACTTCGAAATACTGCCGCAGCGCGGGCAGTTCCCTTGCGGCGAAGGCGGCGCCTTCTTCCGGAGAGAGGACGATTTCCTTGTGAAGAAGCTCGTCGTAGGCGGCCGGCAGCCCGGGTGCGATTTCCTGGAAGCGGCCGTTTTGAAAGAGCCACCGGTTTGATCCCGCGACGAAGAGTTCGCCCGTCAATTCAACGCGCAGCCGGAAGGCGCTGCCGGTTTCAACGAGCAATCGCGGCTTGAGCGGAGCCGAGGCGATGTTTACCGCGGCGCTCTTCCCTTGCGTCACGCGGGGATGGCCGGGCAAGGCGCGCAGCAATTCCAGGAAGCCCGCCCGGTTCAGGACGAGCATCCCCGCGAGGCGGCCGTTTCCAAAGCGGCGCGCGGTTGCGAGGAGCGGCAGGTCTTCCGAGCCGCAGCGGTAGGTTTTCTTCGGGTCGAGGGCCTGGATGAGGACGCGCCGATTTCCCGATTCAGCCTCGATGCCTACAGTGAGTTGGTCCTTCTCCCAGGCGGACTTGATGTTCAACGGAAGGATGACGTGAATGCTTGCGGCCTCGCCCTGTCCATCGGCGGAAAAGAAAGGAGGAATCGCCGGCGCGGGAGCCGGGGCGGCGGCAGGCGCCGGGGGCGGCGTTTTCACGCGCAATGCGGCGAGGCCGGCGGCGAGCGAGTGGGCGCATATCATCCCCCACTCCCTCGATGCGCGGCAGCCGCAAAGATTTTCGACGTTCGACCCGAGTTTCAATCCCGCCCGGTATTCGACGCCGCCGTCCCGCACCAGGCCGCGCAGGATGGGCGCGGTGTAGTTGGAACTGATGACGCGCCCCGTATCATGGAGCGCGCGCGCCTGTTTCATCGCCTGCCAGCCGCCTGCTTCGGCCAGCAACTTCTCGGAGAGTTCTGGTGTCACCGTGCCGGGTATCCTTCCCCGAGCTGGGGGCGTTGGCAACCCGCCTGTTTTTATTCGCTTTCCACGCCGGATTACGGAAATCTCGCGCCGAGTGAAGACGATTGCGGTCGCGAATCAAAAAGGCGGGGTTGGGAAGACGACCACGTCCGTCAACCTGGGAAGCTGTCTTGCCGCCGAAGGCCGCGCCGTGCTCTTGATTGATCTCGACCCGCAGGCGAATGCGACGAGCGCGCTCGGCCTGGAGGTCGCGGAAGGGATGAGCCTCTACGGCCCGCTGCTGGGCGAGGAATTGCTGGCCGACAAGGTTCTCCCCACCCGTTTTGAGCGGCTTTTCATCGTGCCGGCGGATATCGACCTGGCGGGCGCGGAGATCGAAGTGGCGCGTCTGGAGGACCACCTTGCGCGCCTGCGCATGGCTCTGGCGCCGCTGGCGTCGGACGCCCCTTTCGACTTTGTCCTGATCGACTGCCCGCCTTCGCTCGGGATCCTCATGACGAACGCGCTGGCGGCGGCGGATGAATTGCTGGTTCCGATCCAGTGCGAATATTTCGCGCTCGAAGGGCTGTCGAAGATTGTGAACATCGTCGGCAAGATTCAGGAGAGCGGCATAAATCCCGCGCTGGCCTTGGGGGGCATCGTGATGACGATGTTCGATTCCCGCACGAACCTGAGCCAGCAGGTGATGCAGGAAGTGCGCAAACACTTCGGAGCGACTGTCTATGAATCCGCAATCCCGCGTACGGTCAGGCTGGGCGAGGCTCCGAGCTTCGGCAAGCCGATCATCGAGTACGACCCACACGGCGTCGGGGCGAACGCGTACCGCGCCCTGGCGAAGGAATTCCTGCTAAGGAATTTGCCCTGAGCGGCGTCGTTGCCAAAGCGCCAAATTGTTCCAAGTCTTGGGCGGCTGATACAGCCGCCTCTACAACTTAGGCAACCTGGCAGAACGGGCAAACGTGTATGACACGCTTTAGTTCCCCCACTTCCCGCGGGAGAGACGGGAAGGATCCGCATACTCGCCGATCATCTTCCCGTCCTTATATAGCCGGATCCATATTCCGTTGAGGTTGGCCCAGGAACGCGAATCGGCGCCATTTGCCCAGTAATAGCCGTTCTCCAGTTCGGTTCTCGTGAGGTCGATGGGGTTCGTCGTGAAAGCGAAACTTCCGTTATTTTGCAGCGTCGCGATGGTTGTGGCGCCGGCGTTGTGTTTTTCCACGGCTACCCTGCCGCCTTGCGGTTGCTGTTTTAAGTAGACGATGTATTTGACCTGGATGTCGGCGATGTCCTTGAAGGAGTGGTTTTCGATTGTCACGGCGTAACACCACTTTTCTTTCGATACCGTTTCGGAGACCGACGTGGAGCGGTGTCCCTCCGTCTTCTTTTTTTCAGTCTTGAACTCGAAGCTGTAATCGTCCGCGTGCGCGAGCAGGGGAAGTCCGGCGACAAGGAGGGCGAGCAAGGAGCGGGAGAAAAGATTCATGGGTGTTTTATTGGTTCAGCGGGAGAGATAGCCAGGCGCCTGAGCCAAGACAAGGGAAAAATTCCCTTTTCGCCGCGCGCGGCCCGCAGCCTGGCGGCGAGTTTCGTCGCGGCGCGCCGGGAGAGGGGCCGGTATTGGTTCAGTTCCTCGTTGAGGCGCTTGACGAGGCTCCGCAGGACGGCGTTGTCCCGTTCCAGTTTGGAGCCCGCCATCGCGTCCCGGGACGCGGCGAGTTCCAGTTTCAGCCGCACCCTCTCATCGTTCAACCGGTGGATTTCCCCCCGCGCGGTGCGGAGTTCCACGAGGACGCGCCCGAATTTTTCCCGCACTCCGTTCAGCGCGATTTCCATCTCGGCGGCTTTTTCCCGCAACGCGAGGAAGTCCGCGAGCTCGTGACGGACCGAGAGGTCGGCCTTCAGTTTGTTGCGCTCTCTCTGCGCCTCGTCGCGGGCCGCGAGGGCCTGGCGCAACTGGAGTTTGGTCTCGTCCCAGTCCGCCACGACCGTCTCGCTGTTTTTGAGCGCGGCGTTCAATTCTTCGCGGGTTCCGGCCGCAAGCCGCTCCTGCCCGGACAGGCGCTCCGTGAGCCGCCGGCTTTCTTCCGCGAGTTCCTGGAGTTCGCCGCGCACGGCCTCGTGTCGCGACTCCCGTTCGGCGGAGGATCGCCGCAGGCCCGCCATCTCGTCCTGCAAGCTTTCGTGTTTTGCCAAAAGGTTTTTAAAGCTCTCCTCCTCCACCGCGAGGGCCGCGCCGGATTCGCCAAGGGCGGCCCGCAGGGACTGCTTTTCCCGTTCCGCGGCTGCGAGCGAGTCCCTGGCGCGTTGCAGCGCTATCGCGATCATATCCCGCTCGGATTTCATCGCGTGGAGGGCGCTGTGATCGGCCTCGGGGGGGATGGTGATAGCCTGTTCGCAGGCGGGGCACGGGACTTCCATGCCTCCCCACTCGGCTTCCGCGTCGAGATGCTGCCCGCACGCGGGACACGAAAACAATATGTTTCGCATGATAGACCCAGCCAAAAAACAGGAGGGGTGGCAAGTATTTATTTTAAAAAACCGCAACTCGCCGGGGGGCTCCGCCGCCGCCGGGGAGGGCCGTGCATTGACACCATACCCCGCAGTAGGTAGCTTTCGCCTCTCCATGAAAAAGGTCATTGCCAGCGGGGACGCCCCCGGCGCCGTAGGGCCGTACTCGCAGGCGATAGCGGCGGGCCGCCTGCTCTTTTGCGCGGGGCAGATTCCCCTTTACCCGGCGACCGGCGAACTGGCCGGGCAGGATATTCATGTCCAGACCACGCGGGTGCTGGAAAATCTCGGCGCCGTGCTGAAGGCCGCGGGCATGGCCTATTCCAACGTGGTGAAGACGACGGTGTTCCTGGTCGACCTGGCGGACTTCGCGGCCATGAACGAGGTGTACGCGAAGTATTTTCCCGAACGGCCTCCTGCGCGTTCCACCATCCAGGTTTCCGCCCTGCCCCGTGGAGCGCGCGTGGAGATCGAGGCGATCGCTTCGGAGGACGCATGATCAACTGGATTCTCAAGAAGATCATCGGGTCGCGGAATCAGCGCGAGATCAAGCGGCTGCGGCCCACGGTGGCGCGCATCAATGAGATCGAACAGCAATTGCAGGCCGGCTCCGAAGGCGCCTTGCGCGCGAAAACCGCGGAATGGAAGGAGCGGCTGTCGAAGATCGAAGACCCCGCCGAACAGGCCGCGGCGCTAGACGAGATATTGCCGGAAGCCTTCGCCGTGGTGAAGAACGCCGCGCGGCGCCTCTGCGGCAAGGTGTGCACGGTGTGCGACCAGCCGATCACCTGGAACATGGTTCACTTCGACGTGCAGCTTATCGGCGGCATCGTGCTCCACCAAGGGAAGATCGCGGAGATGGCGACGGGCGAAGGCAAGACCCTCGTTGCGACCCTCCCGCTCTACCTCAACGCCCTCACCGGGCGCGGCGTGCATCTGGTGACGGTGAATGATTACCTCGCCCGGCGCGACGCGGAGTGGATGGGGGAACTCTACCGGTTCCTGGGCTTGACGTGCGGCGTCATCCAGCACGACCAGTCGCCCGCGGTGCGCAGGCAGCAATACGCCTGCGACATCACCTACGGGACGAACAGCGAGTTCGGATTCGACTACCTGCGCGACAACGGCATGGCCACCACCCGCGAGCAGCAGGTCCAGCGCGGCTACTACTACGCCATCGTCGATGAAGTCGATTCCATCCTCATCGACGAAGCGCGCGTTCCGCTCATCATCAGCGGGCCGGCGACCGTTTCCACGCACCAGTACGACCGCTTCAAGCCGCTGGTGGATCAACTCGTCCGCAAACAGTCGATGCTCTGCAACCGCCTCACCACGGAGGCGAAGGAACTCCTGGAGGCGGGCAAGACCGAGGACGCCGGGCGCATCCTGTTCAAGGTGAAGCTGGGCCAGCCCCGGAACAAAGGACTCCTGCGCCTGATGGAAGACCCCGAGGCGCGCAAGGTCATCGACAAGGCCGAGCTCTCCTTCTACCAGGACACGCGCAAGGACGAGCTCTTCGCATTGAAGGAGGAACTCTTCTTCACGATCGACGAACGGCAGCACGAGTCCGATCTCTCGGAACAGGGCCGCACGTTTTTGAATCCGGACGAGCCGGACGCCTTCGTGCTGCCGGACTTGATAAGCGAGTTCACCGACATCGACCTCGATCCGAAGCTTACCGCCGAAGCCAAGGAGAAAGCGAAGATCGACCGCCAGGCGCATTGCGATCATCAATCCGAACGCATCCACAATATTTCGCAGCTCCTGCGCGCGTACTGTCTTTATGAGAAGGACGTGCAGTACGTCGTCGAGGAAAACAAGGTCATGATCGTCGACGAATTCACCGGCCGCAAAATGCCCGGCCGCCGCTGGAGCGACGGCTTGCACCAGGCGGTCGAAGCCAAGGAAGGCGTCCAGATCGACCGCGAAACCCAGACGCTTGCGACCATCACCATCCAGAACTACTTCCGCCTCTATTATAAGCTGGGCGGCATGACCGGCACTGCCGAGACCGAGGCCAACGAATTCCACGACATCTACCAGCTCGACGTGGCGGTCATCCCCACGAACCGGCCCGTCGTCCGCAAGGATTACAACGATTTCATCTACAAAACGCGCCGCGAGAAATACAACGCCGTCGTCACCGAAATAAAGAACTCGCACGCCAAGGGCCAGCCCGTCCTCGTCGGAACGGTGAGCGTGGAAGCCTCCGAGGTGCTGAGCCGTATGTTGAAGCGCGAGAAAATCCCGCACAACGTCCTCAACGCGAAATTCCACCTCCAGGAGGCCGAGATCGTCGCCCGCGCGGGGCAGATGGGGACGGTCACCATCTCGACCAACATGGCCGGCCGCGGCACCGACATCAAGCTGGGCCAGGGCGTTCCGGAGGTGGGC
Source organism: Spartobacteria bacterium (assembly GCA_021324825.1). Taxonomy (GTDB): domain Bacteria; phylum Verrucomicrobiota; class Verrucomicrobiia; order Chthoniobacterales; family Chthoniobacteraceae; genus JAJPII01. The sequence continues at coordinate 98,460 of JAJPII010000035.1, read as the reverse complement.
GGCCTCTATGTCATCGGCACGGAGCGGCACGAGTCGCGGCGCATCGACAGGCAGTTGAGGGGCCGTTGCGCGCGCCAGGGCGATCCCGGCGCCTCGCGGTTTTACGTCAGCTTCGAGGACGACCTCATGCGCAATTTCGGCGCCTCCGACCGGATGACGAAGATCATGGAACGCTTCGGCCTGGAAGACGGCCAGGAACTGGAGCACCCGTGGCTCAACAAGAGCGTCGAAACCGCGCAGAAGCGGGTGGAACAGCGCAACTACCTCAGCCGCAAACACACGCTCGAATACGACGACGTGATGAACAAGCAGCGCGAAGTCGTCTACGGCTATCGCAACGAGGTCATCGACACCGACGACCCCCGCAGGATGATCTTCGAGGTCATCGACGAAGCCATTCCCGCCAAGGTCGGCGAGCATCTCAAGACCGGCGAGGAAGGCGAACGCAACATCCCCGCCCTGCTTCATTGGATCAACACCACCTTCCCTCTCGGCCTGACCCTCGAGAAATCCGGCTTCCAAAAGATGACGGACGAAGAAATCTCCGCCTCCCTCGTCGAGAAGGTCAAGAAATCCTACGAACTGAAGTCCAGCCACGAAGAGGCCCTGGCCGTCCGAAGCCTCGAGCGCTACGTCATCCTGAACGCCATCGACCGCCTCTGGCAGGAGCACCTTTACGCGATGGACTCGCTGCGGGAAGGCGTCTCGCTGAGGCGCTACGGCCAAAAAGACCCGCTCGTGGAATACAAGACCGAAGCCTACGAGATGTTCGTCGACCTCATGGCGTCCATCAAGAACGAGGTCTTGCACAATCTCTTCCGGAGCACGTCAAATCTCCTCGCCTTCGAGCAATTCCTGGCCAACCTGCCGCGGCACTTGCAAAAACCGGACGCTCCGGCCGCCGCCGCCAAGCCGGAAACCAGCGAGTCGCCGCAACTGGAACTCCCCTTGAAACGGGAATTGCCAAAGGTGGGACGCAACGACCCTTGTCCCTGCGGAAGCGGGAAAAAATTCAAAAGCTGTTGCGGTCGAAGCGCTTAGCTGGAGTATTAGCCCTGGCCGCGATGACGTTCGCGGCCTATATCCCCGTCCTCAAGGCGGGCTTCATTTGGGATGACGACGATTACGTCACCGGGAACCAATGGCTGCGCTCTCTGGACGGCTTATGGCGCATCTGGTTCCAACCCGGCGCAACCCACCAATATTACCCCCTCACCCACACCAGCTTCTGGCTGGAGTATCATGTGTGGGGGCTCAATCCGCTCGGCTACCACGTCGACAATGTTCTCCTCCATCTCCTCAACGCCGCGCTTGTGTGGGTTGTGCTGCGGCGTTTGTCCGTCCCGTTCGCATGGCTCGCGGCGGCTCTCTTTGCCGTCCACCCCGTGGAAGCGGAATCCGTCGCCTGGATCACGGAACGCAAGAACCTGCTTTCCGGGGCATTCTACCTGTGCGCCCTGCTGAGCTATTTTCGGTGCGATCCGCCGGAGGAATCGCGCTCCCCTCCCCGCCCGGCGCTCTACTTCCTGGCTCTGCTCCTCTACGTCGCGGCGTTGTCGAGCAAGACGGTCGCCTGCACTTTCCCCGCCGCGATTCTCATCCTGTATGCCTGGAAGCGCCGCCGATTCCCTTTCCTCCCGATGATACCCTTCTTTATCCTCGGCGCCGTGTTTGGCCTCGGCACCGCCTGGATGGAAAAACACTACGTGGGCGCCAGCGGCAAGGACTGGAGCTTCTCCATCCTCGACCGCATTTTGCTGGCCGGCCGCGCGCTCTGGTTCTACGCGGGCAAGATCATCTGGCCGCGCGATCTCATGTTCATCTACCCGCGCTGGCGCATCGACTCCGGCGCCGCCTGGCAATATCTTTTTCCCATCGCGGCTATCGGCGTCATCCTCGGATCGCGCCGCGCCCGCGTGCCGATTCTCTTTTTCGTAGTGACGCTCGCCCCGGCCCTCGGGTTTGTCGATGTCTTCCCGTTCCGCTATTCCTTCGTCGCCGATCATTTCCAGTATCTCGCGAGCATCGGGATGCTCGCCCTTTTGGCGGGCTTGCTCTCGCGGAATCGCGTCATCGCGTGCGCCGTCCTGCTCTGTTTCGGCTCGCTGACGTTTCTCCAGGCCTCCGCGTACCGGGATGAGCCCGCGCTCTGGCTGGATACGCTGGCCAAGAACCCCGATTGCCTCATCGCGCATTACAACCTCGCGAACATCTGCTCCCGCGCCGGCATGCGGCAAAAAGCCATCGAGCACTATACGGAAGCCATCCGCATCAAGCCCGACTTCTTCGAAGCGTGGTTTAACCGGGGGAATGCGTGGGACAACGAGGGCAGGCTGGACAACGCCATTGCCGATTTCCGGCAGGCGCTCGCGATCAACCCCCGACTTCCCGAAGCCGAGAACAACCTTGGCGACGCCCTTGGCCGCCAGGGCAGGCTGGATGAAGCCGAAACCCATCTTCGACAGGCCGTGCGGCTCGCGCCGGACTTCCTCCTGGCTCGCAAAAACCTCGCCGACATTCTTTCCCGGGAAGGGAAACCCTCTTGCTTCCCGGCCAATCCATGCGTTAAGTTTCCCGTAGTCAGGTGGTTGCGGGCTGGCTGCCCGCTTTTCACGCCTGCATTTTTATTTATGAGATCACAAGAAACACGGCAACCCTCGGGCCGCGGTCAGCGGCGCGGGCCAGGACGCGGCCAGCGCGGACGAAGCTCCCGGCGCGGCGCAGACAAGCCCCCCGCCCCGCCCAGAGCTCCCGAGAAGGAAACGCTCTGGGAGAAAATAACCTCCTTCTTCAAACCCAAAAAAGCGCCTCAACGACAGAACGGCCACGTCTCCGAGCCTTCGCAACGCGCCCCGCGCAAGCCGGAGATCGTGGAAGTAAGCTCCGCGAAGCTTTACGTCGGAAACCTCTCCTTCGACGCCGCGGAGAGCGATCTGTTCGACCTCTTCAACGGAGTCGGCAGCGTCCAGAACGCCGAGATCGTCAGCAACAAATACACCCATAAGTCCAAGGGATTCGCCTTCGTGACCATGCAGAGCATCGATGAGGCGCGCCGCGCGGTGGTCGAACTGCACGACAAGGAATTCATGGGCCGCAAGCTCCTCGTAAGCGGGGCGAAGTCTTCCGAGTTCCAGCCGGGCCGGGGCGGTCGCTGAACCCGTTTTTCATCGTCGGGCCGACCTGCGCGGGAAAGACCGCGCTTGCCGCCGCCGCGGCGGCGCGGTGCGGCGGCGAGGTCATCAGCGCGGACGCATTCCAGGTTTATCGCGGCCTGGATATCCTGAGCGCCAAACCTTCCCGGAAAATGCGGGAAACGGTTCCGCATCATCTCGTCGATACGATCCCCCTATCGCGGGATTTCGACGTGGGGCAATACCTCCTCGCCGCGCGCAACGCCATCGCGGACGTGGCTGGCAGGGGCAAGCTCCCGATCGTCGCGGGAGGAACCGGCCTGTATATCCGCGCGCTGACGCACGGGCTGGATGATCTGCCAAAGGCCGACCCCGCCCTGCGAGCCGCGCTTGAACAAATGGAGCCGGACGCCTTGCGGCGGCGGCTTGGGCGACTTGACCCTGTCTGCGCCGAACGCATCGATCTCAAAAACAAGCGCCGCCTTATCCGCGCCGTCGAGGTTTGCATCCTCACCGGAAAACCCTTTTCGGAGGCCCGCCGGCGCTGGGAATCCGCGGGCGCGGCGCGCGGCGTTTTCCTTACACGGGACCGCGACGACCTTTACAAACGTATCGGCGATAGAGTCGAGGAGATGTTCCGAAACGGCGTAGTCCGGGAAGTGGCGGAACTGCCCGAGCCGGGAGGAACCGCCCGCCAGGCCATCGGATTCGCCGAAATCAAAAGCTATCTGAACGGAGAGATAACTCTCGCTGCATGCATGGAGGAGATAAAGAAGGCGACCCGCCGCTACGCCAAAAGGCAATTGACGTGGTTCAGGCGCCAGTCTAGCTTTGAGGAAATCAGTTTATCTTCCTGCCATCCGGATTTTGAATCAGCCTTGATCGCGCGGATTTCCGATGTTTGAAACCCAGCCGCGACGGCGAGAGAAAGCGCTTCTCATCGGGGTCGAACGCGATGGGGTCACCAAGTGGGATTTGCGCGAATCGATGGAGGAACTGGCCGAACTCGCCTCCTCCGCGGGCGCCGAAGTCGTCGGAACCGTGACGCAACGCCTCGGGCATCCCACCGCTCCATATTACATAGGGCGCGGGAAGGTCGAAGAGGTCGAGGCGAAATGCCGCGAGGACTCCGTCACCTCCATCATCTTCGACGACGAGCTTTCCCCCGCGCAAGGCCGCAACCTGGAACGGATGACCTCCCGCAAGGTGCTCGACCGGACGCAGTTAATCCTCGACATCTTCGCCCAGCGCGCCCGCAGCAAGGAAGGCCGCCTCCAGATCGAACTGGCGCAGTTGCAATACCTCCTGCCGCGCCTCACGGGCATGTGGAACCACCTTTCCCGGCAGAGCGGCGGCATCGGAACACGCGGCCCCGGTGAAACGCAGTTGGAAGTCGATCGCCGCCGCGTCCAGGAGCGCATCGGGCGCTTGTCCGACGAGTTGTCCGAGGTTCGCAAGCACCGCTCCATCCAGCGCGCGGGCCGCCTCCGCCACCGCTGGCCGGTCGTCTCCCTGGTCGGCTATACGAACGCCGGCAAGTCCACGCTCCTGAACCTCCTCACCGGCGCGGAGGTGGAAGCCGCCGACAAACTCTTCGCGACGCTCGATCCCACAACCCGTCAGCTCGTCCTTCCAAACAATCAAAAGGTTCTCCTCACCGACACCGTCGGCTTCATCAAGAAACTGCCGCACACCGTCATCGAATCCTTCAAAGCCACGCTGGAGGAAGTCCGCGAGGCCGATCTGCTCATCCACGTCGTCGACATGAGCCACCCGGGTTTTCTCGACCAGATGCACGCCGTCGACAGCGTCCTGGAAGAACTCGACGCCCACGGCAAGCAAACACTCGTCGTCTTCAACAAGATCGACCTCGTCCAGGATCGCGGCGAACCGCAACTGCGCCGCGTGCCGGGCAGTGTCGCCGTTTCCGCCACGACCGGTTTCGGCGTCGACCAGATGCTCCAGGAATTGGAGAACCGCCTTAGTTCCTGGCGCCTGCGCGCGGCGTATCGCATACCCGTGAATGAATCCGCCCTGCTGGCGGAAATCCACAAGATCGGCCACGTCCTCGAGATCCGCTACGAAGGCGACATCGCCTGCGTGCGCGCCCACGTCCCTCCGGAGTTGCAGGCGAAGCTGTCGGCCTGCATGGTTCCCGATGCCATCGGCGGCGCCTGACGACGACATCGTGCTGGAGGAGCGCGGCTTCCGGCGCTTGCTGCGGCGGGCCGCCGCGGCGCTCTCCCTCGCGCTTGTCCTGCCGCTGCTCGCGCTCCTCGCCCTGGTGCTCTTCCTGCTGAATTCAAAGAACTGGGTCGACCACGGCGACCGCGTCATCGCGCAGGTGAACCGCGTGGAGCGCGGCTTGCTCACCATGCGCGCCGGCTTTCAAGGGTACCGGCTCTCAAATGACGAAAGCTTCCTCGACCAATACGCCGACGAGCGAAAACGAATGCCGCCGGCGCTTGAAACCCTGGCCGGTTTGGTCGCCGACAATCCCGCGCAAGCCGCGCGGATGGCGAGTTTGCGCACGGAGACGAAGGCCTGGCTCGCATTCGTGGAGGGAAGGATCGCGGAACTGCACGCCCATCCCGAAAGAGCGCGGGACCCGTACATACCCCGCGGTGGAAAACCCCTCTTCGACGCCATGCAGGCGCGCCTGGACGAGATGGCCGGCGAAGAGCAGCGCCTGCGCGCGGAACGCGACGAAACGCTGAACCGCCTTGTCAGCGCGCTCCTGATCACGCTCGCGGTCGCGGCGGTGGCGGGCGTGCCCGGCATCGTCTACTGGCTGCAGCGTCTCCTGCGGCGGGTCAACGCCTCGTACCGTGCGACAAACGCCGCGCTCGCGGACGCCGCGGAACGGTTTCGCCTCCTCTCCGAAGTCGTCTCGCTCCAGGTCTGGACGGCGCGCCCCGACGGCCAGCTGGATTTCAGCAACAAGCAATGCCTCCAATATTTCGGCCTGAAGCGGGCGGGCGACATCCTGGGCGGCGCGTGGGCGCGGTACGTCCATCCCGACGATCTGCCCGCCGCGCAAAAGGCGTGGGGGGCATCCCTCGCGACGGGAGCCCACTACGAAGTCGAATTCCGCCTGCGGCGCGCGGACGGCGAATACCGCTGGTTTCTCGTCCGCGCCGAAGCGATGCGCGACGCCGCGGGCCTCATCGCGAAATGGTTTGGCACGAACACCGAGATTCACGATCTCAAGATGGCGCAGAGCGACGCGGAACGCGCCAGCCGCGCCAAGGACAACTTCCTCGCCGTGCTCTCCCATGAGCTTCGCACGCCGCTGACGCCGGTGCTCCTGACCGCCCAGGCGTTGCGCGAGGACGCCCGGCTGCCCGCCGAAGTCCGCGCGCAACTCGGGATGATGGAACGCAACATCGCCCTGGAAGCGCGGCTCATCGACGACCTGCTCGACCTCACCCGCATCGCTAAGGGCAAGCTGCCGTTGCGCCCGCAGCTATGCGACGCCCACTCGCTCATCAGCCTCGCCCTGGAGATCGTCCGCGACGAAGCGCAGAGCAAAGGCATCGCGCTCGAACGCGAATTCACCGCGCGCCACAGCGGCTTGATGGCCGACCCCTCCCGCTTCCAGCAAGTCATCTGGAACCTGCTGCGCAACGCCGTGAAATTCACCCCGGAAGGCGGAAGCGTCGCCATCCGCACCCGCGACGTCACGGGCGAGGAAGGAGAGAAATGGCTTTCCATCGAGGTGCGCGACTCCGGCATCGGCATCGAGCAGGAAGCCATCCAGCGAATATTCGAGCCGTTCGAGCAAGCCGGGCTTGGCGGCGACCACCGTTACGGCGGCGTCGGGCTCGGACTCGCCATCGCGCAAGCCATCGTCGACATGCACGGCGGCACGATCCGCGCCGAGAGCGACGGAGCGGGCCGCGGCGCCGTATTCGTCGTGCGACTGCCTGGCGCCGCCGGACTCCCCTCTCCCATGGTTGAGTTGCCGGACGGCGCCGACCCGTTCCTCCACGGCATGGAGCCGGAAGACTTCACGGCAATGCCCGCGCTGCGTCTGCTCCTGATCGAGGACCATGAAGCGACGCAACAAGTGCTCGCGCGGCTGCTCGAACGCGCGGGCCATCGCGTCCTCTCCGCCAATTCCGTCGCGGGCGCGCTCACCATCGCCGCCGCGGAAAAGTTCGACCTGGTGATAAGCGACCTCGGCCTGCCCGACGGCACGGGCAACGACCTCATGGATCAACTTCGCCAAAAATACGGCCTGCGAGGCATCGCGCTAACCGGCTACGGCATGGAGGAAGACCTGGAGCGCTCGCGCCAGGCGGGATTCTTCACCCACCTCATAAAGCCCGTGGATTTCAACCAGCTGCGCCGCGCGTTGCAGGATTTCAGCGCCAGCCATGAATGAGATTGCGAGCCTGCCCCACGGTGATAAGAACAGTAACCGCCGCCGATGTGGCGAAATGGCAGACGCAACGGACTTAAAATCCGTTTTCGCGAAAGCGGAGTGCGGGTTCGAGTCCCGCCATCGGCACGCTGGAAACCGCCAGTGCCGATTATGTAGCGTCGCGAACAGATGTCCAACTCGGCAAGGGAAGCACAGGGCAGCCGACCGACTCACGCGACTCGAGAAAGCCGGCCGGCGTGAAGCCGCTCAATCCATTCGCCGATTTGAAATGAAGATTCGGTTTGTAGATCGTCACATACCCCTGAAAGGGGTGGCTCTGTTGCTGGGCGGGTACGGTGTCATCCCCGGCGAACGCCCGGGTTCCGGAATAGACCTTGCCCGACTGGCTTGCGGCATGTAGTTTTTCCATTCAGTGACCAACCTTCCCGAATCCGCGGGACGACCCGTTTGCCGCAGCATCGACCTCCGTCCCGTCGGGGCCGTGGCCCTGGCTATCGCCTTGGTCTGGTCCACGTCTATCGCGGCCGGCACTTGGCGCGAAGTCCGCTCCCCCCGCGAGAAGCATACCATTCGAGTCACGGGCTCGGCCAAGAAGCGGATCGTCTCTGACCTGATTCAATGGGAGGCCGATATCGAGGCGCGCGCGCCTGATCGCACGGTGGCCTACAAGACGCTACGCGAAGGGCGCGATAAGGCGGTGGCGTTCCTCCTCGCGCAGGGCATCAAGCCTGACGAAATCCAACCCCAGTCAACCAACTCGCATGAGGTGTTTGAGAAAGTCATCGAGGAGAAGATTCTCCCGGGAACCACCGTTCCTGTCCGCACCGAGACGAAGGTTTCCAAGGGATTCCTGACGCAGGAGTCCATCAGGGTGCGCTCGAAGGACGTTGCACGCGTCGAGAAGGCCTCGCGCGAGATCACGTCGCTGCTCGAACAGGGGGTGTCGGTATACTCGGAGGCTCCCAAGTATTTCTACACGCCGCTTGGCGAACTCAAGGTCGAGATGCTGGCCGCCGCGGCCAAAGACGCTCGCGTTCGCGCCGAAAACATCTTGCGCTCCGCAGGCAACGCCGTTATCGGCAAGCTGATCGTCGCCGACATGGGAATCATCAACATCAACCCCGCCAACGCGACCGACACTTCCGAGGAAGGCAACAATGATACCACTTCGTTCGAGAAGGATATTATAACGATCCTGCATGTCCAGTTTGAGGTTAATTAATCGTCTTGAGTTGGCTTTCCGCTCGGCCCCGCTCCGGGCATGAGTATTGTTTCTCTAAAAGTGACTTATCCCGTTGTGTTGATCGAAATGTCATCCAATCGTTCATCGTCCGATATATGCGTTGAACGAGATAACGCGCCTTGTCGGCGTCTCCGAACGGCATATGGTAGCTTTCGATTGCATCTCCAAAAGAATATTTCCATAAAAGCGTTCGTCCTCATCGCCGCAGCAGTCGTATTCCTCTCCCCCGGAGCATCCGCCGCCGGTGACCGGAAACTCTTCGATGAAACGTACCAGTTCATTTTCTTCGCGACCTTGGAAGGACTTTATCGCGATGGCGTCTCCAGCGCGGACGTGGACTCGCTTCTGGCGACGAAGGGTAAGGACGGCGGCTATCTCAATTTCATCTACACCTGCCCGATCTGCATGCCGGTGGAGGGCGCCATCGTCACCTATCAGCTCCGGCCGAGGATCGACCACATGAAAATCCAAAACTCTCAGACTGCGGAGCGCACGTTCGGCTTCGGTCTTCCGAAGGAAGTATCCGACGCCTTGCGATCCGAAAAATCGAGAATCAGGCTCAAGGCGGTCAACGAACTCGTCAGTAAATGGATTTCCTATCGCATGGAGCACTCCGGCCTCACCGGCGCCCAGAAGCAAGACTTGATTGAAGAGTTGAAGAAAAGAAGGAAGCAGGGCATGGAAGCGCTGCGTTCGTTCGCCGCGAAAATGCATGGCCCGGACAGCATGAGGTTTTTTGCCGCCGGCTACGAGGACGGCGACGAATGCGCCGTGTGCAATGCCGCCCTGCAAATGCCCTTGAATTTGAAGTCGCCCTGAAGAAATCCGCGGTTAATTTCTTCTCTGTGGAGCCAAGGGGATTCGAACCCCTGACCTCCTGAATGCCATTCAGGCGCTCTACCAACTGAGCTATGACCCCCGAAAGCTGAACCGTGAAATTTAAGCCGCGCTCTCTTGCCTGTCACGGATTTTCTCTTGTCCTGCTGGCGGTCTCCTGTCTCGCCCAGGATGAGGAGGAAGTCCCCGACGTTAACGCGCCGGTAAAGCAACTGGGAGGCGGCGCTCTCGAAGTGGGAGGGGTGCGTGTGGATAAAAGTGCGCGGACGATCAGTTTTCCCGCGGCGGTCAATATGAACGGCGGGAACATCGAATATCTTCTCGTGGCCAAGGGCGGGAAAACGCATGAGAGCCTCTTTGTGACGGACATCAAGCCCTACTACATCCATCTCGCGATGCTTCTGCTGGGCGCGAAGGGAAACCCTCGCGATCCGTCGCTGGAGAAGAAGGGCCCTCCGCCCTCGGCGATCGACAGGGATTATTTGAAGAGTGCGCCGGAATTGAAGGGGGATGAGGTGACGCTCTTCGTGAAATGGAAGAACGGCGGCCAGGAACGAATGAACGACGTCGCCGATTTTGTCATCAACCAGGAGGAGAAGGCGCCGATGCGGCATGGGCCGTGGATGTATAACGGCTCGATGTTCTACCACGGCAAGTTTCTCGCGCAACTGGACGGCTCGATAGCGGCCATGGTAACCGACCCGGAGGCGCTCATAAACAATCGCCAGCCCGGACATGACAATGACACGATATGGGAGGTTGATCCCGCCCGGACGCCCGCGGTGAATACACCCGTGACGCTGACGATAACGCTGGCGGAAAAGCATTTTTAACCACGGATAACACGGATAACACGGATAACACGGATGAAGAAAAGGTTCTCCTCCCCATCCGTGCTATCCGTGTTATCTGTGTTATCCGTGGTTAGCCTGCTTCTTTCTCCCCTTGCCGCACAGGAGCGGCTCCTGCCGCGCGACCCGAGCCGCCTGTCGATTCGCCACGAGGTCCGGCATGCCATAGACATCGGACTGGAATGGCTGCGAGCAAGACGGGACGGCGTCGATTCGCTCCCGTTTACAGCGCTGGCCCTGCAGGCGTTCATGGCCGATCCCGACGAACGCGATTCCGCATGGGTGAAGAAGGGTTTCGCGTATCTGGAAAGCCGCGCGCACGCAAACGGCGGCATTTATGGAACAAGGGACGCCGCGGAATATGAGACGTCTCTTTGCGAGATGGCTTTGCTGGCCGCGAATGATCCCAAGTATGGGACGCTGTTGCGGAAGGCGAGAGGCTTTCTCTCGCGACGCAGTGAAATTATGCCGAAGCGTTTTCCGCACCATCTGGACGCACGACGGGCTTATGACATGGCGAGGACGCTTATCACCCGGCGGGTGGACCGGCTTGACGACGGCGCCGATTGGGAATCCGAATTGGCGAAACGGATGATGAATCTTCAGGACGCCGACGGATCGTGGTCCGACGACCGCATGCAGACGGCGTACGGGGTCGCGACGCTGGCGATGCTTTACCGGAGTTTTTAGCTCGCGCCGGCTTCGGCCGGTTCCGGCGACTTGAATTCCAGCTTGGAACCGGCGGCGCTCACGTTGACGTGATCGCCCGCCTTGATGTTGCCGCGCAGGATTTCTTCCGCGAGCGGGTCTTCGAGAAATCTCTCGACGGCCCGGCGCATGGGGCGCGCGCCGTACGCGGGATCGTACCCCTTCTCGATGAGGAACTCATGGGCGCTCTGGTCGAGATGGATGTCGATTTCCTTGACCTTGACCCGTTTGACCACCTTGCGGACTTCCAGGTCCACGATGCGCATGAGGTCGGGCTTGGAAAGAGTGTGGAAGACGATGAGGTCGTCGAGCCGGTTGATGAACTCCGGCTTGAAGACGCGCTTGGATTCCTCGAGGATTTTCTCGCGCATTACTTCGTAGCGCTCCTCGTCGCGCGCGGCGCCGAAGCCCATCGTCGTCTGGCGCTTGATGAGTTCCGCGCCGACGTTCGAGGTCATGATGATGATCGTGTTCCGGAAATCGACCTTGCGCCCGAGGCTGTCGGTGACCTTGCCTTCCTCCAGGATTTGCAGGAGGAGATGCATGACGTCGGGGTGCGCCTTCTCCACTTCGTCAAAGAGGACGACGGAGTAGGGGCGGCGGCGGACGGCTTCGGAAAGCTGGCCGCCCTCCTCGTAACCCACGTAGCCGGGAGGCGAACCGATGAGCCGGGACGCCGTGAATTTCTCCATGTACTCCGACATGTCGATCTGGATCAACGCATCCGCGTCGCCGAACATGAACTCGGCCAGCGTCCGCGCCAGGAACGTCTTCCCGACGCCGGTCGGGCCGAGGAAAATGAAGGAGCCGATGGGCCGTTTCGGGTCCTTGAGATCGGCGCGGGAGCGGCGCAGGGCCTTGCTGAGCGCCATCACCGCTTCGTCCTGGCCGATGACGCTTTGCTTCAACTCCTGCTCCATCATGAGGAGTTTCTGGGTTTCCTTCTGTTCCATGCGCTGGAGCGGGACGCCCGTCCACTTGGCGACGATGTGCATGATGTCGTCTTCCGTGACGACGACTTCCTTCTCCTCGCGCTGTTCGCGCCAGCCGGTGAGGATGTTTTCGAGTTTATCCTTCGCCTGCTTCTCCGTGTCGCGGAGGGCGGCGGCTTTTTCAAAATCCTGCGCCTTGATGGCGGCTTCCTTTTCACTGCGGATGTCCTCGATCTCTTTTTCGATTTCCTTGACGTCCGGCGGCCGGGTCATGGCGGCGATGCGCGCTCGCGCTCCCGCTTCATCCATCACGTCGATGGCTTTGTCGGGCAGGAAGCGGCCCGTGAGGTAGCGGTCGGAAAGTTTCGCGGCGGCGTCCAGCGCTTCGTCGGTGAGGCGGGCCTTGTGGTGGGCCTCGTATTTGGGACGCAGACCCTTGAGGATGAGGACGGTTTCGTCGACGGTCGGCGCCTCGACCTTCACGGTCTGGAAACGACGTTCCAGCGCGGCGTCCTTCTCGATGTATTTGCGGAATTCGTTGAGCGTGGTCGCGCCCACGCACTGAAGTTCGCCGCGGCTGAGCGCGGGCTTGATGATGTTGGAGGCGTCCATCGCGCCTTCCGCCGAACCCGCGCCGACGATGGTGTGCAGTTCGTCGATGAAAAGGATGACGTTTTTCGTGCGCCGGATTTCATCCATGACGGCCTTGATCCGCTCCTCGAACTGGCCGCGGTACTTCGTTCCCGCGACCATGAGGGCGAGGTCGAGGGTGATGACTTTTTTGTCGCGCAGGATTTCCGGCACGTTCCCGGAAGCGATCTCCTGCGCCAGCCCTTCGACGATTGCCGTCTTGCCGACGCCGGCCTCGCCGAGCAGGACGGGATTATTTTTCGTGCGGCGGCAAAGGACCTGGATGACGCGCTCGATTTCGTTCTTGCGCCCGATGACGGGGTCCAGTTCGTTCTTGCGGGCGAGTTCCGTCAGGTCGCGTCCGAAGGCGCGCAGGGCCGGCGTCTTTACGTCTTTTTTGCCGGGGTCGGCCTGTTGTTCCTGTTCCACTTCGGGCGGGGTGAAGTTCGGGTCGAGTTCCTTCAATATCTCGTTGCGCGTCCGTTCGATATCAACTTCGAGATTCTTCAACACGCGGGCGGCGACGCCTTCGCCCTCGCGCAGCAGGCCAAGGAGGATGTGCTCGGTGCCTACGTAGGAATGGTTGAGGAGCTTCGCTTCCTTGCCGGCGAGCGCCAGCACTTTCTTGACGCGCGGCGTGTAGGGGATATTGCCCACCATCTTGGTTTCCGGGCCGGAGCCGACCTGCTTCTCGACTTCCATGCGGACGGTTTCGAGGTCCAATCCCATCTTCTGGAGGACGTTGACGGCGACGCCTTGGCCCAGCTTGATGAGTCCCAGCAGCAAGTGCTCGGTGCCGACGTAGTTGTGGTTGAAGCGATCCGCTTCCTTCCGCGCCAGCGCCAGGACTTGTTGAGCTCGTGGGGTGAAATTATTCATCATCTTTTTCCTTCGGACCGTCACGCTCCGGCCTGGCTGCATCTATATCAGGTTTCGGGAAGGATTTCAACTTCTCGCGTATGATCCCGGCCCGCAGGGAGTCGCGTTCCTCCGCGGCCAGCTTCTGTTGCGAGCCTTTTTGCAGATGCGCGGGCTGGGTTTCGATGAAAAGTTCGTCGACCGCGGCGGCGCACGATTCCGGGAAGAAGGAGAGATCGACGCCGAGTTTGATGAACGAGAGGAGGTTCAGCGCTTCCTTGGAAGTCATGGAATGGGCGTGCGTCAGGATGCCGTAGCCGCGCCCGACCTGGTCGCGCAACGCGCCGATTTTTTTCTGGAGGAGCAGGTGGCGCGCGTTCTGTTCGTGCTCGATGACCTGCTCGATGACTTTGTTCAGCCTGCCGACGATCTCGTCCTCCTTCTCGCCGAGCGTGATCTGGTTGGAAACCTGGAACAAGTTTCCCATGGCCTCCGTGCCCTCTCCATACAGGCCGCGGACGGCGAGGCCGATCTTGTTGACGGCCTGGATGACCTGGTTGATCTGCTCGCTCAGGACAAGCGCCGGGAGATGCACCATCGCCGATGCGCGCATGCCGGTGCCGACGTTGGTCGGGCACGCGGTGAGGAATCCGAGATTGGGATCAAAGGCGAAATCGAGCTTTCCTTCCAGGGCGCTGTCGACCTTGTCGAGCATCTTGAAGGTCTGTTTCAGTTGCAGACCGGGCCGGAGAGCCTGCATCCGCAAGTGGTCCTCCTCGTTGACCATGATGCTCAAGGTCTGCTTGCGATTCATGACGACGGCGCTGCCCGCGCCCTTCGCGGCGTGCTCGCGGCTGATGAGGTGGCGCTCGACGAGAACCTGTTTTTCCAGCGCGGACAAGTCCTGCAAATACTCCGAGAAAGAGTCCTGCATCTCCGGCAGTGCTTCGACGACCGGCTTTATCTCTTCCAAAATCTGGAGGCGCTCGGCCTTTTTCGCCCAGCCCGGGAAGGAGTGGTTCTTCAGGTTCCGCGCGAATCGGACGCGGCTGCTGATGACGATCTGGTGGTAAGGCCCTTCTCCCTTCAGCCATTCACCGGAGGTTGAGAAGAGGCCCGGGGTTTTCACAGGGTTAACTTTGCAGTTTGGTTTCGAGTTGCCGTATCTGGTCGCGGATTACCGCCGCGGATTCGTAGTCCTCCGCGCGAACGGCATTCTCGAGGTTGCGTTCCAGGTCTTTCATCTTCGCATCCGTCTGGAGGGTGCGCAAAATCCGGGCGGGAACCTTGCCGACGTGGCTGGTGCCCTTGTGCATGGCCTTGAGAAGCGAGGCCAGGCTTTCGCCAAACGTCTCGTAGCAATGCGCGCAGCCCAGCCGCCCTGTTTTCTTGAAATCCGCCTGGCTGAAACCGCACACGGGGCATTTCTGGCTGGAACTCCCCTTCTCGATATCCTGCGCGTTGCCGAGGCCCAGCAGCAGGTCGGCGAGCGCGAACCCGGTCGGGTCGGTCACGCCCTTTTCCTTGGAACACGACTCGCACAGGTTGACCTTCTGCATCTTGCCATCGACGATCTGTGTCAGGAAAACCGTGGACTGGTTCGTCTTGCAAACGTCGCAAACCATTTTTGATTTGGGCTGGAAATTCAACTGTGGCTCGCTTTTCTGCTTCTAATTATCAATCGGCGTGCCGGTCGTCCGTGTCAACTCATGGAACCCGGCAATTAACGTTCCAGTGACTTTGCCGGGCTTGCCGTCGCCGATCTGGCGCCCGTCCAGGGTCACCACCGGCACGACTTCCGCGGCTGTTCCGGTGAGGAAACATTCGTCGGCGGTGAAAATGTCGTAGCGGGTAAGGTCCTGTTGAACCGCGGGAACGCCCGCCCGCTCGGCAAGTTCGAAGACCACTTCCCGGGTGATTCCCTCCAGCGCGCCCGAACTGACGGGCGGCGTCAGGAGCCTGCCCTTCTTTACTATAAAGACGTTGTCGCCCGTGCATTCCGCGACGTACCCCTGCTCGTTCAGCATGAGCGCCTCCGGGCAGCCCGCCTGGGACGCCTCGATCCTCGCCAGCACGTTGTTGAGATAGTTCAGCGACTTGATGGCGGGGCTCAACGCCCCCGGGGTGTTGCGGCGCGTGGCGCACGTGATGACCTTCAACCCGTTGTCATACATCTCTTTCGGGTAGAGGGTGATGGTCGCCGCGATGATGACGACGGTGGCCGTCTTGCAATGTTCGGGCGTGAGGCCGAGATTTCCCACTCCTCGCGTGACGAGCAGGCGGACGTAACCGTCCCGCAATCCGTTCAGGCGGATGGTCTCCAGCAGCGCCCGGATTATTTCCTCCCGCGACAGCGGAATCCGCAGACAGATCGCCCGGGCCGAATCGAAAAGACGATTTATGTGTTCTTCAAGCCGGAAAACCCCGCCGTTGTAAAAACGGATCCCTTCGAAGACGCCGTCGCCGTAGAGAAGGCCGTGATCGAACACGGAAATCTTCGCGTCCTCCTTCGCGTAAAACTGCCCGTCGATGTAAATTTTCATCCGTCCACCAAACCGTCCCGGATTTCCAGCCGCCTGTCCCCCCGCGTCGCGAGGTTTGAATCGTGAGTGACCACGACCAATGTTTTCTGCTTTTCGCGCACCAACGCAAGTAGCAAATCGACGACCCCCTCGCCCGTTTTCGAGTCGAGATTTCCGGTCGGCTCGTCGGCGAAGATGATCGCCGGATCATTCACGAGCGCCCGCGCGATCGCCACGCGCTGCTGCTCGCCTCCGGAAAGCTCCGCCGGGAGATGATGCAGGCGCTCCCCCAGGCCGACTCGGTTCAGGAGCGCCTCGGCCATTTCCGTCCGCGGCTTTCCGCCGATCATGGACGGCAGCATGACATTCTCCCTCGCGGTCAGTTCCGGCAGCAGGAAGTAGCCTTGAAAAACGAAGCCGATCTTCCTGTTGCGGAGCTGGGTGCGGGTGCGCTCGCTGCCGGAGTAGAGTTCATCCCCTTCAAAAAAAACCTGTCCCGCCTCGGGTCTCTCCAGCCCAGCCAGCGTGTAAAGCAAAGTCGTCTTCCCGGCTCCCGAAGCGCCGCAAAGGAAGATGGCCTCGCCGTGAAAGATATCCAGGCTGATTCCCCGCAGCACGTCGATCCGCCGGGAAGCCAGGCGGAAGGAACGCCGCAGGCCGGTTGCTCGCAACTGCGGCTCGTTCAAGCGCGGCTCCTTATCTGGCGCATCCCTTCGAAGAGAACGATCGCCACCGCGGTTGCCAGATTCAGGCTTCGCGTCCGGGGTAGCATCGGGATCGTGAGCAATTGCGAACCTCTCTCCGCGAGAAGCGACTCGGGCAGCCCCTTCGTCTCGCGGCCAAAGAAAAGAAAATCCCCCGGCTGGAAGGACTCCTCGTAATAAGGGCGGTCGCATTTGGTCGTAAGAAAAAAGGAGCGTCCGGCGGCGGCGAGCATATCCTGTAGCGAATCCCAGGCGACCACCTTCACTTCGTCCCAATAGTCCAGCCCGGCGCGCCGAAGCCGGCGGTCATCCAGCGAAAAGCCCAGCGGTTTGACCAGGTGCAAAGTCGAGCCGGTAGCCAGGCAAAGCCGGGCGATGTTGCCGGTGTTCGGCGGAATCTCCGGCTCAACGAGGACGATATTGAACGCGGCAGGCGCTCCTAGTTGTCGCCCGCGGGGGCGTCCACATTCACCCTGCGGCCGCCGCGGTCGAAGCGGACGACGCCGTCGACCAGCGCGAAGATCGTGTAGTCGCGGCCCAGGCCGACATTCCTGCCGGGGAGAAATTTCGTGCCGCGCTGGCGGATGATGATATTCCCGGCAATGACGGCCTCGCTGCCAAATTTCTTGACGCCGAGGCGCTTGCTGACGCTGTCCCTGCCGTTCTTGACGCTGCCCTGGCCTTTTTTGTGTGCCATGAATTCCTTTACGCTGTGATGCTCTTGATCTTCAACTGCGTCACCTTGCGGCGATGCCCCACCGTGCGGTGGTATCCCTTGCGGCGACGGTATTTGAACGCGATGACCTTCGGCGCCTTTTTCTGGCCGAGCACTTCCGCAACCACCGCCGCGCCCTTGAGCGCATCCGCGCCCACCGTCACGCGCGAGCCGTCCCCATAAAAGAGAACCTCCGAAAAAGTCGTCTCCGCTCCGGTTTCGACAGCGAGTTTTTCAACCTCGATGACGTCGCCTTCCGCGACCTTGTATTGTTTGCCGCCTGTTTTGATGATCGCGTATGCCATAGAAAAAGTGGGTGAAAATCTCACGGACGCTTCCGTTTGACAAGTTCTTTTACTGGAGCTTCGGCTTGGACGGCTTTCCGAACCAGACCTGGAAGTTGCCTCCCACCTTCGCGTAATCCGAATCCGAGGAATAAGCGGCCTTCGCTCCGCCGAGCCTCGGGTCTTTTTCCACGATGGCGAGTATCTGCGACGCCCCGTCCTTGTCCTGCGGCTCGCGGAAGTAACGCACCTCCGTCGCCTCGACGTGGCGGGTGGAGTTCTTGGCGATGCCCGAAACCTCGAACCCGCTGCTTTCGAGCTGCGACTTCAAGTCCCGGGCGATGTCGCGTTGCTTGTCGTCCGAGATGAAGAGATAGACCCGCGCCTTTTGCTCGGTCCCGGCCAGCGCGCTGTCGATCTGCTTTTGGATGCGGCTGAGGCTGTTGCCGAGCGTGCCGCGGATGCCGCCCAACTGCGCTTCGACGCCCTCGCTGGAATTCAGGCGCGAAGCCATCGTGCGCGCGGTGCTTATGTCCGTGAGGAGGATTCCCAGCCCGCCGATCTCCTCGCGCACCTTGACGAGCCGCTGCTCCATGTCCTCGGCGTGATCCTTTGCGGCCTTCTCCAGTTCGCGGGCCTCCTGGGCGTGTTTCTCGGATTCCGCCTTCCCGGCGTTGGCCGCGTCCGCCTGGCGTTGCGCTTCCGCCCGGTTTTGCTCGATGGTTGCGTCCCGGTTCTCGATCTCCCTGGAACGCTTGCGCCACGTATCGACCTCGTATCCGGAAAAGAGGAGCCATACGCAGCACACCACCGCCGGCCCCAGCACGGAAATGGCGATGCGATCCCGAAGCCGCTTTTCCTTCAAGGTCCCGCGGTACAGGGCCTGTTCGAGATCGGTGTTCAGGGTGGGTTGTTCCGCCATGGTAAAATCAGGCTTCCCCGAGAAGCTGGCCGGCTTTTTGTTTCAAGAGGTTGCGCTGCCTGCCGGGCAAGGCTTCGTCCTCAAAGCTCGTGCGGATGTATTGGATGCCGGTGATGCTGTGCGCGAGGAGGTCCGTGCGCGTGCGAAGAACCAGCGCGAGGGTCGCAAGGAGGATGCTGAAGCCCGCGATGAGCGGCAGCAGCAGAAAATTGCCCCGGGCCATCGAGGCCGGCGGCGAGAGAATGAGAAACCCCAGCGCGGCCCAGAGCATCCAACGCTCCAGGGTCCGAAGTTGCGCCACGCTCTCGAAGCGGGCCTGCACCAGTTGGCCAAGCCGCCGGCTGTACGGCGACTCGACCGGTTCGGGCGGAGGGGGCGGCGGTGCGGCGCTCGCTTTCGAACCTCTGCGCCCAGTCGGCGCGGGGGCGGGCGGAGCGGGCGGGACGTATTTTTCCCCCGCGGCCAGCGCCCTCAGTTTTGCCGCGATGATCGCCACCGCCGCGTCGCGCCGCGAGGCGCTTATGCCGTCCAGCGGATTATCGAGATCGTTGACTGCGTACGCGGGGTTCAATCCCGCGGCTTCGTGGAGACAGTGGCTCACGAGCACCCAGGCGAGGCGCGGACCGCCTTCGCGTCGCGCCTTGGCGAGAAGCGCGGGGAAATTCGCGCGGGCGACAAAGTCGGAATCCAGGAAAATATCGCTGACGAGCATGACCGCGAGGTCGGCTTCCGCGAGGGCGGCGGAAAGCTCGTTCTTCCACGCGTTTCCCGCGCGGAATTTCCGGTCATCCCACACGACGAAATCTTCCGGCGGCATCGGCGCCATGGCGGTCCGGACGCGCTGGAGCCACTTCTGGTCCGGATAACAATAAGCGATGAATATTTTTAACCGCTGCGTCATGGGGTGTTGGGGCGTTGCTAGCCTTGCCGCTGAACGGGAGATGTCAATCCTCTTGCAAAAGAAATTTGAGCGTCTCCCGTAAATTGGCTTCCACCGTGAAGCGCGCCGCGATCCCGGCGAGGCGCGGCTTGATTGCGAGCCTGCGTTCCGTATCGCTCCACGCATCGATGGCGCGGGCCATTTCAACGATTCCGGAGGGATCGTCCAAGACCTCGCCCTCGACGCCGCGCTCGATGATTTCCGCGAACCCATTGGCCGAAGTGGTGATGACGGGCAGGCCCGCCGCGAGCGCCTCCAGGCACGCGTTCGAGAACGGATCATAGATGGTCGGCAGGAGGAAAACATCCGCGGCGGCCAGCGCTCCCGCCATGTCTTTCAGCGGCCCCAGGAATCGCGCGCGATCCGAGGCGGGGCAGCCCCTGGGCTTCCCCTTTCCCGCGACGAGCAAAAGCGGGCCGGACGCCGAGGCGTTGACCGCTTCCATCGCGAAGCGCAAGCCCTTGCGCTCCCACCCCGAGCCCGCGAAGAGGACGACGTATGCATCCTCCGCGAGACCGAGCCGCTCCCTCGCTTCCGCGCGGGACGCCCGCGGCCCCGGCGACACGCCATTATAGACAACGCGTATGCGCGCCGGGTTGCACCCGAAATGCCGCACGATCTCCTCCTTCACCATGTTGGAGTTCGCGATGACGAGGCGCGCTCCTCCTTCCTTGAAAAGCTTCGTTTCCAGTTCGAGCAAGGCGCGGTGTTTCGGCTGAAGGCCGCGGAATCGCGCTTTCCATGCGGGTTCGAACCGGGCGCGGCGTTCCAGCCACGCGCGGTGAACGCCGTCGCCCGCTCGGTAACAATCGCAACTCCAGACGCGCTCAAGGCTGAACACGGTGTCGCAACGGGGATCGAGTTTCGCAAAGGCGTCCGCGAACGCCCGGGGCGACTCGCCCGGCACGATGCGGACTTCGCCGAACGGCCACTCCCCCTTCCAGCGGCCCGAGGTGAAAAGGACGCAGCCGTGGCCTTCGGAGGCGAGAGCTCCGGCGAAACGTTTCAGGTAGCTTTCCGCGCCGCCCGTGGCGGAATAACCCCGCCTGACGAGGCCGATGTTCATTTGACCACTTTACTCATGACGCATCATTCATATTACTTCATGAAAATCCTCGCCCTCCAGCTTAAGCGCATCGGCGACCTTATTCTTACCGCCCCGGCGCTCTTCGCATTGAGGCAGCGCCATCCGGAGGCGCACATCACCCTCGCGATCCAGGACGGGTGCCGCGAACTTCTCCCAGCCCTCGATTTCGTCGACGATACGCTGATCCACAGCCGCAAGGAAGGGAATGCGCCGCTTTGGTGGAAGATGGTCTTCACGCATTTCGACTTCTGCCTGGACTTCACGGGGAACGACAGGTCGGCCTTGTTTTCCGTGCTGTCGAAAGCGCCCAAGAGAGTCGCGTTTCAATCCGTGCGCGATTCCTCGGCGCGGTCGATTTTCTACAATTGCTTCGTCGACTCTCCGGTGCGGGACTGCCACACGGTGGATCATTATCTCCACCTGCTTCGCTGTCTGGACATCGAAGTCTGGGGCGAAGGCATCCCCCTGCACCTGCCGGAATGGGCGTCCAAGAAGGCGGGCCAGGTGCTCGCCGCGCGCGACGTCGCGCCGCCGTATATAATGATCCAGCCCGGTTCCGCGCGGTCGGAGAAATATTGGTCCGCCAAACGCTGGGCGCGCGTCATCGACTTCTGCAACGCGGAAACGCCCTTCCCGTGCATCCTGACGGGCGGGCGCGACGCTTCGGAGCAAAAGCACATCGGCGAGATAAAGGCGGCCCTCCGGTCGCCGTGCTGCGACTTGAGCGGCTCCGTCGATCTCATGACTCTCGCGGCCCTCGCCCGCGGCGCTCGTCTTTTCCTCAGCGTCGATTCCGCCGCGATGCACATCGCCGGCGCGTTCGCCACGCCGCAGATCGCACTCTTCGGGCCGACCAACCCGTTCCATTGGAGGCCGCGCCATCCCAGGGCGCTTATCCTCGCGGCCGGCAACCCCGGGCCGCTGACCGAGTTCAAGCCGAAGCACGCCCCGGGAGCCATGAGGGATATATCCGTTTCACAGGTGACAGGCGCGATCAAAACGCAGCTTGGACAACCGCAAGGCGCGGCTTAATGTCTCTTTTCCGATGAAGAAGATCGCATTGCTCGCGTTGCTTGGATGGCGATTGGCGTGCGCGCAGGACGCGCCTGGCAGCAGCGACATACGGGTGACGACCGCGCTGCACGACGACGGTTCGCGCACCGTCACGACGATCGACTCCGGGAACCACACGTCCGAAGCCGTCACCTACAACCAAGCCGACAAGATCCTCCGCAAGGTCGTCTGCACCCTGGACGACGAGAACAACCCCCTGCAAGGCCACGTCTATGACGGCAAAGGACACGAGCTTTACAGGGCCGTCTACAAGCGCAACGAGATGAACCGCGTCAGCGAGGAAGTGGAATACACCCCCGACAACAGGCTCCTCGGGCGCTTCGTCTACCGCTACGACGCGGCCGGCCGACTCATGAAGATCGACGCTTACGACGCGGATGGCAACCTGGTGCAGAGCGGCGGCAAAAGGGCGCTGCCCCGGAGGGATCGGTAAAATCCGCCGGTGGGCAAACGGCTGGCAATACTTTTTGCGCTCTTCGCGCTGGGCCTGGCGGGGTGGGAAGTCGTCCTGCAGAGGCGGATTGACGACTTGCAGTTCGCGCGCCGGCGCGTCGCCTTCCTCGAAAGCGAGAACGAGCGCCTGCGCGCCTTCCTTGCCGGCGAGGAAAAAAAGAAGGCGCGGGCCGCCGAGGCGGAGGAACGCGCGGCGGTGGAGAAAGCGGTGGTCGCGATCCGGGGCCTGGAATTTTTGAAACCCGTGGTCTACGACGTGGTGACAAAGCAGGGCATAAGGGAAACGCTGCGCCGCAAATTGAGCGACCTTTTCACCGAAGCCGAATTTCGCGACGCCGCAACGGGCTACGCGGCGATGGGCCTCATGGAACGCGGCTATCCCCTCCGGGAGAAATATTTGGACCTGCTCGGCGAACAGGTGGCGGCGTTTTACGACCAGCACCAGCACCGGCTCTTCATGTTCAAGGATGCGTCGCTGGAGAACTCGCAGAACCGCGTGGTGCTCGCGCACGAACTGACGCACGCCCTGCAGGACCAGCACTTCGGGTTGACGAACCTGCCGCTGGAGTTGAAGAACAACGACGACCAGACGCTCGCCGCGAGCGCCCTTGTCGAGGGCGACGCCACGATGGTCATGTCCGAGTACATGCTGAAGAATTTCTCATGGCGCGGCCTGCGGGACAATTTCTCGGGCATGATGTCGCAGAATCTGAATCAACTGGAATCCGCGCCGCGTTACTTGCGCGAGATGCTGGTCTTTCCGTATCTGCGCGGCCAGGAATTCTGCGAAGCGCTGGCGGCGCGGGGCGGTTATGCGGCCGTCTCGTCGGCCTTCGCGCATCCCCCCTCCTCCACCTCGCAGATACTGCATCCCGAGAAATACCTGGCCGAACCGAGAGAAGAACCGCAACGCATTTCCTGGCCGGAGACAAACGTGCTGGGCCAGGCGCCGCTCTGCGACAACGTCATGGGCGAGATGGGCGTCCGGGTTCTTTTAACGGATTGGGTGGACCCGGACACGGCCAGGAACGCCTCCGCCGGGTGGCGGGGCGACCGCTATCTGGTATATGACGAAGGCGGCGCGGTGGTCTGGAAAACGGTCTGGGATGCGCCGGAAAACGCGGCCCAATTCATCGCCGCCCTCAAACGCTGCTTGCAGAAACGCTATAAATTGAGTTCATCTAAGATAGTGGAAAGCGACGGCTCCTTCGCGGTGAAGGAACCGCGCGACATTCTTTTGCTTAGCCCGACCCCAACCGAAGTCCTCTTACTGGACGCATCAACCGCCCGCTGGGCCGACGCCCTGGCCCATGCATTCGCCCCGCGATGAGTGACACCGAAATGAGGCTGGACCCGTTGCGGCAGACCTGGACGGTCTTTTCAAAGTCGCGCCTGGTCAAGCCGGATTTCGTCCGCGGCCCGGCGGCCCCGGAAACGGCCAGCCCCTTTTCGGCCGGCAACGAACGCTTCGCGCCGCACGCGCTCTACACCGCGCCCGCCGGGGGCGAGGCGTGGCGCATCCGCGTGGCGCCGAGCCGCACGCCCGCCTTGCGCGTCGAGGGCCAGGCCGCGATGGCCGCGGACGGCTTCTACGACCGGATGGACGGCGTCGGCGCGCACGAAGTCATCGTCGAGACGCCAAATGGCGCCGCGCTGGAGGAACTCCCCCTGCCCGCGATCACCGAAGTCATCGCCGCCTGGCGGACGCGGATGCTCGACCTGACGAGGGACGACAGGATGCGCTCCTTCTTCATCATCAAGAACGTCGGCGCCCAGGCGGGCGCGACGGTCGCGCACTCCATCAGCCAGCTCATCGCGATGGCGGTGACACCCCTCCCCCTGCGGCAGAAACTCATCGTCGCGCGCGACTTCTACAAACGAAAGAAGCGCTCCATCTTCGAGGACATCCTCCGCGAGGAAGTGCGCGTGAGCAGGCGGCTCGTCTATGAAAACAACGGGTTCGCCGTATTCTGCCCGTACGCATCGCGCTCGCCGTTCGAGCAGGCGATCTATCCGAAGCGGCAATGCGCCGACTTCCACGGCATCACCGACCAGGAAGCCGCGCAGCTTGCCGACGTGCTTAAAACGGCTCTCCGGCGCCTGATAAAGGCCCTCGACCTCCCCGCATACAACCTCGTGCTGACCACCGCGCCGACCCGGACGCGGAGGAGCGACCACTGGAACACCTTGAGCCAGGACTTTCGCTGGCACATCGAGATCGTCCCCCGGCTCTTCCATCCCGGCGGATTCGACCTCGCGACCGGCTGCCATCTCAATCCCGTCCTGCCCGAAGCCGCCGCGGAGTTTCTGCGAAAAGTGGAACTGTGACGGCATGCAAAGTCTTTTACGAGGGGCGCGTGCAAGGGGTGGGCTTCCGCTACACGGTAAAGCGGATCGCCACCGGCTATGAAGTAACGGGCTGCGTGCGAAACCTCGCCGACGGGCGGGTCGAATTAAACGCGCAAGGCGAGGAAAACGAAGTGGCCTCCTTCCTCGACGCCATCGCCAAGAGCGACCTCGGCTCGCTGATCTCCCACACCGAAAAACACGAAGCCGCGCCCGCCAAGGGTTCCCGAGGTTTTGAAATAAGCTTTTGAGCTTCGCGTAATTAGATGTTCGAGATATGCGACCGCCAGCAGATCGCACCCCTTTTGGGACCTAACCGGACGCCGAGTCTCCTGGCAACCAATAACTGATTTTCCGGCAAACGTGATCTCGCTGATTGAGGGCGATTCCGATGTAAAGCTACTTCTTCATGGCCGCCATTTTCTGGGCGAGGCCGGCGGCGTATTTTTCATATTGGTCGCTGTCGATCTTGAAGCGGGCGAGCATGAAGTTCGTTCCGTGGAGCTTCCAGTCCTGCCCGGCGTCGTTGTAAGTGAGCGTCGTGGTGCGGCCTTGCTGATACTCCGCGTGAAGCGGGTCCGCGCCCGGCGGATTCATGAGCTTGGGGGCGCCGCCGAGGCCGCCTTCGAGCAGGTGGCCGCTCATCGCCGCGTAACCGCCGATGGTGAGCTTGTGTTCGCCGCCGACGGTCTCATGCGTGAACGGTACATAGCGGACTTTCGTCTTCACCGAGGCCGCCATGGGGAGCACGGTCTTGCCGATTTCCTCCAGGGCTTTGCGTTGATCGGGATTCGCTTTCTCGTCGACATAGAGGTAGGAGAAATCCCATTTGCCATACGACTTCATCATGGTTTCGCCTTCCGGGCTTTGGGCGAAGTTCGCGACGGCAAGGCCGTCCAGCTTGACGCCGCCGTAGCTGCCGCGGTCGATGAACAGCACCTGCGCGCCGCCGCAGTTCATCTTCGTCGGCATGGAGTCGAACCAGCACGGACACGCCGCGTCGCACGAACACCCTTCTTCCAACTCGCCGCTGATTTTCCACGATTTCCCTTTGGTTTCGCCCGCCGCCGCGATTGCCAGCGAGCACAATAGAATCAAGGCTTTGGCAATAGTCTTCATGAGATGAATTGTACGCCTCGCCCGGCATGGGAAGCAAGGGCTATTTGTGACGTGACACAGTGCCGGAGCCTCATGAATATTGATCCGCAAGGCTTGAATACCATCCCCGCGATCTCCATCCGTAATCTGACGAAGGTCTATCCCATCCCCTTTCGGCGGGAGCGGGTGGTGGCGGTGAAGGACCTCTCGCTCGACGTGCTCCCCGGCCAGGTCTATGGATTGCTCGGCCCAAACGGTTCCGGCAAAAGCACGGCGATGAAGATCGTCCTCGGCCTCATCTCCCCCACCTCGGGTCAGACGCAAATATTCGGGCGGGACAGCAGCGAGGTGGAGAGCCGGGAAGACGTCGGGTTCCTGCCGGAGAATCCGTATTTCTACAAATACCTCACCGGCGCGGAGACGCTCCATTTTTTCGGCAAGGTCTGCGGGCTGGGCGGCGCGAAGCTGCGAACAAAGTGCGCGGAGTTGCTGAAGCTCGTCGGCCTGGAGAACGCGGCCAGCCGGCGGCTCGGCGGTTATTCCAAGGGGATGCTCCAGCGCATCGGCCTGGCGCAGGCGCTGGTGCAGGACCCGCGCCTGCTCGTGCTGGACGAGCCGACCGCAGGGGTTGACCCGGCGGGCTCGCGCGAGATTCGCGATCTCATACTCGACTTCAAGGCGCGCGGCATCACCGTCCTGCTTTGCTCGCATTTGCTCGGGCAGGTGCAGGAGATTTGCGACCGCATCGGGATTCTGTACCACGGCGTTCTCGTCCGCGAAGGGAAACTCGAGGACCTGGTCTCCATCGAGAACCAGACGGAATTGATCCTCGAAAATTCCTCTCCGGCGGTGCTCGAGCAGGTGCGGGCGCTGGTTGAAAAATCCGGCGGGCGCGTGGTCGAGACGCGCAAGCCGCAAACGACGCTGGAAAGCTTCTTCCTGGACGTGACGAGCGGGCGCCGCACCGCCGAAGAACCCCCGCACGTGAGAAGAAAAGAGTAGCCGATGGACACCCCGCACAAAATTTTCTCCCCAGCCCGTCTCTGGGCGATCGCTTCCAACACGCTGCTGGAACTGGTGCGTTTGAAGGTCTTTTACTTCCTGCTGCTCTTCGCGCTGCTGATCATCGGCAGTTCGGCGTTCATGCTCGACTTCAAGTTCCAGGAGCAGTTCCAGGTGCTCAAGGATATGTCGCTCGGGTCGATGTCGATCTTCTCCTGGCTTCTCGCCGTCCTTGCGACCGCCATGCTCCTGCCGAAGGAAATCGAGGACAGGACGCTCTACACCATTCTCGCGAAGCCCGTGCCGCGCCTGGAATATATCCTGGGGAAGCTGCTGGGCATCCTGGCGCTCCTCTTCGTTTCCATCCTCCTGATGTCGGTCATGTTCGTCATCGCGCTCTATATCAAACAGCAGGCTGTTCTCACCGACGCCGTCCGGGGCCTGCCGCCCGAACAAACGGCGGATGTCATCCGGGGGGTGAAAGCGAGCGCGTTCACGGTGAGCCTCATCCCCTGCGTGGCGATGATCTACATCAAATCGGCGCTGCTGGCTTCCTTCACCCTGCTGGCCTCGACGTTCGCGACTTCTTCCATCTTTACGATCATCGTTTCCTTCGTTGTCTATTTCATCGGACACGTCCAGGGGATCGCGCGCGAATCTTTGCTCGCCTCGCCAAACGCCTCCGCTTTGTCGAAGGTTTTTCTCGCCTTCGTCTCGCTCCTCTTTCCTGATCTCCGGCTCCTGAACCTCACCGATGACGTCGTGGCGGGAAACGCGATTTCCTCCGCGATCTTTTTGAAAACGGCGGGGCTCGGGTTAAGTTATTTCTGCGTTTACACTCTCGCGGCGTATCTGATCTTTGCTTTCAAGGAACTATGATGGTGAAACCCCTCGCGGCGGTTTTCTCCATGCTTCTCCTGTTCGGCGCGGCGAAGCTGCCTTTCGAGCACCGGCTCGAGCAGGAGGACCGGGCGGCCTTCTTCCACGGCGCGAAGCTGAGCCTCGGGTTGCGCGACCAGGTGGGGCAGCTTGGCTTTCTCGCGGCTTTGAGCGGGTTCCGTTCCCTGGTCGCCGATTTCCTGTGGATCGAGGCGCATACCGCCTGGGAGGGGACGCAATGGGGCAGGATGGCCCTTCTTTTTAACAACGTGACAACCCTTCAACCCCGCGTCGTGATGTTCTGGGACATGGCCGCCTGGCACATGGCGTACAACGCCAGCGTGGCCGCGATGCAGGATCCGAAACAGCCGCGGCTCGCCCTCCGGCTGCGCGCCCAGCGCGAATACTTTGAACTCGGGAAGGATTTCCTCATCCGCGGGATTGAAAACAACCCCGACCGTTACCTATTATATGAGCGGCTCGGGATCGTGGAGCGCGACAAGTTTGGCGACCATTGCGCGGCGTCGAGGCGATTTGGGGAGGCGGCGGCGATCCGGGGCGCGCCCACGTACGAGAAACGATTTATGGCATACGAACTTTCGCATTGCCCCGGACACGAACGGGAGGCCTATGAACGCCTGCTTGCCCTCTACAAGACGGGCCGGCGGGAATGGCTCCCGACGCTCCTGGAGCGGCTCGAATATCTCCAGAAAGCGTTGAACATCCCCGCCGCCCAACGGGTCAACATCCCGGAAAAGAAATTGTAGCGATGCGTTTCGCCATATTCGGAGACATACACGGAAACCTGGAAGCTCTAACCGCGGTGCTGGCGGACGCGAAAGAGCGCGGCTGCACCCACTACGCCTGCCTTGGAGACATTGTGGGCTATAACGCCAACCCGCATGAATGCGTCGAGGTCATCCGCGAGATGGACTGCCCCGTGGTGAAAGGCAACCACGACGAACAGGCCTCCATGGAAGAGGACCTGGCCGGGTTCAACCCTCTTGCCGAGGAAGCGATAAACTGGACGCGCGCAAACCTTTCCGCGGAGGACAAGCAATGGCTTAGAGAACTGCGCATGGTGCGGCAGGTGCGGGACTTCACCATCGTCCACGCCACGCTGGACACCCCCCAGCGCTGGGGCTACGTCTTCAACAACCTCGACGCCGCGGCCAGCTTCAGCTACCAGCACACGAACATCTGTTTTTACGGCCACACCCATTCCCCGCGCGCCTACGTGCGCGACGGCGTGGTGACGAGCGTGCCGTTCGACAACCTGCGCATCGAGCCTGGCAAAAAGTATTTCATCAACGCCGGCAGCGTCGGCCAGCCGCGCGATGGCGACTGGCACGCCTCTTACGTCATCTACCACGCGGACAAGAACTTCGTGACCCTGCGCCGCCTCAAATACGACATCGACACCGCCCAGGACAAAATCGTCGACGCCGGCCTCCCCCAACGCCTGGCCGACCGGCTTGCCCTCGGCAAGTAAGGCGGTTATGAAAACGGGGCTTCTCAGCGTCTTGTTGTTAATCGGCTTTGCCTGCTTCTCGCGGGCGGAGGAGGCGAAAGGCCGCGCCCTTTCCTTCGACCTCGGCGTCACGTTCACCCTGCCGCGGGGCTGGATGGTTTTGAAAGAACCGGCGGCCGCCGTTACCGGCACGGCGCCCGCCCTTCTCTTCTACGCCCGGCCGGATGATCCCTCCTTCCTGCCCGGATTGAAGGCCAATGACGCATGGATAAGCGTCTCGAGACTGCCCGCATCCTCGGCGGACGCCGGCGCGGAAGAGACGAACGCGCTGGCGCAAGTCCTCACCCAGGAAGGATGTCGCATCGCCGAATCGGCCGCCGGCGCGGGAGTGGGCGGCGCTTCCTCGGCGCGGTTCTATTGCTATTCGCAGACGGGGCCGCCGATCATCGTGGAAGTGTCCCGCTGGGTGGCGAATGGCGAGGCGGTCGCCGTGCAGATCCGCTATTCGGAAGCGATCCGCGCCGACCTGAAACAGGACATCGAACGAATGAAGGGCTCTTTCCGGCGCAACGGCCAGACCACATTTGCGTTCGGAGTCGGTCCTCCGCCCGAGACCGTGGCCGCCGCCGCATCCTCCGCACCCGCCCCATCCGTTGCCGCCTCGCCCTCACCCCCGCCGCCCATTACGACGGAGCAACTCGCCACCGATCTCGCAGGCGGCCTCGTCTTCATCGAGGGTGCGAAAAAGTCGGGCAGCGGCTTTATCTGCACGCTGGAAAAGCAAAAATGTCTCATCACGAATATCCACGTCATCGACGGGAACAAGAATCCCAGGTTCACCCTCCTGGACGGCTCCCAGATCCAGACGGGCAACGCCTTCGCCGCGGTGGATCACGACGTAATCTCGCTGGCAACCTCCGCCGGAAAAGCGATGGAAGTGATGCGCGGCGTCGAACAAAACGTTGCAGTCGGGGATGAAGTGGTCGTGCTCGGGAACAAGGAGAACGAACGCATTGTCAACCCCATCGAGGGCACGGTGGCGGGAATCGCTCCGAACCTTGTCGAGATCACCGCCGTGTTCAGGCCCGGCAACAACGGCAGTCCCGTCATCCATAAAAAGACGGGCAAAGTCATCGGCATCGCCGCCTATAGCACCACCGAATCCGTCGTCACTGCCGGCCAAGCCGCACCGCATCGGGTAGTCCGGCGGTTTGCCTATCGTCTTGATTCTATAACAAAATGGCAGCCAATCACTTGGGCGGAATTTTACGTTGACAGCGATAAAATAAACGACATCAAGGCGCTGACAAGGGACCTTGAGACTTTCCGCCGGGAGTTCTCGTCCGAAGATTACACACCCGGCCGTTACGCCAAGTCCGCCGTCCAATCCCCCGTTGCGGACTACATCCGGGCGACCACCCTGGGGCACATGAGCGCATTCGACCGCCAGGCGGCGAAGAAAGACCTCCTTTTCGCCGTCCGCGCCGCCGCCAGGTCCGATATGCCGCGGCAACCGCTCTTTACCTATGATTATTTTCAGCGAGAGTTCCAGGACCAGCAGCGGGCGCGGGATGCGTTCATAAAATTCTTCGATACGCAATCCTCCCCGCGCTAAAACGATCCATGTCGCAATACTCCGCCGCCTTCCAATGCATCAACCCGCACTGCGGAGCGATCTATCCGCTCAACCGAATCATCTACAACTGCGAGAAATGCGGCTCGCTGCTGGAAGTCGCGCACGATCTGGAGCCGTTGAAGCAACTCGACGCGAAGGCGTGGATGCGCCTCTTCGAGAACCGCTACAAGAGTTCCCAATGGCCGTACGGCTCCGGCGTCTGGGGGAAGAAGGAATGGATTCTCCCCGGCATCGACAACGCCAACGTCGTCTCCTTGTACGAAGGGGGAACCAACCTTTTCTGGGCCGAGCGCTTCGGCAAAATCCTCGGCCTCGACGATCTCTGGATAAAGCTCTGCGGCAACACGCACAGCGGCTCTTTCAAGGACTTGGGCATGACGGTGCTCGTCTCCCAGGTCAAGCAGATGATCTCCGAAGGCGCGCCCATTCGTGCGGTGGCGTGCGCGTCGACGGGGGACACTTCCGCCGCGCTGGCGGTCTATTGCGCCGCCGCGGGCATCCAATCCGTCGTGCTGCTTCCCAAGGACAGGATATCCATCGCCCAGCTCGTGCAGCCGATAGCCAACGGCGCGCTCGTCCTTTCGCTGGACACCGACTTCGACGGCTGCATGCAAGTCGTCCGCGAGATCGCCGAAGATGAAACGATCTACCTGGCCAATTCCATGAACTCCCTGCGGGTCGAAGGCCAGAAGACCGTCGGCATCGAGATCGTGCAACAACTTGAATGGGAAGTCCCCGATGTCATCATCATACCCGGCGGGAATCTCGGCAACGTCTCCGCGCTGGGGAAAGGCCTCCTGATGATGCGGGAACTCGGTCTCATCCATCGCCTGCCGCGGATCGTCGTCGCGCAGGCCGAGCGAGCCAACCCGCTGTATCGCTCGTACCAGAAAGGCTTCGCCACCTTCGAGCCGATCCAGGCCGGGAAAACCCTCGCCAGCGCCATCCAGATCGGCAACCCGGTCAGCGTCGAGAAAGCCATCCGGATATTGAAGCAATTCGACGGCATCGTCGAACAAGCCTCCGAGGAAGAACTCTCCAACGCAGCCGCTCTCGCCGACAAGACCGGCATGTTTGCCTGCCCGCACACGGGCGTCGCGCTGGCCGCCCTCATCAAGCTCGTGGACGCCGGGCGCATCAAAAAAAGCGAGCGCGTCGTCGTCATTTCAACGGCGCACGGTTTGAAGTTCATCGAGTCCAAGATTCGCTACCACGAAGAACGGTTGGGCTTCCCCTCCGCCTACGCAAACAAGCCCGTCGAACTGCCGCCGAAAGTGGATGCCGTGCGCGAAGTCGTCGCGCGCGCGCTTGAGAGACAACCCTCGCAAAATACGGCTCCCGGCCCATTTCCTTGATTTGCCGTTCGATGATCATTATTCTGCAAACTGAGCAATATCCTGCGATTGGCAGCCGTACATAAGGGCGGGGAACGGGAAGACGTTCTGCGCTCCCTTTAGACTAAGGCTCATTCGGCCTGCGCCCAGTTATCCGTCCTGAACGGAGCCGCGGGCAGGTTTTCCTTGTTGTAGAGAGCGCACTCGGGCGTGTTCGCCCAGGCGTAGCGGACGGCGGCGGGGTTTGGAACCTTGTCGCTCCAGACGATCACCTTGCCTTTCTCGATCTTCGCATCCGCGACGACGAAGCGCCTGTCCCCCCCGGCGATCGCGAATCCTTTCAGCGCGCCCTTCGCCACGAGGCCGCCGCCCGTCCCAACGAAACTCAGGCGGGCTTTTCCGTTTACTATCTTCATTCCCGCGAAGCGGGGGCCTTGCGTGTCCGCGGCGGCGAGGGCCAGCCGCCGGCCAATCTCCTGTTTGTTCTTCGGGAGAAGACTATGCTCGTCTCCGATGTCAATCGCCACGGCCATGCGCGTTTCAGGCAGCTTCAAGGCGGCGGCCTGCGCCTCGCGCAATTCCGCCCAGAGGCTTTCGGAAGGCTCTTCCGAGCGCGGCAGAAAATTGGCGAGTTGCGCGAAGACGAACGGGAAATCTCCTTCGCCCCAGGCGCCGCGCCAGCTTTGGATGAGCGCGGTGAACAAGGCCCCGTATTGCTTCGGATCGCCGACGTTGGCCTCGCCTTGATACCAGAGGACTCCTTTTAACGTGAACGGGATGAGCGGAGCGATGAGCTTGTCGTACGCGAGAGCCGGCGCGGCGGGGTCGTCCGGGGCTTTCGGGCGGCGCGGAGGCGGAGGCGCGGGCTGGCTGGCGGCTTTGGCCTGCTCGACCTGCTGCTTCCACGTTGCGTAAAGCTGGCCGTAAACTTCCTTCGCTTGCGGATAGGCGTCCATCTCGGTTTTCCATTTGTCCAGCAGCGGCTGGAAATGAGCCATCAAGGCCGTCGCGCTCAGCCACGCCTCGATGGGCGTCGAGCTTGCCGCGCACTCGATCAAGCCGACGGGCGCCTTGGTTCTTTGGTGGATGTCGCGCCCGAAGAAATAGGCCGTCGCCGAAAAATCGACCACGGTGGCGGGATCGCAAACGCCCCACTTCCCCTCCTTGAAGAGGCGGATCATCGGGAATTTGGCGGCGGCGATTTCCTTCTCCGCATCGACGGCTCCATTCACCGGCATCGCCATGTTTGAAGCGCCCGCGCAGAGCCAGACCTCGCCGACCGCGACATTGTGCAGGGTGAGGGAGTTGACGGTCATTTCATACGGCCCGCCCGTCTTGAGGCGTTGGAGCGTCACCGTCCATTTGCCCTCCTTGCCGGCGGCGGCCTTTGCGCTTCTCGCGCCGATCTTCACCGTCACGGTTTCGTTCGGAGCGGCGCTTCCCCAGACAACCGCCTTGGGCCCTTGCAGGACCATGTTGTCGCCGAATATCGCGGGCAGGGTGGCATCCGCCAGCGCGGAAACAGGGGCGAGCGCGAGGATGCAGAGGAAGAGTTTTGTCATGGCAGTTTCTGTTTTTGCTCGAGCACCGGAGCGAAAAGGTCGCCCAGCTTCTCCGCGCGTTTTACAACTTCCGCAGCCCGGAAAACCAGCCGGTTCGCGTCCTTTTTTTTGAGGGCCGTCTCGACTTCCTTCCAAGTGACGGGAGTGGAGACGGTAGGCTGTGGCCTTGCGCGCAGGGAATAGACGCAGACCGTGGTCTTGTGCGTGCTGTTCTGGCTCCAGTCGACGAGCACCTTGTTTGCACGGAGGCTTTTCTTCATGTTTGAAACCACCGCGCCGGGATGTTCAGCCGCGAGTTGCTCCGCGATCTTCCTGGAGAACTCCTTTGTCGCGTCGAATGTCGTCGCCGTATTCAGCGGCGCATAAATTTGCAGCCCTTTGGAACCCGAGGTTTTGGGATGACATTCCAGCCCGCGGCTTTCCAGCAGATCGCGCAGCCAGAGACCGACCTGCGCGCACTGGACACTGTCCGCGGGCGGGCCGGGATCGAGATCGAAAACCATCATCGTCGGGCGCTCGGGCTTCTTGCAGGCAGCGAGCGAGGTGTGGAGTTCGAGGTCCGCGAGGTTCGCCGCCCACACCAGCGTCGGGAGGTCGTTCGCGAGGCAGTAATCGATATCCCCATCGTTTTCCCCGCTCCAGATCGCCGCCGTCTTCACCCACGCCGGGCGATGCGAGGGGCATCGTTTCTCGTAAAAAAACTTGCCGTTTACGCCGTCCGGGTAGCGCTTCATGGTCAGCGCGCGGTTCTTGAGGTGCGGCAGCAGGAACGGCGCGATGCGGATGTAATAATGGATGACGTCCCCTTTCTTGAAGCCGGCTTCCGGGTACATCATCTTGTCGAGGTTCGAGACCTTGATTTCCCGCCCCTCGACTTCAAGGAGGGCCTTCATTCGATGAACGCCGCCAGTTCCGTCGAGTAGAGCGCCATGCGGCTGACTTTGCGGTGCATTCCTTTTTCGAGGACTTCGCGATAGGCTTGCAATTGCGGGCCGTAATGTCCTTTGAGGCGGGAGCGGAAATCCTCCTCCCGCTCGCCCGCGAGGAGCCGGTCGGTCTTCCAATCGAGAATCCAGAGTTCATCCTGCCGGGTTACGACGATCAAGTCGATAACGCCTTCCATCCACTCCCTGCCGGAGCGCGGATGGGCGAAGGGCGCCTCCCGCAGGAAGGCCTTTCCCGCGGCGGTCACCTCTTTGCACGCGCCGCCGCGCACCCAGTTCAGCCATTCGCGTTCCGCGCGTTCCCGGAAACGCGGCGGCAGTCCCGCGATGATCCCCGCCGTATAAGCCTCCCGTCCGCTTTCCGCCCAGGGGAAATGTTCCAGCGTCTTGTGCCACCACCGGCCGTAGTCGATGCCGCCGATCTCCGAGGCCGGATAGCTGTCCGAAAGATAATCCGGCAGCTTCGGTTCCGGCGCGAGCGCGTGGGGAAGAATCCGTTGGGGCGCCTCCTTTGAATTCAGGATCGCCCTCTTCACGAGGGAAGCGGGCGGTTCGCCATGGACCTGGAATTTCCGCGCCGCCGCCGCGGTGGACGGTTCCGCGCCGATGGCCGCCGGGTCCCGGAGGAACGAGGCGTGGTCCAACTCATCCCACCGCGCGAGATGAAGAAAATTGGCGGTGCGCGGCCTGTACAGCTTGAAACTGTCCGGGAGAATGAGCGTCGAACGCGGGCGGGTCAGCGTGACATAAAGGACGCGCTGGACTTCCTCCTTGTCGCGCAGGGCCATCTCCTCCGCCGCCTGCTCGCCGATCGTCGCCGCGCAGAGATGAACCTCGCCCTGCTCGATGCGCGGGAAGCTCTCCTTTCTGTTCCTGATCTCCCTCCCCAGCCCAAGCGGGATGACGACCGGCCATTCAAGCCCCTTCGCCTTCATGCAGGTCAGAAGCTGCATCTCGTCGCCGTCTCCCGCGTCCGCCGTCGCGCTTTGCCGCAAGCGGCGGCACGTCGCGCCGACCCAATCGCGCAACGAAAAGCCGTCGCACTCCGCCTGCATCGCCTCGAACCGGAAAGCGTCGAGCCCCTCGGGCTGGTTTCCCGTCGCTTCGAGACGCGCTTCGAGCCGGGTCTCTTCCAGGACGCGATCCACATAACGGCTCAGAGTCCCCCCGCCGGTCGGAACGCCGAGCTCGTGAAGCAACGCCAGCGCCTCCTTCAGCGCCGGCGAGAGATGTTCCTTCAACCCGGAGTGCAGCCGCTTTCCGTTAAGGAGATAAGCGTCGGCGATCTCCACGTCGGAAATCGCGAATATCTCCCGCAGCACGCCGATCAACTCGAAGCGGTCCCAAGGGTTCAACAGCGTGTGGAGCAGCGCCGCGGGCCAGCTCCTGTGGGCGAGCGCGAGGTCGGGCTGCTTCTTGTCCACGAGCCGGCACGGGAGGTCGTATCTGCGAAAAGTGTGATGCGCCGCCGCGAGCCACTTATGGCGCGGGCAGAGGATGGCGATCTCGCTCCACGCGCGCGCGCCAAGGCCCGCGAGCCGGAATTCCGAAAGGAACGCGGCAACCTGCTCGCATTCGTGCAGGAAGAGTTCCTCGACTTCCCATGTATCCGGCGGCGCCGGGGCGAGCGGGAGCCGCCATGCGTTTCCCTCGCCGCAACCGGGCTTTTCGAGCAATTCGCGGAAGGCGACATAGGTCTGCCGCAGCCGGTCTTTCTCGAAGAAGAGCGCGTTGACCGCCCTGATGACGCGCGAGGGACAGCGCATCGTCACCGAGAATTCCAAGTTCTCCCCGCCGCGCCCTTCGCGAAAGGCCCGGATGTAATCAGTGTAA
This sequence comes from Spartobacteria bacterium, assembly GCA_021324825.1. Lineage (GTDB taxonomy): Bacteria > Verrucomicrobiota > Verrucomicrobiia > Chthoniobacterales > Chthoniobacteraceae > JAJPII01. The sequence goes on along the minus strand of JAJPII010000035.1, from coordinate 62,077 downwards.
ACCTCGAGGTTCGTCCGCGAGGCGAAGATGGCCTGCTGTTCATCGCCGACGAAACAGAACCGCCCCGGTTCCGGGCCCGGCGCGGAAGGGTCCTCCGGCCATTGGTCGATGGCGGCATTCCTTGGGCGCGTTATTTCGGTCAGAATGGAGAACATCTCCGCGTCGGTGTCCTGCGCCTCGTCCAGGATGACGATATATCCGCGCTCCCGGAGCCGCTCCAGCACCGGCCCGTCCTCGATCAGCTTGCGGCACCAGAGAATCTGGTCGGCGTACGTCATGAAACCCTTCTCGATCCGGTAGTCGCGGTACGCGATGGAAATCTCCGCCGCTATCCGGCCCGAGACGCGCCCCAGCCACGCCGCGAACGGGACAAGCTCCCGGCGAAACGCTTCCTTGAACTTGCCGGAGCCGGTCGTGTAATTGGGCAACTGGAGATACGGCGCGCCGTTCGCGAAATCGTCCAGCCATTGGCGAAGATGTTCCTGGTGCTTGCGCGTGTTGTCCTTCGATCGCCCGCCGTCGTCCGCCAGCGCCGATTCGAAGGCGGGAACGGGCATCGGCGTCTCGACGTGTGCGGCCTTTATCTTTTCCGCGACGAGCGGATCGAGTTGCCGGGCCACGCGGAGCAGGTCATCGAACGACAAAAAACGGAGCACGGCGGCGAGCGCCTCCTCCGGGAACCGGAGAGCGTCCAGGCCGCTGCTTTCGGTGAAGCGCGCCCAGAGGGCCTCGTCGCCAAACCTGTCCAGCAACTCGACAGCGCGCGGCAGCCCGAGGTGGTGCCCCTGCTCCCGTATCAGCTTCACGCAAAAGCTGTGGATCGTTCCAAAAAAGGCGCGCCGCAGATCGGAAAGGAGGTTCTGCCGGAGATGCGCGGAGGGCTGCAAATTCTGGAGAATCCGTTCTCTCGACCGCGCCTTCAACTCCCCCGCGGCCTCCTTTGCGAACGTCACGACCACGAGCTTCGGCAGGTTCTTCGGCTCCTTGATCGCAAGCCGGGCGACCCGTTCCACGATGGCCGTCGTCTTGCCCACGCCCGCTCCCGCCGAGACGCAGAAATTGGCGCCCAGTTCCATGGCGAACCGTTCACGCGCGGCGTGATCCTTTAGCCTCATCCGCCGGAGTCTAACACGAAAATTAGCTTGCGCCGCGAGCCATTCGCGGGTAATCGGAAACCTGTGACTTTGCATTGGCGACTTTGCTAGACGGGCCGAACGGCGTGACTGCCGTTCACGGTCGCCGCAAGCCGATGCGCCGAATTTCCGCCCGATGATTCCAACCCGGATCGTCGGGCTTTTTTGTTTTATGAACCTCGACTTCAAATACAATTCAGACGGCCTCATCCCCGCCATCGTGCAACAGCGCGGGCGCGTCCTGATGATGGCGTGGATGAATCGCGAATCCCTCCGCAAAACGCTGGAGACGGGCGTCATGCACTACTGGAGCCGTTCGCGCCAAAAGCTGTGGCTGAAGGGCGAGACCAGCGGCCACACGCAAAAGGTTTCCGCGTGGTTCGTGGATTGCGACAAAGACGCGCTCCTTTTCGAAGTGGAGCAGGAGAGCGGCGCGTGCCACACCGGCTACGGGAGCTGTTTTTTCCAGCCCCTGGACAGGCAGGGAGAGCCGTTGAAGATAACCGAAGAGAAACTGTTCGACCCGGAGGCGGTTTATAAATAGATGACCACGCCATTGAAGCCGACCCGCGAGGAGTTTCGCGCGCTGGCGCGGGAGGCGAATCTCATCCCCGTTTTCACCGAATTGATCGCGGATTGCGAGACGCCGGTCTCCGCTTTCCAGAAGCTGGATGCGGGCGGCTATTCCTTCCTGCTCGAATCCGCGGAGACGAGCGACCAGGTTGGCCGCTATTCCTTTGTCGGCGCGGATCCGAAGATGATTTTCGAGAGCAACGGGCGCAACGTGCGCATAACCGGGCCGGGCGGAAAGGTTCGGGAACTGGAAGGCGACCCGCTGGCGGAATTGCAAAAACTCATGGCGCAGTTCCGGCCTTCGCCCCCGGACAACTCCCTCCCCTTCACCGGCGGCGCGGTCGGTTACCTGGCCTACGATGTTGTCCGGTTCTTCGAGCCGACGATCCCCCCGCCGCCGAAGGATGAGCTTGGCCTGCCCGAGACGCTCTTCCTGGTTACGGGCGCGATGCTGGTGTTCGACCACCGCCTGCGCCGCCTGCGGGTGCTTGCAAACGCGCACGTCGAGGGCGATGCGGATCGCGCTTACGACGAGGCGGGCGCCCGGATCGACGACGTGCTGCAAAGGCTGGCCCGGCCCGCGAACCTGCCGCCCGTCAATGTTTTCCGCGAGACTTCGCCGATCCAGCCCCGCTCCAACACCACGCACGAGGAATATCTGCGGACCGTGCGGGATTGCCAGGAATTCATCCACGCCGGGGATATATTCCAGATCGTCCCCTCGCAGCGCTTCGAGGCGCCGTACGCGGGCGATGCGCTGACCCTGTACCGCTCCCTCCGTTTCGTTAACCCTTCCCCCTACATGTTCTGTTTGAAGTTCGGCGGCCGGTTCTCGCTGGTCGGCAGTTCGCCGGAAGTCCACGTGCGCGCCAAGGAAGGTCGGGTGGAAATCCGCCCCATAGCGGGCACGCGCCGCCGCGGCGGGGACGAGGAAGAGGACGAACGGAACGCAAGGGAACTCCTGGCGGACCCGAAGGAACGGGCCGAGCATCTCATGCTGGTGGACCTGGCGCGCAATGACGTGGGGCGCATCGCCGATTTCGGCTCCGTGCGGGTCACGGATTTCATGACCATCGAGAGGTACAGCCACGTCATGCACATCGTTTCCAACGTGGTCGGCGCGCTGCGCAAGGACCGGAACGCCTACGACGTGATGCGGGCGACATTCCCCGCGGGCACCGTCTCCGGCTCGCCGAAAGTCCGCGCCATGCAGATCATCAACCAATTCGAGAAAAGCAAACGCGGCACGTACGCGGGCGCCGTGGGTTATTTCGGATTCGACGGCAATCTTGACTCCTGCATCGCGCTGCGGACGGTGGTATTGAAGGACGGTCGCGCGTACGTGCAGGCCGGCGGCGGCGTCGTGGCCGACTCGACCCCGGAAGGAGAATACCAGGAGACCGTGAACAAGGCGATGGGGATGATGCGGGCGCTCGAACGCGCGGGAGAAGTGTCATGATGCTCGTTCTCGATAACTACGACTCCTTCACCTACAACCTGGTGCAATACTTCGGGGAACTGGGCGCGGAGATGGTCATCAAGCGGAACGACGAAATCTCGCCGGACGAGATCGCGGAAATGAAACCCGAGCGCATCTGCATCTCGCCCGGGCCTTGCACGCCGAGGGAGGCGGGCGTCAGCAACGACGTCATCCGGCGCTTCGGGGAGACGACGCCGATCCTTGGCGTATGCCTCGGCCACCAATGCATCGGGGATGTGTTCGGCGGCGAAGTCGTCCGCGCGGACCGGCTCATGCACGGCAAGACATCCCCCATCCTCCACAATGGCGCGGGCGTCTTCGCGGGGTTGCCAAGCCCGTTCGAGGCGACGCGGTACCATTCCCTCATCGTGCGGCGGGAGACGCTTCCCGATGTTCTCGAAATCACCGCCTCCACGGCCGAGAATGAGATAATGGGGTTGCGACACAAGGCGTTTCCCATTTACGGCGTCCAGTTCCATCCCGAGTCGATTTTGACGTTGGAAGGCAAGCGCCTGCTGCAAAATTTCCTGAACCTGTAACGGTCAGAAAATATCCCTGCCCGCATTGCGTTCGGATCGAAACTATCCGTCCCGGCGGCGATCCCCGTGAGGCCCTCTCTGTGGAATGGGCTGGCATATCCTTTGCTATGCGGGGACGGCACGTATGCCGCGCAAAAGATACACCCGTTCCAAAGACAAAAAAACCGTCGCCGCCTCGCTGGCTCTCGCCAATGCGATCCTGCTCGGCGCCCACGCCCAATCCACCACACAGCTTCCCGAAGTCGTCGTCACCGGCGAGGGAGGTTACAAGGCCGATTCCCTCTCGCTTTTCAAAAACGGCGAGCCGCTGGTCGATACGCCGCAATCGGCCGCGGTGGTAACCAAACAACTCATGGAAGACGAGGGCGTCACCACCCTTCGCGATTCCCTGCGGAATGTCTCGGGCATCAGCATCGGGGCGGGCGAAGGGAGCTACCAGGGCGACAATTTCTCCATCCGCGGGTTCGCGGCGCGCTCGGACATCTTCCTGGACGGGATGACCGACTTTGGCAGTTACAACCGCGACCCTTTTAATCTTGAGGCGGTCGAGGCGCTCAAAGGACCGTCCTCGGCGGAGTTTGGCCGCGGCTCCTCCGGCGGCGTCGTGAACCAGGTGTCGAAAACGCCGGAACTCCGGGCCTTCACGGCGGGCTCGGCGGAATACGGCACGGATAACACCCAGCGCGCCACGCTCGACATCAACCAGCCGATCCCAAAACTTTCGGGCGCGGCGTTCCGCCTGAACCTCATGGCCGACCGCTCGGATGTCGCCGGGCGCGACGACGCCGGTTACGCCCGCTGGGGCGCGGCGCCGTCGCTGGCCTTCGGCATCGACACCCCCACCCGGCTGCTCCTGAGCTATTTCCACCAATCCGAAGACAACACTCCCGACTACGGAATCCCGTGGCTTTACGACAAGCCCGCGCCCGTGGATCGCCGCAACTTCTACGGCTTCAAGAGCGACTACCTGAAGACCGATGTGAACATCGGCGCCCTCCGTTTCGAGCGCGACTTCGGCGAACATTTCACCCTGCGGGAACAATTCCGGGCCGGGACGTACTACCGCAGTTTCCGTATTTCCCAGGCGGACACGGGGAATATCCCGCCCGGAACGCCGCTTGGCTCGGCGTTGGTCGAGCGCGACATCATCGACGGCGTCAGCACGGACAGGCTCATAGACCAGGACATCAGCCTTCTCTCGAAATTCGACACCGGCCCGGTCTCCCACTCCATCATCACGGGCTTCGAGTATGTCCACCAGGACGTCGACCCCCACCGGATCGAACCGGGCTGGGAAGACGTCCCGACTACCGGGCTCCTGAATCCCAACGAAAACCAGCGGTTCACCGGCCACGGCCCCGTCTCCACCATTGTGCATGCGCGGGTCGACACGCTCTCGGCCTACCTGATCCATACGATGCAGATCGGCAAACAGTGGACATTCATCGGAGGCGTCCGCTTTGACCGGCCTACATCCCGTTACTCCGAAACCGTGGAACCGGCGGCGCGTTTTTCGGCGACCGACGACTTGTTCAGCTGGCGCTCCGCGCTGGTGTACAAACCGCTCCCCAACGGCAGCATCTACCTGGCGGCCGGCACATCCGTGCATCCGAACATCCAGCAACTCTCAATCTCGTCGGAACCGACCCTGCCCCCTTCCACCGGGGAGGTCGGCGTCGGGAGGAATTTCGAGGTGGAAGTCGGAACCAAATGGGATTTGTTCGCGCAACGGCTATTGGTGACGGGCGCCGTGTTCTGGGACGAACAAAAAAACCCCGCGCCGGTCGATCTCGACGATCCGTTGCTCGATGTCTTCAACGGGAGAGAACGGGTCATCGGCTTCGAACTCGGCGCGGTGGGCAGGCTGACGGAAAAATGGCGCGTCCTCCTCAACTACACGTATCAATATGGAAAGATAACGGCTTCCAGCGACCCGACCCTCATCGGCCATCCCGTCCTGAACGCGCCGAAGAACACCGTCTCCCTTTGGACGACGTATGACCTGCCGTGGAAACTCCAGGCCGGTTTCGGGCTCTACGCCGTCTCCAAACGGACGGCCTCCGAATCGCCCGACCCCGCCAACGGATTGCTGATGGAAGCGCCCGGCTATGCCACCCTGAGCGCCATGCTGAAGTATCAGTTGAACAGGAATGTCGAAATCCAGGCGAATATCGACAACCTCACGAACCAATACTACTATGACGGCGTTCATCCCGGGCACGTAAATCCCGGCGAAGGACGCGTTCTCTTCATCGGCACGAACTTCAAATTCTGATGTTGCTGACCATCCCCGACATTCTAAGCGTCGAGCAACTCTCGACCGCGCGCCACATCCTCGACAAAGCCGAGTGGGTGGACGGCAAAGTCACCGCCGGCTTCCAGTCCGCCAGGGCCAAGGACAACATGCAGCTTCCCGAGAGCCACCCCGCCGCCCGCGAACTGGGCGGGATGATCCTGGGCGCGCTCGCCGCCAATCCGCTCTTCATCGCCGCCGCGCTCCCCCAGCGAATCTTCCCTCCCCTGTTCAACCGCTACAGCGGCGGCCAATCCTTCGGAACGCACGTGGACAACGCCATCCGGCAGGTCGCGGGAACCCCGCAGCGCATCCGCACCGACATATCCGCCACGCTATTCCTCGTCGAACCGGGCGAATACGACGGCGGGGAACTCTGCGTCGAAGACACCTACGGCATGAAAAAAGTGAAGCTTCCCGCCGGGCACATGGTTCTCTACCCGGCCACGAGCCTTCATCAAGTGCGGCCCGTCACGCGCGGCGCGCGGGTAGGCTCCTTCTTCTGGATCCAGAGCATGGTCCGCGACGACGCAAAGCGGTCGCTCCTGTTCGATCTCGACCTTGGCATCCAGCAATTGAACCGGGAGAACAACCCGCTCGCCGTCCAATTCACGGGCGTCTATCATAATCTCCTCCGCCAATGGGCGGAGGTCTGAGCACTGGAGGCGGGGGCGGGAATCGAACCCGCGGATAGCGGTTTTGCAGACCGCTGCCTTACCACTTGGCTACCCCGCCGTGATTGCTGGCTTGACCGGAAGGATTGCAAATATTTCCATTCCTGCAAACAAGTTATCGCGCGCCATGCGAACCCTAAGCCAACTTTTCGAGAATAACAGAGCCTGGGCCGGAAGCATCCGGCAGGAGGACCCCGACTTTTTCCTGAAGCTGTCGCGGCAGCAATCGCCCAGCTATCTCTGGATCGGCTGCTCGGACAGCCGCGTGCCGGCCAACGAGATCGTGGGGCTTCTCCCCGGCGAGCTTTTCGTCCACCGGAATATCGCCAACCTCGTCGTGCATACCGATCTGAATTGCCTGTCGGTCATCCAGTTCGCGGTGGACATCCTCAAGGTGCGGCACATCATCGTTTGCGGCCACTACGGATGCAGCGGCGTGCAGACCGCGCTGCGCCGCGACAGGATTGGGTTGAGCGACAACTGGCTGCGCCACGTCCAGGACGTGCGCGAGAAGCATGAGAAACTCCTGGCGGATGATTCGAGGGCCGCCGACCGTCTTTGCGAATTGAACGTCATCGAGCAGGTCGCCAATGTCAGCCAGACGACCATCATCCGCGACGCCTGGGAGCGCGGCCAGGAATTGACGCTCCACGGCTGGATCTACGGCTTGCGGGACGGAATCCTGCGGGACTTGAGCAGCACTGTCTCCAGCCTTGACGAAGCGCGTCCGGTTTACGATGCCGCGGTCGCGGCTTTGCGCTGAGTCGCCCCGCTTCTTCCGCTTGTGAAATTTTTCACGAATTGGGGCTTGCGACTTTTGGAGGCAAATCTAAAGTCGCTCGGAGTGCTTTAAATGGCTCTTACCACACATGAGTTAAACAGGCCGGACACGGCCGCGCGCGCCAGCCAGGGCGCCGATGAGTTCGCCGAGGGCGATCTGCTGGGCGAAAAGCTGATCCTGAACATGGGGCCTTCCCACCCCGCCACGCACGGCGTTTTGCGGCTCGTGCTGGAATTGGACGGCGAACTGATAACCAAGGCGGCGCCGGACATCGGCTACCTGCACCGCGGCGACGAAAAGATAGCCGAGAACATGCAGTACAACCAGTTCGTGCCGTACACGGACCGGCTCGATTACCTGGCGCCGCTGGCGAACAACGTGGCCTACGCGCTCGCCGTCGAGAAGCTGATGGGCTGGGAGCTTCCCCCGCGCGGCAAGGCGATCCGCGTGATCTGTTGCGAGATGGCCCGCATCTCCTCCCATCTGCTCGGCCTTGGCGCCTTCGCGCTCGACCTGGGCGCGATGACGGTTTTCCTCTACACGTTCACCCAACGGGAAAAACTCTACGATCTCTTTGAACTCCTCACCGGCGCGCGTTTCACGACTTCCTACACGCGGATCGGCGGCCAGACGCGCGATCTGCCGGAGAGCTTCCTCCCGCGGCTGCGCGACTTCCTCAAGAAATTCACCCCCAGCCTCAACGAGACCGACAATCTCCTGACCCGGAACCGCATCTTCATGGATCGCACGCGCGACATCGGCGTCATCTCCAGGGCGGCGGCGATCGATTTCGGGCTGACCGGGCCGAATCTTCGCGGCAGCGGCGTCGATCACGACCTGCGGAAAAAGCATCCCTATCTCGATTACCAGAACTACGAATTCGACATCCCGATAGGAAGCGCGGGCGATTGTTACGACCGCTACCTCGTCCGCCTGGAGGAGATGCGGCAGAGCGTCCGCATCCTCGAACAGGCCATCGAAAAATTGCCGGACGGCCCCATCAACGTCTCCGATCCAAAGAACTTCCCGCCGCCGAAACGAACGGTGTTGACGAAGATGGAGGAGCTGATCCACCACTTCCTCATCCACACGGAAGGCATCGACGCCCCGCCCGGCGAGGTCTATTTCGGCGCGGAAAACCCCAAGGGCGAACTCGGTTTCTACATCAACAGCCGCGGCGGAGGGACGCCCCACCGGTTGAAAATCCGCGCCCCCTCGTTCTGCAACCTCAGCATCCTGTCGTCGATCCTGCCCGGCTACATGATGAGCGACGTGGTGGCGATCCTGGGCAGCCTCGACTTTGTCATGGGGGAATGCGACCGCTGACGATGAAGCCCGCGTTCAACATCTGCGTCGGCTTGTCGCTGCTCGCATTTTCGGCGTGCGGAAAACGCATAACCGATGCGAATCTCAAGGAAGTGAAGCCCGACATGAGCACCAAGGAAGTGGAATCGATCCTCGGCCAGCCATCGCGGTCGCAGAGCCACGAACTCCCTTTGCAGACGCAGCCAAAGACATTGAACGCCACGGTCTACACCTACGAACAGGAAGGGAAAACGGTCGATCTCTTCTTTGTCGGCGACAAACTCGTCAGCCCCGGAGGCGTCCAGGGCAGTTTTGGAGATTGAAGCATGGAGATGCCCCGGGAACTTTTGGCGAAGATAGACGAAGCGATCACGCACTACCCCGCGTCGAAGCGGAGCGCGGTGCTGCCGGTGCTGCACCTCATCCAGGAAGGGCTCGGCTTCGTTTCCGATGAAGCCGTCGAATGGACGGCCGCGAAGCTCGAACTCCAGCCCATCAACGTCCTGGAACTCGTCACCTTCTACCCGATGTTCCGCCGCGAACCGGCGGGCGTGCATCACATCCGCGTCTGCCGCACCCTCTCCTGCGCGATGGCGGGCGGCTACCAGCTTATGAACTCCTTCTGCCGCGCGGCGCGCATCGAAAACCACGCGCATGGCGGCCACGGCGCGGCGATCCAAAAGAGCAAGGACGGCAAATACAGCATCGAGTTCGTGGAATGCCTGGCGAGTTGCGGCACGGCGCCGGTCTGCATGGTGAACGACGACCTCCACGAAAAGGTGGCGCCCGAAGCGGCGCCCGCTATCCTGCAAAAATACACCTGACCCAATGCCGACTCCTTTCAAGAAAACCCCGCACCCGAAGGAACGGCGTCTCGTGTTCCAGAACGTCGACCGCGAAGGGTGGTCCGAGGACATCGGCTGCTACATGGAAAACGGCGGCTACGAGGAGTTGAGGAAGGCGCTGACGATGGAGCGCACCGCCATCGTCAACGAAGTGAAAGCCTCCGGCCTGCGCGGGCGCGGCGGCGCGGGGTTCCCGTGCGGGGTGAAGTGGGGCTTCATCAAGCTCGACGAGCCGAAGCCCGTCTATCTCATCTGCAACGCGGACGAGTCCGAGCCCGGCACGTTCAAAGACCGCTACATCCTCCACCAGGATCCGCACCAGTTGCTGGAAGGGATGATCATCTCCTCCTTCGCGCTCGGCGTCCACCTCGCCTATATCTATATACGCGGCGAATTCCCCACCGGGGCGAAAATCCTGGAGACCGCCATCGCCGAAGCACGGGCCAAGAACTTCCTCGGGAAAAATATCCTCGGCTCCGGCTTCGACCTCGAGATTTACGTGCATCGCGGAGCGGGCGCCTACATCTGCGGCGAGGAGACCGGCCTCATCGAATCGTTGGAAGGCAAACGCGCCTATCCGCGGATCAAGCCCCCCTATTTCCCGGCGGTATTGGGCCTTTACCAATGCCCGACCATAGTAAACAACGTCGAAACCTTGTGTAACATCAAGCACATCGTCCGCATGGGCGGCGCGGAATACGCGAAGATCGGCAAGCCCAACAACACCGGCACGCGCGTCCTGTGCGTGAGCGGCGACGTGCGGGAGCCGGGTTATTTCGAACTGGAAGTCGGCGCCGTGACGATGGGCGAATTGATCTACGACCTCTGCGGCGGCATGAAGCCGGGCCGCAAACTGAAAGCCGTCATCCCCGGCGGCAGTTCCGCCAAGGTCCTGCGCGCGGGCGAGAAATACAAGATCAAGACCAAGCAGCCCGACGGCTCGACGGGCGAAAAGGAGATCGGCATCGAAGACATCGTCATGGACTTCGATTCCCTCGCGGCGGTCGGTTCGATGGCCGGTTCCGGAGGCGTCATCGTCATGGACGACTCGCGCGACATGCTCTGGACGTTGAACAACATCAACGAATTCTACGCGCACGAAAGCTGCGGCCAATGCACCCCCTGCCGCGAAGGCTCCCTCTGGATGAAGAAGATCACCGAGCGGATGCTCCTGGGCGGAGGCGTAGAGCGCGACCCCGCCGTCTTGAAGAACGTCGCGGACAACATCGCGGGCCGCACCATCTGCGCCTTTGGCGAGGCGTGCGCGTGGCCGACCCAAAGCTTCGTGGCGAAGTTCAAGGAAGAGTTCGATTCCCGCGCCGGCAAGCCCGTCCCGCCGCCGATGCCGCCCGAGTATCTCCCGGAAGAACTTATCGGCAAGGAGGAAGCCCACGCATGAGCGCCCCGCAGATGCTGAACGTCCAGATCAACGGCGAGTGGAAGCAATTCCCGAAAGGGACCCGCGTCATCGAAGCCTGCGCGCAAGCCGGCTCCTATATCCCGCGCTATTGCTACCACCCGAAGCTCACCTCGCCCGGCAACTGCCGCATGTGCCTCATCGAAATGGGCATGCCGAAGATGGGCCCCGACAGGAAACCCGAGCTCGGCCCCGATGGCCGCCCGGTCATCAACTGGATTCCCCGCCCGCAGATTTCCTGCGCGCAGGACGTCGCCGAGGGGATGGGCATCCGCACCGATTCGCCCATGGCGCAGGAATGCCGCAGGGGCGTCATGGAATTCCTGCTCATCAATCATCCGCTCGATTGCCCCATCTGCGACCAGGCCGGCGAATGCAAGCTGCAGGAGTTCAGCGTCGAGTACGGCAACGGCGGCTCCCGCTTCCTCGAACACAAGGTCAAGAAGCCGAAGAAAGTCGCCGTCGGCCCGCGCGTCACGCTCGACGCCGAGCGGTGCGTCCTCTGCTCCCGCTGCATCCGGTTCATGAAGGAAGTGCCCCAGGACGACGTGCTCGGGTTCGTGGACCGCGGCAGCTACAGCACCATCGCCGCGCACCCGAACCGGCAGCTCGACAGCAACTACTCCCTGAACACCGTGGACATCTGCCCCGTCGGCGCGCTGACCTCCACGGATTTCCGCTTCAAGATGCGCGTCTGGTTTTTGAAGGAGACCAAAAGCTTCTGCACGAGTTGCGCCACCGGCTGCAACACGGTCATCGGCAGCCGCCAGGAGGTCGTTTACCGGCAGACGCCGCGCGAGAACAACGAGGTCAATTCCGTCTGGATGTGCGATTACGGCCGGCTCAATTTCCATTACCTGCACAGCGAGCGCCGCTTGTCGCGCCCCGCCGTGAAGGGCGAGGCCGCCGCCTGGCCCGCCGCCATCGCGAAGGCCGCCGCGGAACTTCGGAGCGTCCCGGCGAATGAAGTCGCGATCATCGCGTCCGGGAGCATGACGAACGAGGAACTCTGGCTGACGAAAAAGCTGGCCTCCGTTCTGAACATCACCCTTCACGATATCGTTCCCCACATTGAAAAGGGCGACGACCTTCTCCTGAGCGCCGACCGGAACCCGAACACCGCCGGCGCGAAACTGCTCGGAGTCAGCTCCTCGAAACTCGCCGAGATCGCGCAAGGCGTGGAATCGGGCCGCATCCGCGTGTTGCTCGTGCTGGGCGAGGACGCCGCCGGGATTTCCCTTGCGAAACTGAAATCCCTGGTAACCGTGGGCCTCCTGCCGAGTGCGGCCACGGAAAAAGCCTCGGTCTTCCTTCCCTCGGCCGGTTTTGCGGAGAAGCGCGGTTCGATGATCAACGTCAAGGGCCGCCTGCAGCGGCTCAACCAGGCGATCCAGCCTCCGGGCGAAGCGCGCGACGACTGGGAAATCCTGCGCGACCTCATCCAGGCGGTCTCCGGCGCGAACGGCGTTTACGCCATCGAGGAGGTCTTCAGGCAAATGGCGGAGGCGACGCCCGCGTTAGCCGGATTGAGCCTCAGCAAGATCGGCGACCTGGGCGTCCAGTTGAAACTCGAATGAACGACTTCCTCGGCATCGACTGGTTTTTCCTCGCGACCTCGCTCGCGAAGACGCTGGGCATCATCTTCCTGGTCGTCCTGCCGATGGTCTCCTACACCGTCTATGCCGAGCGTCGGATCAGCGCGTTGATCCAGGACAGGCTCGGCCCGAACCGCACGGGCATCCCCTTCACCAACATCCACATGGAAGGCCTCGGCCAGCCCATAGCGGACGCCGTGAAATTCCTGCTGAAGGAAGACCTGACGCCCGCGCACGTTAACACTTTTTACTTCTGGCTCGCCCCGTGCCTCGCGATGGCGCCGTCGCTTCTCACGCTCTCCGTCATTCCCTTTGGAAGCTGGCTGTTCGGCGTCCCGATGGTCATCGCCAACGTCAACATCGGCATTCTTTTCGTCTTCGCGATCGCCTCCCTCAGCGTGTACGGCATCGTCCTAGCGGGCTGGTCTTCCAATTCCAAATACTCGTTCCTGGGCGGCGTGCGATCCACTTCGCAAATGATCTCCTACGAGCTGTCGCTCGGCCTGTCCGTCATCCCGCTCTTCCTGCTGCTGGGCAAGCTGAACCTCGTGGACATCGTGGATTACCAGGCGCGCAACGGCTGGCTTCTTCTCCCGCTCTGGGGCGAAGGATTGACCCTGCGCCGCTGGCTCCTTCTCATCCCGCTTCTCATCTCCTTCGTCGTGTTCACCATCTCCATCTTCGCGGAAACCAACCGCCTCCCGTTCGATCTTCCGGAAGCCGAAACGGAACTCGTGGCCGGTTATCATACGGAGTATTCCTCCATGAAGTTCGCCCTCTTCTTCCTGGGCGAATACGCCGCGATGATTACCGGCTCCTCCCTCATCGTGACGCTCTTCCTCGGCGGCTGGCATCTCCCGATTCCGTGGTGGTCGTCCGGGGCCGGGTTTCATTTCGCGCTCGTCGACGGCGCGGCGCCCGGCATTCCCGGCATCCTGGGCGGCCTGTTCAACATCGCGACATTCTTCGGGAAAGTGGCCGTGCTGCTCGCGTTCTTCATCTGGGTGCGTTGGACGCTCCCCCGTTTCCGCTACGATCAACTGATGCGCCTCGGATGGATTTTCTTCTTTGAGATCGCGCTCGTTAATATATTCCTGACCGCGGGCATCCTCTTCTACCTTCCCTAAACCCCATGGCCTACACCGTTCCGCGTCCGAAACTCACCTTCCGCGAAAAGTTGTATCTCCCCGCCGTGGCCGCGGGGTTGGCCATCACGATCAAACACCTCAAGAACATGCTGCTTGGCCGCACGAAAGTCGTGATGCAATACCCGGAAGAAAAATGGGACAGCCACATGCCGCCGCATTATCGCGGCGCGCCGACCCTGGTGCGCGACGACGACCGCGAACGCTGCGTGGCGTGCCAGCTTTGCGAATTCATCTGCCCGCCGCGCGCCATCAAGATCACGCCCGGCGAAATCCCGTCCGCCAGCAAGTCGGAGAAGGTGGAAAAATTCCCGCTGGAATTCGACATCGACATGATCCGCTGCATCTATTGCGGTTTGTGCGAGGAGGTCTGCCCCGAGCAGGCGATCTTTTTGCGGAAAGATTACGCCATCACAGGCCTGTCGCGCGCGGAGATGGTTCACAACAAGAAGAAGCTCTACGAACTGGGCGGGACGATGCACGGCCTCGTCAACAAGTGGAACGAGAAAAAGTAGATGTCCTCCCTGCTGCCCTGGCTTTTTTCCGCGATCATGCTCGGCTTTGCTTGCGCCGTGGTCCTCAATCGCAACCCCGTGGCGAGCGCCTTGAGCCTCGTCGTCTCCTTCCTGGCGCTCGCGGGGCTCTATGTCTCCTTGAACGCCTTTTTCATCGGCGTCATCCAGGTCCTGGTCTATGCGGGCGCCATCATGGTTCTTTTTCTCTTCATCATCATGCTGCTCGACCTCAAGGCCGAGGAGCGGCGCACGCTCAATACGACCGCCACGCTCGGCGGCCTCCTGGTCGCGGCCATATTCGTCTGCGAACTCTTTTCCGTGCTGCGCCATTTTCACAAGGGCAGCCTCCCCTTCCCGCCGCTGGCCGCCGGCCCCCTGGATGATGTGCGCGGCGTGGGAACCATGCTTTTCAGCAACTATAACCTCCCCTTCCAGGTGATCGGGGCGCTCATCCTCGTGGCGACGGTGGGCGTGGTGGTGCTCAGCAAACGGGAGTTGAAGTGAACCTGAACGATTACCTCGCGGTCAGCGGTCTCCTCTTCGCCATCGGCTTCGCCGGCGTCATGCTGCGCCGCAATATCATCATCATCTTCATGTGCCTCGAACTGATGCTGAACGCAGCGAATCTTTCGCTCGTCGCGTTCTCCCGATTCCACGTCAGCGCCGCGGGTTTGCCGGATTACAACGGCCAGATGCTCGTATTTTTCATCATCACCGTCGCCGCCGCGGAAGTCGCGGTCGGCCTCGCGGTCATCGTGTCGCTCTACCGCGCGCGGCGGACGACCCACGTCGAAGACATCACGAGCATGAAATTCTAGGCGATGGACGAATCTTCTCTCCCATGGATCATCCTTCTGGCGCCGCTCGTCAGCGTGGCCGTCATCGTGTTTTTGACGCAAGGCTCGCGCACGATCAGCGCCGGCGTCTCCATCCTCGCGGTTCTCGTCTCCTTCGTCGCGAGCTGCCTCGTCTTCCACGCGCCCGACCCCGCGGGGGTGAACCAGATAACCTGGCTTGATTTTCCGGCGCTGCACGTTCCCATCGGCGTCACCATCGACCAGCTTAGCAAGACGATGCTCATCGTCGTCACGGGCATCGGCGCGCTCATCCACATCTATTCGGCGGGTTACATGAAGGGGGACGACGGCGAGTCGCGCTATTTCGCCGGCCTGTCGCTTTTCATGTTCTCGATGCTCGGCATCGTGCTCGCGAACAATTTCGTCATGATGTTCATCTTCTGGGAACTGGTGGGCGTCAGTTCCTATGTGTTGATCGGCCACTGGTTCTTCCGCGACGCGCCGCCCGCCGCCGCCAACAAGGCTTTCATCACGAACCGGATCGGCGATTTCGGCTTCATGCTCGGCATACTCATGCTCTGGCTCGCGACCAAATCGGTGGTCTTCACCGAGATCGAGAAGAGCCTCGGCGTCTCCAAGTTCGAGAACCTGAACCTGACCGCCGCCACCCTCCTCATCTTCTGCGGGACGATAGGCAAATCGGCCCAATTCCCGCTCCACGTCTGGCTGCCGGACGCGATGGAAGGCCCCACCCCCGTCTCCGCGCTCATCCACGCCGCGACGATGGTGGCCGCGGGCGTCTATATGCTGGCGCGCGTCTTTTTCCTCGTGCAGGCGTCGCCCGACGCCCAGTGGGTCATCGCTTTCATCGGTACGATCACCTCCCTCATGGCGGCGTCGATGGCCATCCAGCAGAACGACATCAAGCGCATCCTCGCCTACTCCACCCTGTCGCAGCTTGGCTACATGGTCATGGCCATCGGCATGCTTTCGAAGGAAGCCGCGATGTTCCATCTCTTCACGCACGCCTTTTTCAAGGCGCTCCTCTTCCTCGGCGCCGGCGCGGTGATCTACGGGATGCACCACGAGCAGGATATCTGGAAGATGGGCGGCCTCGGAAAAAAGATGCCGCTGACCTGCGCGACCTTCGCCGTCGGCACGCTCGCATTGATCGGCTGCCCCGGCTTCAGCGGTCATTTCAGCAAGGAGATGATCCTCGCCGCCGCGCTTTCCGGCAGCAAGTGGACATTCGCCGCCGCGCTGGCGACGGCGTTCCTGACGTCCTTTTACATGGTGCGGCTGTTCGTCGTCGTCTTCCTGGGCGAACCCAAGACCGACGCCGCCAAGCACGGACACGACGCCCCTCCCGTCATGGCCTTGCCGCTGGTGATCCTCGCCATACCGTCCTTCCTGGCGGGCTACGGCTTTTTCATCTCGCATTTTGTCCCGCTGCACGGGACGGAAGCGCCCGGGTTTGTGTCGCTGTTCGCGTTTCTTGCCTTCGCGTCGGGCGCGGTCATGGCGGTCCTTCTCTATCGCGGAAAGAAAGAAGACCCCATCCACATCGGCCTGCTGGCGAACAAATACTACTTCGATGAAATATACGCCGCGCTGATCCGCTGGACGCAGGAATTGCTCGCGCGGCAGTGCGGACGGTTCGACCGCTGGGTGCTCGACGGCTTGGTCCGGCTCCTGAGCGGGGGAACCTATGCCGCCGGGTTCGCCTTGCGCTCGTTCCAGGTGGGGAATCTCCAGGCTTATGCCTTTCTTTTCGGCGCGGGGATCGTCGCGTTTCTTTGGTATGTCGTGTCGAAATAACAGCGTATGTTGAACATCCTCATCCTCTGCCCGATTGTGGCGGCCATCCTGGCGCTGCTCGGCGCGCCCGCGCGGCCCGCGGCGCTGCTCGCTTCGCTCATCAATCTCGTCGTGGCGCTCCTGGCCCTCTTCCAATACGACAAAACCGGCCCGGCGTTCCAGTTCGTCTCCGAATTCGGCATCCTGCCGGAATGGCGCCTCACCTATCTCGTGGGCGCGGACGGCCTCAGCCTCCTGATGCTTCTGCTCACGGCCATCGTCACCTTCGCCGCCGTCTGGGTCACGCCCGCCGTCGCGCGGCTTGAGAAGCAGTTCTACGCCTGCCTCCTCTTCATTTCCGCGGGAGCGATGGGCGCGTTCGCCTCGGTCGACCTCTTCTTCTTTTATGCGTTCCACGAGCTGGCGCTGATTCCGACGTTTCTCCTCATCGGCATCTGGGGCTCCGGCGACCGGCAGTCCGCCGCGTGGAAGATAACGATCTACCTGGCGCTCGGGAGTTTCATCCTTCTCCTGGGGTTGATCGGCCTCTACCAGAGCGTTCCCGTGGCGGCGCGGACGTTCGACATCCGCGCGCTCCAGGAACTGGCCGCCGCCGGCAAGATCCACCCCGCGTCCGCGAACGGCGTCTATCTTCTGCTTCTCATCGGATTCGGAATCCTGATCTCGCTCTTTCCGTTCCATACGTGGGCTCCGAAAGCGTATGCGTCCGCGCCCACCCCCGCGGCGATGCTCCACGCGGGCGTCCTGAAAAAATTCGGACTCTACGGCCTGCTGCGCGTGGCGCTGCCGCTGCTGCCGGACGCCGCGCGGCACTGGACGCATCTCCTTATCATCCTGTTGATCGGGAACATCATCTACATCGGCCTCGTGACGATATCGCAAAAGCGGCTCGATATGATGCTCGGCTACTCCAGCGTCATGCACATGGGCTACATATTCCTGGGCATCGCCTCGCTGAACACCCTGGGCCTGAACGGCGCGGCGCTCCTCATGTTCGCGCACGGGCTTTCCATCGCGGCCCTCTTCGCCATCGCAGGGCAGGTCGGCAGGCGGACGGAAACGCTGGCCTTCGAAGACCTGGGCGGCCTCGCCAAGCCGATGCCCTTCCTCGGGTTCGCCTTCGGGCTGGCGGCGTTCGCTTCCATCGGCCTTCCGGGCTTCGCGAACTTCGCCTCGGAAATCCTCGTCTTCTTCGGCGCGTTCCAGAGCCACGTGGCAGGCAGCCCGTTTTTTGGATTCCGCCTCGCCACGGTGCTGGCGTTGTGGGGAGTGGTCATCTCCGCCGTCTATATGCTCCGGGCTTACAAGGCCGTTTTCATGGGCGAATTGCCTGGCCGCTGGAGCGCCCTGCCTGATCTCAAGTTTTCCCTGCGCCTGCCGATCGTCCTCCTGCTTGCCACGCTCCTCTTCGCCGGCTTTTGCCCGCGCGTCTTCCTGGCCTTCCTCGCGCCAAGCGTGAAGGCGGCTTCCTTCCGCGAAACGTTATCATGATGCCGGCCATCTATCTCGAAGCCATCGTCCTGACGCTCGGCGTCCTTCTCGTGCTGATGGAAGCCTTCTCCAACAGCGAAGAGAAGACTCCCGTCGCGTGGCTGGGCATCGTCGGGCTGACGTTCGTTTTCATACTGACCTTTTTCACCGCGAATGACCTGAGCGCCTCGCCGTATTCGGCGTTCTACCACGCGGATTTCCGGGCGATCTTCTTCAAGCGGTTCGCGCTTCTCACGACCATCGTGGTGCTCGTCCTTTCCATCGAATACCGCGGCGTGGTTCAGAAATACGTCTTCGGCTCCAGGCCTCAGGCGGGTCTCGGCGAGTTTTATGCGTTGCCGGTCTTCACCTGCGCCGGACTCATGTGGATGGCTTCCGCCGTCGATTTTATCATGATTTTCGTCTCGCTGGAGTTGGTTACGATTTCCTTTTACATCCTGGTCGCCTACATGCGGCGCAACGCCGGTTCGCTGGAAGCCGGGGTGAAATACCTGATCCTCAGCGCGCTTTCGACCGGATTTTTCGTCTACGGCATCACCTGGATATACGGGGTGACCGGTCAGACCAGTCTCGAAAAAATAGGCGCCATCCTGCTCGGTCTCAAGGTTTCCCACGGGCCGTTGCTGTTCGGATTCATGCTGGTGCTCACCGGCCTTGGCTTCAAGATAGCGTGCGCGCCTTTTCAAATATGGGTCCCCGATGTTTACCAGGGCGCGCCGACGCCGGTGACCGCGTTCCTTTCCGTCGGCTCGAAGGCGGCGGGGTTCATCGTCCTGATGCGCGTGGCGGAAGTCTTCCTGCCCGTGCCCTGGATCAACCATAAGGCCGTGACGATCCTCGTGGCGCTGGCCGCGCTGTCGCTGCTCTATGGCAATCTCGCGGCGATGCCGCAGCATAATCTCAAGCGGCTCATGGCCTATTCGAGCATCGCCCACGCGGGGTATATCCTCATCGCGGTGGCTTGCATCGGCTCGCGCTACGCGAACATCGCGGTCTCCTTCTATCTGGCCGGGTATTTGTTGATGACGCTGCTGACCTTCCTCGTCATGGCCGCCGTGGCGAATCAGGCGGGCGGAGACGACATCGTCCATTTCAACGGCCTCGGCAAGCGTTCTCCCTATCTCGCCTTCGCCATGCTTGCGGCGATGGCTTCCCTCGCGGGAATACCGCTCACCGTCGGATTCTTCGGCAAGTTCCTCATCTTCTACGTCGCCTACGAGAAGGGGCAATTCCTCCTCATGGGCATCGGCGTCCTGACCGTGGCCGCAGGCTTCTACTACTACTTCAAGGTCGTCCGCGCGATGTATTGGAAGGAACCGGCGGACGATACGCCGGTCCGCACCTCGCCGCTGACGGGAGCGACCATCGCGGCGCTCGCGTTCTGCATATTCTTCCTGGGGGTTTATCCGGCGCCCGTCATTCGCGCCCTGGAAGGTCCGCCTTCGGATAATCCCCGGCTCTTGGCGCGCTAGCGCGGCGGCTCTTGAAAATCCGGCGCGCGTCCGCGAGCGAGACGCCTTCTATGAAATAAGCCGCCGCGGCTTTTCCAATCGCGTAGGTTCCCGCTCCGGCGATGGCCCCCGAAACGGCGTCTCCCCAGCCGGGCAGAAGCTTCAACAGGGAGCGCGACCCCTCGCGCAGCACGATGCCAACCCCGACGTTCGCGCCCAGCGCGGCGAGGAATTCGCCCGCCAGGCGCAGGCTCAACGGGCGTCCGCTGACATACATGATGGCCGCGACGAGCGCGGCTTGCAGCGAAAGCAGGATGGGGAAGTCCGCCAGCGGAATCGGTTGCGTCCCGACCGCGGTGCAGATGGCCGTGGTCGATTGGATGAGCGCCTTCGCGATCCGGTTCTGCACGGAGCGGACGCCGGAAATCCTGGCCATCTCCAGCCGCGCGTTGTCCGGCAGCGCTTCGAGGATAGCCTCGGCCAGCGCCTGTTTTTCGACCGGCGAGACGAAGTTCGCCAGCAGGCGTTCCGCGAGCATCGGCGGGAGGTTCGGGCCGGCGTCGATCGCGATAACCCCGGCGGGCGCGGACGCGACGGCCCGGCTGGCGGATTCGAGATCAACCGGCGCCGTGAGAAGAAAGATGTCGGGCGGTTCGTTTGCGAAAGCATTCGGCGGCACGACGCGGATGGAGTCCAGCCAATTCGCGCCAAAGAGCGTATCGAGCAAGGCGCGGCCCCCTTCCCCGATCAACGCCAGCCGCGGCGCGCGGCGGGCGAGAAACAGATTCTTGACGGGGGTGATCTCGTGCAGGATCGGCTTTTGCAAGGCCGAGGGGAGCATCCCGACAAGCTTTTCCAGCTTGTCGTAAAGCTGCAGGAGGTTCATTCCCTGAATATAGCCGCCAATTGCCCGGCGTGCTCGTCGGGTTTCACTTTGCGGAAGATCGCCTTGATCTTCTGCTCCCCGTCGATGACGAAGGTCGAGCGTTCGACGCCCATGTATTTTTTGCCGTACATGCTCTTCTCAACCCAGACGCCGTAGGCCTCCGCCATCTCTCGCGACTCGTCGCTCAGGAGCGGGAACGGCAGGTTGAATTTCGCGATGAACTTCCGGTGCGACTCCGCGCCGTCCGGGCTGACCCCGAACAGGACGGCCTTGTTCCCGAGGCTTTCCCATTCGTCCCGCAAGCCGCAGGCCTGCGTGGTGCAGCCGGGCGTGTCGTCCTTCGGGTAGAAGTAGAGCACGAGGGGACGCCCCTTGAAATCCTCGAGGGAGACGCGTTTACCCGCGCCGCATACTCCGCCTACCGCCAGCGCGCTGAACGGCGGGGCCGGGTCGCCAACCTGTATCGTTTGCATTTGGATAGTGTTTCACGTTTGATAACGAAGCGCGATGACGACCGCCAACAAAATCACGGTGACGAGGATCCTCATGATCCCCGTTTTCATCATGATGGCCATCTATTACGGCAGGGGTGTGCGGGATCACGATCCGCAGCCGTGGCAGCGCTACAGCGCCATCGCGATCTTCCTCCTGGCCTCCGCGAGCGACGGCCTCGACGGATACATCGCCCGCCGTTACAACCAGAAGAGCCAGCTCGGCGTAATCCTGGACCCCATCGCGGACAAGGGCCTTCTGCTCGCGGGCATCATCACGCTCAGTTTCAGCAACTGGGGCTACGAATTCCCCGTCTGGTTCCCGGTGCTGGTCATCGCGCGCGACGCGGTGGTCGTCAGCGGCACGGTCATCCTGCATTACCTCGTGGGAACGGTGCGCGTGCGGCCAAGCTGGCTCGGAAAGACCGCGACCGTCGCGCAGATGACCGCGATCGCATGCGTCCTTCTCCAGCTAAACCCGTTTCACCGCACGATCCACCCGGCGGGCATGACCCTCCGCTACGATTTCCTGGATATTACCGTGGCCCTCGCCGGACTCTTTACGTTCGTCTCCGGCATTGGCTACGTCATGGACGGCATCGCCCAGCTCCAGGCCTCCGGCCACGGCGAAGCCAAATCAAAATCCGGCGCCCGGGTGAGCTGACGAGTCGTCCTGGTCCTTTTTATTGCCGGAGCCGGCGGTGCTGGTGGTTTTGTGTCTTATCGGACTGGAGTCCCCAAGTTTCATTCAAGTTAAAATCGGCAAACTTTTCGCCATTGAACGGGCCGCGTTTTCCCGGCAAATATTCCTCGTGTCCAAAGACCCGTCGATCCCCCACCCTTCCTCCCGCTATTGGAGATGGGGGTTGCTGCCTGTGGCGCTCTTTCTCGTTCTCGCGCTCTCCCACGACCTTGCCGCGCCGTGGACCCTCGAGGATAACTACAACGGCGCGATCTATTCCCAGGCCGCGCATAATTATCTCCGCGCCGGTCTGGTCGCGACCGCCTGCGTGCCCGCGGTCTTGTACTTCGGCCCGCTGCCGATTCCGCCGGATGGCTACTACGTGCACCATCCCTGCCTCCTGCCGCTGACGGTTGCCGGCATGTTCTCGATCCTGGGTGAAAAGGAGTGGGTCGCGCGCCTCGTGCCTATCGGCGCCTCCCTGCTGACGCTCTGCTTCCTGTGGCTGCTCGTGAGGCATTGCGCGGGCGCGCGGACGGCGACGCTGGCCGCCGGCATTTTCGCCACGCTCCCGATGGAGTTGCATTACGGCGAGATGGTGAACTTCGAACCCGTGGCGCTGTTCTGGATGGTGACCGCTCTGCTAGTCTTGCGCTACTGGCAGCAAACCGGCAGGCCGGTCTGGCGCGTTCTCCTGTTCGTCGCTATTTTCTTTGGACTCTGGACGGAATGGACGGGCTATTTTTTCGCGCTGCTGATTGCATTTTACTTTCTCGGCGCCGGTCCTAAACGGGGCTGGCCCGCGCTGGTGCTGGCGCTGGCCGCGCTTTCCGGCGCCGTGTTCCTGCTGCAAATCCACCATGTGGACCCCGAGGCGTGGAGCGACGCCGGACACGCGTTCCTGTTCAGGCTGGGCCGCCAGGGCGCGACGGGGACCGCGTTCACCTGGGGCCAATGGACCAGCACGGTTTTTTTCTCCCTTATCGGGCTGATCCCTTTGTTCCAATGGGCGCTGGCGATCGCGGGGACGATCTATTTCTTTCGCCGCCAACGCCACCTGGAAGGCTCCCGGTATCTCGCGGGGGCCGCCGGCTGCCTCTTCGTGCTGGATTTGGGCTATATGGTCGGGTTTCGAAACGCTTCCTTCATCCATGACTTCGCCGGGTTTTATTTCACCGCGCCGGTGGCGATGATGGGGGGCGTGGCGCTCAATGCTTTCGTTATCTGGATGGGCGGCCTCGTGCGCGAGATGGCGCTGGCGAGGATGGGCAGCCTCATTGTCTGCATGGTGCTGGCGTTGCTGGCGCTCACGGGTTATCCGGCGGCGCTGAAGTTCGATTCCCAATTCGAAATCCTCGACGGCGACACGCCCGAGCCGAAGACGCTCATCCCCGACGTCGGCAGGCTTATAGGGCGCACGTTCCCGCCCGACGCCGTGGTGCTCTGCAATTTCGATCCTTACGACAGCAACGTGCCTTATTATGCGCAGCGCACCGTCGTGACGAATCTCTCCACCTTCGACGAATGGAAGCAGGCGGAAGTGCCGGGGCATTCCGGCGGCGTTATCTGGATGCACGCGCCCGGCGCGTCCGAGATTCTTTCGAATCTCGGAAAGGAGTCCGAGCGGATCGTGAACGTGGACGGCGTCCGCTTCTGCCTTTGGGTGCCACAGGCGCCGCGTTAATTGCCAAGCAGCACGACGGGGCCCTTGTGTTGCGGCTCCCCGCCCTTGCGTTCGAGCGTTACGGCGAATTTGTCCGCCGAATGAACCGGCTGTTGCGGCTTGAAGGAAGCCCGGCCATCCTCCAGATGGAAGACGCCGGCGTTGACCGGCAACCGGTATTGCGGATCGAAAACCCAGAGCTGGTAATCCTGATCCGCCTTTGGCCGGGGCATATTTTGAACCTTGATGATTCCCTCCTGCCGCGCGCCATCCCACGCCACGACGGCAACGCCCTTGGGCGACCCTTGGACCATCGAATCGAGCGTGGCTATCCGTATCTGCGAGAGTTCGTCTTGCTCGCGCGCGGCCTCCAGTTGGCGCTGCAACCGCGAGCATTCCATGCCGAAGCCGCCCGCAAGGAGCGCCAGGCAAGCCGCGAGCGCCCACGGCAGCCAGTCCGGCCGTCGGGCGGGAACGACCGGCTGGATTTGCCCAAGCAGCCGCGCCTTCAATTCCGGCGGCGGCGTTCGCGGCCCGGCGGCATGCGCGAGCGAGGCCGCGGTTTCCTCCATCTCCGCGACGAAGCGCGCGAGTTCGGGGTTGGACCGCCGTTCCTCTTCAAAGCGGCGCGCCTCCTCTCCTTCGAGAAGTCCAAATACATAAAGGGAAGCCCGTTCCTCCAGTTGCTCGTCCATCATAGGCCCCCCAGATGTTCCCGCAGCTTCAGCAGCCCCCTGCGAATCCGCGCCTTCACGGTCCCGAGCGGCGCGCCCGTTTTTTCCGAAATCTCAAGTTGCGTCATCCCCGAGAAGAATGCGGCCACGATGGCGTCCCGCTGTTCGCCGGGCAGCCTTTCCAGGGCCGCGCGCACGGCGGCGCCAACCTCGTTTTGCAGGACGGCTTCGCCTTCGTCGTGGCAAGCGGTCGGTTCGAGAGCGGCTCTCTCCATGCCGCGGCTCCGGCGTTCGCGCGCGCGGAGCCTGTCGATCGCCTTGTGGCGGAAGATCATCGTCACCCAGGTCGAAGGACTGCTCCGCGCGGAGTCGTAGGAAGCGGCCTTTTTCCACACCATCAGGAACCCTTCCTGGATGACGTCCTCCGCTTCCCGGGCGTCATTGAGGATTTTGAAAACGAGGCCGAAAAGCAGCGGCGCCATGCGGTCGTAGAATTCCGAGAAAGCGCTCTCGTCCCCGGCCTTGATCCGTTCGAGAAGCTCGGAATCGTCACTCATGCCGCGCGGAACCCTGGCTTGGCGGGGCGTTTCGATAGGGAATAAAAAGGCGCTCGATTCGCATGCGAACACATCCATAGGACGCCGAAAAGCGCCGCGCAGATGCATGGGCGGCGTCTCATGGCTTGGAAACAGCCTTCTCTTCCCCGGGTTCGAAGGGCTCGTCGAACCGGGTTATCGCATGCGCCCGGCCCGTGCTTTCGTCGATGTCTATCAACGCGCCGCGCAGCCTCACCGCGCCGTGCGCCACGGGAAATGGCGCCGGCATGTTCGTCATGAACCGCGCGATGATCGGCTGGATCTCCCGCCCGAGGATCGACTCGGTGGGGCCGCACATCCCCGCGTCGCACAGGAACGCCGTGCCCCCGGGAAAGATGGTTTCGTCCGCCGTCTGGACGTGCGTGTGCGTGCCGACGACTGCGGATACCGCGCCGTCCAGGAAACGGCCGATCGCGATCTTCTCGCTGGTCGTCTCGGCGTGGGCGTCCACGAAGATGACGTTCGTCTCGCGCCGCAAACGCTCGACTTCCTCGCGCAGGATGCGGAAGGGATTCTCCAGGATCGGCAGCATGAAGGTGCGCCCCTGGACATTGAGGACCGCCACCTTCCCCTTGGCCGTCTCGAGGATGACGGAACCCTGGCCCGGCGTTTTCTCGGGATAGTTGACCGGTCTCAGCAACCGCGGCTCCGTGTCGATGTACGGGATGATCTCCTTTTGGTCCCAGATATGATCCCCCGTGGTCACGACCGACACGCCCGCCCGCAGCAGGTCGATGGTTATCCTGGGCGTGATGCCGCGTCCGGCGGCGGCATTCTCGCCATTGACGATGACGAAATCGATGTGACGCTCCTTCTTTAACCGCGGGACGGACTCGATGACCGCCCTGCGCCCCGGCTCGCCCGTGACGTCGCCGAGAAAGAGAATTTTTAGCATCAGCCCAATCTAATACGAATGGCCCGGCCTCAACAAGCGCTCTGGTTTATGTTCCTTGCCGCCGCGGCGGGCGCGCAAAACCTGAGTCCTCTGGCTCCGGCGCCCGACTGGTCGCGGCTCGACGCTTTTCAGGAAACGATAACCCGCGAAGACTTCACCCGGCTTCTCCAGACCGTTTACGCTCCGGACGGCGCGCCCATCCGGATCCAACCAAACTCCGCGCTTATAAAAACAGGCGCGTCGGGCCAGTATGAACTCCGCTTCGCCGCGACCCCGAAACCGCCCCCGAGGTATTGGCGCTCCGCGAAGGAACTGCCGCCGCTGACCGCTCCCGCCCGCCCGCTGGAAGGGGTGAACATCGCGCTCGACCCGGGACACCTGGGCGGCAAATGGGCGCAAATGGAAGAGCGCTGGTTCCAGATAGAAAACAGCAAACCCGTGGCCGAAGGCGACATGACCTTGCTCGTCGCGCGGCATCTCGAAAAGAACCTCGCCGCGCTCGGCGCCGCCGTTTCCATGGTGCGGACTTCGGATGAACCCGCGACAAGCGAGCGCCCCGAAACCTTGCGCAAGGCCGCCGCGGAGGAACTGAAGCGCAAGAAGTTTCTCTTCGTCCGCGAGCGCTACGACGGCCCGTCCGACCCGCTGAAACAGAACTCGATCCAATGGGAGAGCGAACTGCTTTTTTACCGGATAAGTGAAATCCGGCAGCGCGCGGCCTTGGTAAACGACAAGCTGAAACCCGACCTGACCCTTTGCCTGCACTTCAACGCCGAACCGTGGGGGGAAGACCCCGCGCAACCGCGGCTCACGGACAAGAACCACCTCCACGTCCTGCTGAACGGCTGTTACAGCCCGGCGGAACTCGACCTCGACGACGTGCGCGAAGAGATGCTCATCCGCCTGCTGGAACGCTGCCACGACACCGAAGCCGCGGTGGCGCCCTGCGTGGCCGAAGCGCTCGCGCGCGACACGGGGCTGCCTCCCTACGCATACGCCGCGGGCAACGCGCGCCAGGTTCCTGGCAACCCGTATCTCTGGACCCGCAACCTTTTGGCGAACCGCCTCTATCGCAACCCGGTCATCTACATCGAGGCGTACGTGATGAACAGCAAACCCGCCTTCGACCGCATCCAGATGGGCGACTACGAGGGGCTGCGGGATCAGAGGAAGAGCATTTTCCACGAGTATGCGGACGCCCTGGCGGAAGGGCTGGCGGCGTATTATGGCGCAATTCGTGCTCCGAAGTGACTTGACGCCCGGCAACCGTATTTGCGATCAAACCTCTCACCGATGAAGCACCCCAACAAAGCAATAATCCTCGCGGGCGGAGCCGGCTCGCGGCTCTACCCCCTGACCCAGATCGTCTGCAAGCAACTGCTCCCGATCTACAACAAGCCGATGATCTATTATCCGATGGCGACCATGATGCTTGGCGGCATCCGGGACGTGCTCATCATCTCCACGCCCAAGGACTTGCCGCGCTTCCGCGACCTCTTCGGCGACGGCGCGCGCTGGGGGATGCGCATCGAATACGCCGAGCAGCCCAAACCGGCCGGCATCGCGCAGGCATTTTTGATCGGCGCGGATTTCATCGGCGACTCGCCGGTCACCCTCATCCTCGGGGACAACATCTTTTACGGAAGCCTCGACTTCTTCCGCGCCGCGCTCGCCGCGGAAAGCGGCGCCTGCATCTTCGCCTACAAGGTGCGGGACCCGGAGCGCTACGGCGTGGTGGAATTCGACGCCGAGGGCCGCGCCCTGAGCCTGGAGGAAAAGCCGAAAGCTCCGAAAAGCCATTACGCCGTGCCCGGCCTCTACGTCTACGACAACCAGGTCGTCGAGATCTGCCGGAACCTGAAACCCTCCGCGCGCGGGGAACTGGAAATAACCGACGTGAACATCGAGTATCTCCGGCGCAAGGAACTGTATGTAAAACAACTCAGCCGCGGCATGGCATGGCTGGACACCGGCACGCAGGAAAGCCTGCTGGAAGCGAGCAACTACATAGCGACCATCGAACACCGGCAGGGCCTGCGAGTCGCCTGCCTGGAAGAAATCGCCTTCAACATGGGATTCATCGACAAAGACGGCTTCGAAGCCCTGATCAACACGCTTCCCAAAAACGACTACCGCGAGTACCTCCAGCTCGTCCTGCGCGAACCGGTCGATTTGTAGAGGCGGCTGTGCCAGCCGCCTGGGGGCGACGCCAAAAAAAGCCAGGTCATTCCAAGTCTTTAATATGGCGGCTGACGCAGCCCCCTCCACACCACACAACCCTAGTCGACCAAATCTTCCTCGTTCGGCCCCGCGGAGTGATACTCCTGCCACTCGGGAGGCAGGTTCGCCGTTTCCACTTCGGACGCGATGCGGCCCTCGAACAGCGGATCGAACTTCGTGCTTGTTCCGTAAACCATGATGAGTTCCGCGGAACTCGCGACCCGCACCGCGTGGGCCACCCCCGCCGGTATGACGACGCCCACGTTGTTCGGCCCGCGCTGGTCGTCGCCTTCCACGATGTATCGCATCACGCGCCGTTCGAGCCCGCGCCGTTCGTCGATGAGGATCATCTCCGCCACGCCTTGCACGAAGAACATCACGTCCCATTGCTCGCGGTCATACGGCCGTTCCTGGCAGGCGCCGGGGTTTTCAATGAACAGGCGGGTGAACCATTTCTCCGGCTCTTCTCCTTCGGGGATGAACGGCGGATGCACGTGGAAACCCTTTGCCGTGCCGGAAAACATGCGGGCGGTCGCCCATTGCGCGGGCCACAGGCCGATCTCCGCCAGCTTCCCCTCGCCCTTGCGGGCGAACTCGCCGAAAAAACCGCGATGGCGTTGCGGATAGATTTTTCTCGGCAAAACTTCCACCCCGGGAATCCAGGCCGCGGCGATCTCCGGATCCTTCCGGTTCGCCGAGAGGAGTTCACCCGCTTCGACTCCCCCGCGCCCGAGCCGGGCGGCAAAGGATTGGAGATGGTAATCCCTCTGCGAAAGCCGTGCTTTCGCGCTGTCTCGGAGTCCGCGCCATAGGTCGTTCATCGCCCGAATCTCTCAGTGAAAAACGGCGCCAAGTCAAGCCCCGGCCATTTCCAACGGCTTCTTCTGGCACCGCCGGCACAGGCCGAATATCTCCAGCGCATGCGAGACGTTCGCGTAACCGAGCTGGCGGGCCATGCGTTCCAGGCCGTCGGCCACGCAGAAGTCGAGCGTCTTCACGCTGCGGCAGCCGCGGCAGACAATGTGGTGGTGATGGTGCTCGCCCATATTGAACTCGTACCGGTACGCGCCGTCGCCGAAATCGCACCGTCGCACGAGACGGATTTCCTCCATCGCGGCGAGCGAACGGTAAACCGTCACCACGTCGCCCGCGTTCTTTATCCGCCGGTGGACTTCCTCCACCGTGAACGGCCCGTGCTCATGCGTGAGCAGTTTCAAGATAGCCCGGCGCGGCGCGGTGACGCGGGAATGGTTTTCGCGCAAGGCTTGCAGCGCCGCCTCGAGGCGGCTCTTCGCCTGGGGATAGGAACGGGGCATCCTCCCACCTCTACCCCATTCGCGATCAGAAGTCCAAAACGACCCCGGCGTAAAAGCCGCGCCGCGCCCCGAACTGCGGCGCGCCGACGCCCACCCCCGTTCCCGAGCGGAGCTGGTACGATTCGTCGAACAGATTCACGATGTCGAACCGGAGCTTGAGCGGGCCGATCTTCGGCTCGAAACCGATGTTGACCGGATAATACGGCCGTTCTTTCCCGAGATTAGCGAATCCCTCCCGGAGGCCGTTGCCGTAAAGGAGATCGACATAGGCCCTGGTCTCCCGCCATGTGTAGGATACGCCCGCCGAAGCGGTGACAGCCTGGTTGTGATCCAGATAAATCCAGTGGGTCTTGATATAGGCCAATTCGTCCGCGCCAAACTGGAATTGCTGCGAATCGATGTCCCTCCCCAGCGCCTTGGACAAGGCCGCGTTCCCGTAAGCGGAAAACCCTTCGCGCTTGTAGGTGGATGTCAATTCCACCCCAAAAACCTGCCCTTCCCTGTAATTGAATTCGGTCTCGATAACCGCGGCGCCGAACTGCCCGGAGTCGATCTGGTTATGCGCGCGTTTGTAGTAGCCGTCGAGGCCGACCTGAAGGCCGGGGGCGACCGCCTGGGAAATCCCCGCATCGAAATAGTCGGAGCGCTCCGCGCGCACCGGGTCGTCCCGCAATGCTTCGAAAGCGCCCGATGTTCCCGCCGTGGCCGCGACGTCCCGCGGGGTGACGGCCTCGAAGGACGGCGGCGTGAAGTACCGCGCGTAGCCCGTGTGAAAGACCGTTCCCCGTGCGATCCGCAATGTCAGGTTGATGCGCGGGCTGAGCTGGTTTTCATGCGTGAACTCATCGACGACGTCGAACCGGGTTCCGAAGTTGATCGTCAGCGGCGCCCAGACCTTCCATTCGTCCTGGAGGTAAAACCCGTAGACCCAGCCGTCCCTGTAGTCGCCCTGTTCAATATGGACGGGGTCCGTCGAACCGTCGGGGAACACCGAGAAGGGATCATTCGCCCTCTGCTGGGACATGGCGGCGGTGAAGCCCCCGCGCAATGTGTGTTGCTCGTTGAGGCTGAAGCTGGCGTCGAATTCCGCCCCATGCGTCAACAGCCTCCGATCCACCCGCCCCGCGAGACCGTTGAAGATCAGGTCGCCCTTGTAATCCGGCGTGAAAAGAACGCCGCTGTAGCGCTCGAACAGCGCGGCCTGGCAATCGAAAGGCCCCATCGTCTTCTGATAAGCCAGGACGGCGTAGTCGTTGTTCTGATGCTGGTTCTCATTCAGCTTTGACGAATCGAACGTCGAAACGTTGTGAAAGGTGAATTGAGGTTTCTGCCCCGGATTGTTGGGAATCTGGTAATCGGAATACGACGCCCCGCCAAAAAGGCTGATCCGGCTGGACGCATCGATGAGATACGACACGTAAAAAAAGCCGCGATATTGATTTGTATCGTCGTGGATCGCATTCGTCCGAGGCGTCGGATTTTCGATCCCCAGCGCGCTGTGGAAGAAGCTCGCCGTGAAATAGTAATCGAGCTTGCCGGAGGAGCCGCCGTACTGGATGGCGGGCCGCAACGTGTCGAAGCTTCCGCCGTACAGGCCGGCCTCTCCGCCCTGCGCCTTCTTCGTCTGGATAGAGATGACCCCCGCCGTCTTGAATCCGTACTGCGCAGGAAGCGCCCCGTCGACCAGGGAGACGCCGCCCACGAAACGGGAATCGAGTTCCGCGCCGAACCCGGTTATCCCCTCCGGCAGGAGCACGTCGTTGATGCGGTATTGAATATTCGCGTGCTCCCCCCGCAAATGAAGCTGGCCAAAGGAATCCTGCGCCACGCCGGGCGCGCGGAGGAGGACCTGGTTGAACGGCGCGTTCTCCCCCTGGGATTGTCCCTGGAGTTGAGCCTCCGGTATCTCGTAGGACGTCGCTCCCAGGTCCGGCAGGATCCGGTTCCGCGCTGCGTCCAGCCGGGCGAGAACGTCGATTTCAGGCAGGGTGACCGCTTCCTGCGCCCGGAGGAGGCGGAACGCGAGGAAGCAAAGAGCGAAGAGGAGGAGACGCGTTTTCATAATGCAAGTAAGTTGCAATTAAATACAAAATGCAATTCGGTTGCAATAAAAAATCGGTTAGCGCCTCCGCGGAACTCTGGTAAACTTCCCGGCGTGAAAATCTGCCTGCTTCTGCTCTGGCTTCCGTGTTCGTTGCTGGCCGCCAACCCGCCGACGCTCAAGGCGCAGGTCGGCGAACCCATCCTGCAGGAATTGATGGGCGGCTGCTCGCTCGCCTGCGCTTTCCCCTGGGAGACGTTCGCGACCGCGCCGGGCAAAAGTCCGCAACCGGTCTGGAAGCTGAATGACAGCGACGCCTCCACCGCCTGGATCGGCGCGAACCCTTCCGTGGGCGAGAAACTCACCTTTCAATTCCCCAAAAAACTTCCGAAAGTGATGGACGGGAACACCCCTTTTTACGGGTTCGACATCGCCGACGGCTACACGAAGAACGACGCGATCTTCGCCGCCTACTCCCGCATAAGGAAGGCGGAGATATTCTATAACGGCAGGGCGCTCTATTACGTCGAGTTCGCCAATACGCGGCATTGGCAGCACGTCCTTTTCGACGACATCATGGCGCGCCAGGGGGACGTGTTCGCGCTCCAGATACTGGAGGTCTATCCCGGAACGAAATTCCCGAATGTCGCGATCACGCAGCTCGTGCTGCAGGGGGCGCACTGAACGAACCGGAACAAAGGCTTCGCCGCGCCGGCTTGCTGCTGGCCCTTCTGCTCGCGTGCGCCGCCGCGGCCTCCGTGTCGCTCGCCTTGCGAGTCCCGAATCTCCTGTTCGCCGGGATGCAGGCCTGGCTGCTCTGGTGCGCCGTCGCCGCCGTCATTCACCATCTTTTTCCGCGCTGGCAGTGGACGCTTTTTTTTACCGGAACGGT
Source organism: Spartobacteria bacterium (assembly GCA_021324825.1). Lineage (GTDB taxonomy): Bacteria > Verrucomicrobiota > Verrucomicrobiia > Chthoniobacterales > Chthoniobacteraceae > JAJPII01. The sequence goes on along the minus strand of JAJPII010000035.1, from coordinate 29,869 downwards.
TCTCCTGGTTTATCTCCTCGGAAAGGAAGGCCTCGCTCCCCTCGCCGCGTTCCAGCCCGGCGCGCTCCGGTTTGCGGCGGTGCTCTTTCTCGCGTTTGGATGCGCCCTCTGCTTCTTCGCGAATTTCGCCGCGGCGGTGCAATCGCGTTTACAGGCGTCCGCGTTGCAGCCCGTGCTGCATCTCGCGCGGGTGGCGTTCTGGGCATGCCTGGCGGCTTCGGGCGCCGTGTTCCTCTTCCTCTCGACGGGCAGCGATTTCAGCGCCCAGCTTGGCTGGCCGCTGCTCGCCCTGACGGCGCTGCTCCTCCTCGAACCGCTTGCGCGGCTCGGCGTGCGCTTCTACCAACCGAAAACATTGAGGGAAGCTCCGGCCCCGGCGGGAGACAGCCTCCTTCTCGACGCCCTGCTCGGGCATGGCCGCGGGTTGCGTGGAGCGATAAGGCGATTCGAGAGCCTGGCGGGAACGAAAATAAGGGACATGTGGATGGTGCAATTCCTGCGGGAATCCTTCGGGATCGTCCTTGCCGCGGGCCTGCTTCTGGGCTGGTTTTCCACGTGCATGACTTCGGTTCCCCTGGGGAGCCGCGGGGTGCGGATGCTCTTCGGGCGCTACCAGGACCGCGCGTTGGAGCCGGGCCTTCATTTCACGCTGCCGTGGCCGTTCGAGCAAGTCGCCCTCGTCGAGACGGAGACGGTCAGGAGCATCTTCCTCGGCTTCGATAAAGACCTTCAGGGGCCGATCCTCTGGAACGAACCCCATGCCGAGGGCGAGAAGAATCTCCTCGTGGGCAACGGCGAAAGCCTCCTCACCATCAGCGTGCCGATCCTCTATCGCATCGCCGACCCGGTCGCCTACTTGAAGACCGCGAAGGACGTCGAGGAAGCGCTTGCCGACCTGGCCGAGCGCAAACTGATGCTCGTCGTCGGCTCGAGGGACAGCTTCAACATCATGACCGACGGCCGCGAAGAAATCGCCCGCGGCCTGAAGTCCGCTTTACAGGGCGAAACAGACCGTTTTCATCTCGGGATCGAAGTCGTCTATGTCGGGTTGAAGGACGTGCATCCGCCGGTCGAGGTCGCCCCCGCGTACCAGGAAGTCGTCAGCGCCGAGGAGGAGAAGGAAACGCTGATCGACCAGGCGGGGGCGTATCGCGCGGGCGCGCTGCCGGAAGCCGCCTCCGAGGCTGACCGCCTGAAGACGCTGGCCCGGGCTGCCGGCGCGTCGCGCGTCGCGCTGGCCGCCGGCGAGGCCGCGCGATTCGACGCCGCCGTTTCCGCTTACAAGGAAAACCCGGATTTGTTCCTCGCCCGCCGGCGGTTCGACGCCATCGAAACGGCGCTGGGCAAATCCACCAAGACCATCGTCGGCCTCCCCGCGGAAATCCCGCGGCAGTTCTACCTCGACCTGCGGAACAGCTCCGACCTGCCGCCTCCCTAGCTTATGAAAATGCTCTCCCGCCTTTGCGTGGCCGCCGTTGTTCTGATCATCCTCCTTTGCTGCATGGCGGCGTTCCAGGTGCGCCAGAACGAGATGGCCGTCCTGACGCTTTTTGGAAAGCCCGTCCGCGTCATCCGCGAACCGGGCCTCTATGGAAAATGGCCGTGGCCCATCGAGACGGTGAACCGCCTCGACGCGCGCCTGAACTTTTACGAAATCCGTCTTTCCGAAGCGCTCACCCGGGACAAGCGCAACATTGTCGCGCCGGTGTTTGTGGTATGGAGGATCGACGATCCGTTGAAATTCCTCGAGGCGATGGGCGGCATCGAGAGCGCCCAGGGCAAGCTGGACAGCCTGGTGAGCAGCGCCAAGAATTCCGTGTTCGGGCGTTACGATTTCGGACAACTGGTGTCCGTGAATCCCGCGGAGGTGAAGATCGCGGAGATCGAGCGCGCCATCGCGGAGAACGCCGCGCCGCAAGCGAAAACATCCTTTGGAATCCGCATCGAGCAAGTCGCCTTGAAGCGGCTGGCCCTGCCGGAAGTGAACACGACCTACGTCTTCGAGCGGATGCGCGCGGAGCGCGCGCAATTCGCGGAACGCTATCGCGCCGAGGGGCGGCGGATGGCCGACCAGATCAACGCGCAAACGGATAGCGAGAAGACCGTCCTGCTGGCCGAAGCCAAAAAGGACGCGGAGGAGACGCGCGGAAAAGCCGAGGCCGAAGCCGCGCACATCTATGCCGCCGCGCACGGCCAATACCCGGAGCTGTACACCTTCCTGCGAGGCCTGGAGGCGCTCAAGAAGATCATCGACGCCAACACGACGCTCGTCCTGGACGCCAACGCGCCTCCGTTCGACCTGTTGAAATCCGCGGCGCCGCAATCCTCGCCGCCTCCTCCCAGATGAAAAAGGAAGACGCCCTCTTTTCCGCGCACGCGATCCTCGCGGCGTTGCGGGCGAGCATCCGCCTTCTTCGCTGGGGCATGCTCGCGCTGGTTCTCATCTATCTGGGCTCGGGCATAACCGTGGTCGGCCCCGAGGACTCGGGCCTCATCCTCCGTTTCGGAAAACTCCTTCCCGCGGTCCACCCGCCGGGCTTGCTCCTGGCGCTGCCGCCGCCTTTTGACGAAGTCATCCGGGTTCCTTCCCGGCGCGTGCAGGAAGTTTCGCTCGACGCCTGGTCGCCCGCGCCGGATGAACCCGCCGACCTCCCCGCGCTCCATCCCGCCCGGAATCCGTACACGCTCACCGGGGATGCGAACATCCTCCGCGCGCGATTCTCCGCCCGCTACCAAATCTCCGATCCCGCGGCTTACGCATTCGGAGCCGCGGATCGCGACGCCCTGCGCGACTCCATCCTTTACGAGACCGCGTGCCGCACCCTCGCGGGCATGCCGGTCGACGACGCGCTCACCACGCGCCGGGAATACATCGGCCGGGAGACGATGCGGCTCGCGCAAGAGGCGTTCGACCGGCTGGGGCTCGGCGTCCGGATACTTGCGTTTGAAACGCGCGAGATCAATCCGCCCGCGCAGGTTCTCCCCGCCTTCCAGGACGTGATCAGCGCGAAGGTCGAAGCCCGGACCCTCGTCGAGCCCGCCAATGCGCGCCGCGCCTCGGAAATTCCCGCGGCGGAATCCGAAGCTTACCGCATCCGCCAGACGGCCGGCGCCGACGCCCGGGAACTCGTCGCGAAAGCGCAGGGGGAAGCCTTCTCCTTTCTCGCGCTTTTGAAGGAATACCGCGCCAATCCGGAGGTCATCCACGCGCGGCTGTATTCGGAGATGATCGAGACGGTGCTGCCCAAGGTGCGGGTTTCGGCGGTTCTTCCCTCGTCAAAAGGAAACGTGAGAATACTTCTCGCTCCGCAGAAGTGGGATTCTTCGCAATCGGACGAACCCCCCGCGCAAGAACCGCCGGCGATGCCCGCTCCCTCTCAAAACCATTACGATCCGGCGGTAAAAAAGGGGCCTGTCGATGACTGAGGAAACACACCACCACCACCATCATCCCGGCGGCGAGCGGCACGCCTGCTGCGACCACCACGATGAAACAGAGGCGGGACTGAAAATCCGCCTGGCGTTTGTCCTCTGCGGGCTTCTCTGCCTCATCCTGAGCGGCGTGCTGCGCTGGGCGCGTCCCGGCCAGAACGACCTAGCCGTCTTTTGGGGAATGATCGGCGCGGTCGTGAGCGCCGTGCCGATACTTCGCGACGCGGTGAAAGGCCTCCGGGCCAGATCGGAAAACACCGAGTTTTACATGAACCAATTCATCACCCTCGCGGTGCTGGCTTGCTTCGTTAGCGGGCGGTACGTCACGGCGGGCGTTGTCGCCATCATCCTCCTGGTGGGGCACATCCTGGAAGACAGGAGCCTGCTCGGGACGAACGAAGCCATCAACAGCCTTCTCAAGCTGTCGCGCGTCCGCGCGCGCCGCGTCAAGGACGGGCGCGAGGAAGAGATCGACGCCGAATCGCTGGAGGAAGGGGACGTGGTTCGCGTCCGGCCCGGCGACACCATGCCCGCCGACGGGCGCGTCGTGTCGGGATTCTCCACCGTCAATCAATCGAGCATCACGGGGGAATCGCTCCCCGCGGAAGCCGGCGCCGGCGCGGCGGTCTTCGCGGGCACGTCGAACCTCACCGGCTCCCTCGAGGTCGAAGTCACGAAGACCGGCTCGCATACCGTGCTGGGCCGGGTGAAAGAGATCGTCGAGGAAGCGCGGGGAACGCGCGCGCCCATCGTTCGCCTCACGGAAGAATACGCGCGGTATTACATGCCGCTCATCCTCCTCATCGCCGGGTTCGTCCTCTTCTTCACGCGCGACGTGCGGCGCGCCATTTCCGTCATCGTCGTCAGCATCCCCTGCACGTTTGTGCTCGCGGGGCCGTCGGCGATGGTCGCCGCGCTCGCCGCCGCCTCGCGCATGGGCATCCTGGTAAAGAGCGTCCGCTTCTTCGAGGTCGCCAACGGCCTCGACACCGTCGTCTTCGACAAGACGGGCACGCTGACCACGGGCGAATTGAAAACCGCCGGGGTGCATTCCCACAACGGAATGCCGGAAGATGAAATTCTGGCGCTCGCGGCCGCCCTCGAAAGCCACTCCACGCATCCCGTGGCCAGGGCCGTGGTGCGCGCGGCGGAAGAGCGCGGGCTGCGGCCTCCCGCCGCCGTCGACGTGCAGGAGATGCACGGGCGCGGCCTCGCAGGCAGGATCGGAGGGCGCGAGGCGCTGGTCGGGCGCGCGGCGTGGCTGCAAGAGCGGCATGTGCCGCTGCGCGAAGAAGCCTTCGCGGAACTCAGCGCGCTGCATGTCGCGGTGGACGGCGTCCTCGCGGGCAGCATCTATTTTGCCGACACGATCCGCTCCGAGAGCAGGACGATAGGCGGCTCGTTGCGCGAGCTGGGGATCGACCGCTGCATCATGCTGACGGGCGACCGCCAGGGAGTGGCGGAGACCATCGCGCGCGGCATCGGCTTCACGGAATTCCGGGCCGAATGTCTGCCCGAACAGAAGCTCGAAGCCGTCCGCGGCCTGAAGAGCGCGGGGCGCAAGGTCATCGTGGTCGGCGACGGCGTGAACGACGCGCCGGCGCTCGCGGCGGGGGACCTCAGCGTGGCGATGGGAGCGCTCGGCAGCGACGTGGCGATCCAGACCGCGGATATCGCCCTCATGGCGAGCGATCTCAGCCGCATCCCGCATTTCCTCGCGCTTTCGGACAAGACGCTCCGCATCATCAACCAGAACATGCTCTGCGGCTTCGCGTTCATCGGCGCCGCCGTCGCGCTCTCGGGCCTCGGGTTCATCAGCCCGATCTGCGCGGCGTTCATTCACGAATTCGGCGCGTTCTTCGTCATCTTCAACAGCGCGCGCCTCCTCCGTTTTGAAGGCTAACGCAAATTGGTTGCATTTGTTAAAAAGCGGTGTTATCCGTCCGGGATGAAATCCTTGCTCCTTCTTCTCCTGGCCGCGGCCAGCCTTCATGCCGCCGACAAAATAAAGGTCGCTTCCCTCTCGACCATAACGACCGAGATCGCGAACAAGGTCGGCGGCGGCAGGGTCGATGTCATCGGCCTTGTAAAACCCGGCGTCGACCCGCACGCCTTCGAGCCGAAGCCTTCGGACCTGGATCAGTTGGAAAAAGCCCGGCTCGTGCTCGCCACGGGCAAACACATGGAAGGGTATCTCACCAAGCTGAGGGAGAGCGCGAATGCAAAGGCCGATCTGGTGCAGGTGGGCGACAAGTTCCCTTCCCTGCGGATGAAGGCCGAGGATGAGAACCGGGGCATGATCGAGGACCCGCACTGGTGGCACAGCGTGGATAACATGGAGCGCGCGGCCAAGATCGTGCGGGATGAACTCGTCACGATCAGCCCCGCGGACAAGGATTACTTCACGAAGAACGCGGACGCGTATCTCGCCGAACTCGACGGCCTGAAGAAGTGGATCAGAGCGAAGATCGCGGAGCTTCCGCGCGACAAACGCAAGCTGGTGACATCGCACGACGCCTTCCAGTATTTCGCCAAAGACCATGGATTCACGATCTACGGGATCGAGGGCGTGAGCACCGAGGACGAGCCTTCCAACAAGAGGGTCTCCGACATCATCGACGCCATCAAGACCCAGCGTGTAAAAGCGGTCTTCTTCGAGAGCATTGAAAACCCCAAGGTCGCGAAGGCGATCACGCGCGAGTCGGGCGCGGTGATAGGCGGCACGCTTTACGCCGACGGGCTTGGCGAAGGCGACGCGGCCACCTATGACGGGATGATGCGGCACAACGTCACGACCATCGTGGACGCGCTGAAATAGAAAGCATGCGGGGATCGCCACTTATAGGAGCAGCCGTCATTCTCGCGCTTCTTGCGTTGATGGCCGTCCCGTTGCGCCGGCTGACCAGCGCCCCGGCGCCCGCGGTCGCGGCGGCGGTTTCCTCGAAGGACGCGGCGGTTCCGGTCCACATGGAACTGGAATCGAGCCGCGCCCCCTTTTCCTTCGAGATATCGAATCTCGGCAAGGTTCTTTGGAAAGGCGATGCGTCCGAAAAGCTCGTCAGCCGCGACGCGCCGATGGTGTTTCCAAAGGAAGGCGTCGATTTGCATGTGACGGTGGCCTGGCCCGGCGACTCGGCGCGCGAAGCCGTGAAGCTGGCAGTGACTCCGGCGAACGACGCCGCGTCGGAAAAAACGCTCTGGGGCGAGAAGAAAGTCGATGACGTGCTGACCTTCCCATGAGCGCCCATCACCGCCTTGAAATAAAAGACCTCACGGTCTCCTACCACCGGGCGCCGGCCATTCATCACGTCACCGCCGAGGTGGAGTGCGGAAGCTGCGTCGCGCTGCTCGGGCCGAACGGCGCGGGCAAGTCCACGCTGTTGAAGGCCATCGTCGGCATCGTCCCGCCCGAGACCGGTTCCGTCACGTTTCACTCCGGCGCCATGCGCAAGAGCGCCGCCGATATCGCCTACCTGCCGCAGCGGAGCGCCATCGACTGGGATTTTCCAATCACCGTGCGCGGCATGGTGGAGACGGGGTGTTATCTCCGGCTGGGGATGTGGCGCTTTTTCCGAAAGGAGGATGACGCCCGCGTTGACGCCGCGCTGGAGAGGATGCGCCTCCAGGATCTCGCCGGGCGGCAGATCAGCGCGCTTTCTGGAGGCCAGCAGCAGCGCGCTTTTCTCGCCCGCGCCCTCGCGCAGGACGCGCATGTTTTTCTGCTCGATGAACCGTTCGCGGGCCTCGACAAAAGCTCCCAGGAATCGCTCGGCCGGACGCTCCGCGAGCTTGCGGGCAGGGAAAACCTCATCATCGCCTCGCACCACGACCTGAAGAGCGTGCCTGAAATGTTCGATCACGCCCTGTTCCTGAACGGCGAACTGATCGCGTTCGGCGAAACGAAAGATGTCTTCACCGAGGCGAACATCGCAGCGACTTTTGACACCGAGATATTCTCGGGCGCTTAACCATGACGTGGCTCACTGAACCGTTCCGGCACGAATTCATGCAGCGCGCGCTCTTCGGGTGCGTCCTCATCGGCTTTACCAACGGCTGCCTCAGCGCGTTCATCGTGCTGCGGAGGCTGGCGCTTATGGCCGACGCCCTCTCGCATTCGCTGCTCCCGGGCCTCGCCATCGGGATCATGCTTTTCGGGCTGACCCCGAGCAGCCTCTTTTTCGGCGCGCTCGTCGCGGCTCTGCTGGTCGCGCTTGGCGCGGAGATCATCTCGCGCAGCTCGCGCGTGAAGGAGGATACGTCGCTCGGCATTCTCTACACCGTCGCCTTTTCCGCGGGCATCGTCCTCCTGAGCTTCTCGAAAGTTCGCGTCGAGTTGCACCATTATCTTTTCGGCAACATCCTCGGCCTCGCCAATGGCGACTTGTGGATCATCTTCGGGATCAGCGCCGTCATCCTTCCGCTGCTGGTCATCCTGCAACGGCCGCTGCTCCTGACCTTGTTCGATTCCACGGTCGCCGCGAGCCAGGGCGTCCACGTCGGCGCGTTGAACTATCTGCTCCTCTCCATGCTCGTCCTCTCGATGATCTCCTCCCTCCAGGCGGTCGGCGTCGTGCTCGCGCTTGGCCTGCTCACGGCGCCCGCGGCGACTGTCTATCTCTTCTCCGATTCCTTCGCGGCGCTTTTCTGGGGAGGCGGCATCCTTGGAATGGCCGGCTCTTCCATCGGCCTGTTCATTTCCTACGAACTGAATCTTCCTTCCGGAGCGTGCATTGTCCTGGCGCTCGGCTTCGCGTTTTGCGCGGCTTATCTATTCAGCCCGCGCTACGGCGTGCTGACGCGGCACATCCGGCGGCGGCACCTTCATGAGCAATCGCTCGCGCGCTGGAAATGCACGGTCACTTCGCAATCATGTCCAGCGCCAGAACGCAATAAGACGTGACGAGGGCGGGGTCTTTCTCGAACCAACGCCCGTTGCTATTGGCCCAGGAACCGTCGGGCCTCTGGAGCTTTAGAAGTTCCTTCGTGAGGTCGGCCTTCCAGTCCGCGGGGCCGAGTTTGTCGACGCCGGTCGTCGAGAGCGCCTTCGTGAGCGTGTGATAGTAGTAGAAGCGCCCCTGCGGCCCCAGGCCGGGGTTTTCCTCCAGCGTGTAGTTCTTTTGCAGCCAGTCGATGACCGCCTGCACGCGCGGGTCGTCCTTCTTCACGTCCGCGTAGATGTAGCTGAGAAGGCCGTCGTAGCTCATGCTGCCATAGGAGCGCAGGGCGGTTTTGCCGCCGCCGAGGTCCATCTTGCCCGCTTCGCTGAAACCCGGGTAGTAGATGAAGCCGCCTTTGTTTTTGGGATCGTCGCTCGCCCACTTCTCCTTGTTCACTTCGGGGAGATTCTGGCAGCGCTGGATGAAGCCGATGGCCGCCCGGTAGTCGAGGCCCTTCGTCTTTTCCGAGACATCGCTGTATCGCCGCGTGGACGCGAGCGCCTCGAGGGCGAACTCCATGTTGGAGAGATCGGAGTGCGGATCGTCATCGCCGTAACCGATGCCGCCGTCGAGCGGGTTGTCCTTCCCGGGAAGCTGCTGCTCGCCGATGATGTGCTTGCGCCCGGCCCTGACGATATCCGCGTACTTCGGGTCGTTCGCATCCGCCAGCGCCATGATGCAAACGGCGGTGTTGTAGTTGATCAACTCGTTTTTTCTATAGATGCCGCCGTCGGGATGGACGCAACTCGCGATATAGGCGAGACCCTTTTGAATAAAGGCGTCGTCGGGATGACACCCCTTCGAATGCAAGAACGCCCGCAACGGCAGCGCCGTGAGAGCCGGGTAATCGGCGGAAGACCAGGAGCCGTCCGGCTTTTGCCGCTTTCGTAAAAAGTCCAGGCCCTTATCAACCGCGGCAACCGCGGATTTCTCCTCCGCAAAGGCGCTCAGCGCGCAGAACAGGACGAGAAGGAGGATATGCTTCATTTAATAACGGTAACCGCTGATCTGCCATTCTTCCAGCAACTCCTTCGGAATGTCCGCGAGAAATCGCGAGGGGCGCTGCAACATGTCCCCGTAACCCGCTCCGAAACGGAGTATCGGATACGTCAGGTAAAGCTCATCCTTCGCGCGCGTCACGGCGACGTAGAAAAGACGGCGCTCCTCTTCGATGGCGTCCTCGGATTCGAGCGAGCGGGCGCTCGGGAACATGCCGTCCGCCATCCAGATCACGAAGACCACCTTCCACTCCAGACCCTTCGCCTGGTGCACGGAGGAGAGGGTCGTCATCTCGGTTTCCGCTTCGGCGCCGCCGAGTTCGGTCTCCGTTTCCAGGCCGCTCACGAGCGCAAGCTGGTCGAGAAAAAGATGCGCGTCTTCGTATTGCCGGGCGTAATCGGTCAGCGTCCTGAGGTCCTCGCGCCGCGCTTCGTAGTTCGGGAATTTCGTCCGCAGGTAATCGTCATAGACGGCTTCGAGCACGACCGCGAGCATCTCCGCGGGAGGATTCGGCTTGCCGCCGGGCGCGATCTCTTCAAAGGTGTGGATAAGCTGCCGCCACGCCTTCTGGCTCTTCGCGCCGACGCGCACGGGCGCCAGGAATTTCTCGAACGACTCGACCGGCGCGTCCCCCGCCCCGCTCACCTGGCTCCACATTTGTTCCGCCGTGCGCGCGCCGATTCCCGGCAGGAGGCGCGCGACTCTCTTCAAGGCCACTTCATCGCGCGGATTGACGGCGAACTTCAAAAACGCGGCGGCGTCCTTCACATGCGTCTGCTCGAAGAAGCGCAACCCGCTGGTGATCTGGAACGGGATGCCGTGGCGCGTGAGTTCCATTTGCAACTCCATCGAGTGGTAATGCGCGCGATACAGGACGGCGATTTCATCTAGATCGCATCCCTCGTCCCTCAATTCGAGGATGCGCTGCGCGACGAATTGCGCCTGTTGATTGGAATCCGGCAACGGCACGAGGCCCGGTTTCAATTCGGACGCGGCCCGGTGCGGCTGAAGCTCCTTGCGGAACTGGTGGATGTTCGGGGAGATCGCGGCGTTGGCCACGGCCAGGACTTCAGGGACGCTCCGGTAGTTGGTCTCGATCTTGTAAACCTGCGCTTGCGGATAGCGCCGCGGAAAATCGAGGATGTTTTTGAAATTGGCCCCCCGCCACGAATAGATCGATTGCGCGTCGTCGCCGACGACCATGACGTTCTTGTGATGCGCGGCCAGCGAGTCGATGAAATCCGCCTGGAGTTTGTTTGTGTCCTGGTATTCGTCCACCAGGATGTATTGGAACTTGCGCCGGTACAGTTCCGCGACGGAGGCGTCGTTTTGCAAAAGGCGGAGCGGCTTTTCCAGCAGGTCGTCGAAATCGAGCGAATTGGCGGATTTCTTCCTCGCTTCGTACCGCGCGCGGACATCCTCTATCTTTTCGAGCAGCGGCAGGAAGTAGTCGTATTTCGCTTCGAGCACCTTGCCGACGGGCCGGCCGGTGTTGATGGCGAAGCTGAACAAGTCCGCGAGCACCTCGCCCTTCGGGAAGCGCGCTTCCTTCGGGTCGATGCCCGCGGCGGCGACGACGGCGTCGAGCATATCCTGCTGGTCTTCGCGATCCATGATCGAAAAGCCGTTCTGGAATCCCGCGGCGACGGCGTGGCGCCGAAGCAACCGGTTTCCTATCGAATGAAACGTGCCGCCCCAGATGCCCGCGGTGTCGTTCGGCAGGAGTGAGGAGACGCGGTCGAGCATTTCGCGCGCGGCCTTGTTCGTGAAGGTGACGAGGAGTATCTCGTCCGCCGCGATGCCGTTCTCCAGCAGATACGCGACCCGGTAAATGAGCGTCCGCGTCTTGCCGCTCCCCGCCCCCGCGATGACGAGCGCCGGCCCGGGCGGAGCGGTGACCGCCGCGTGCTGCTGCGGGTTGAGTTCCGCCGCGTAATCCCTCCCCGGCCGCTGCGCGCCGGGATGGGGCTTCAGGGTGTAGAGCCGCGCCATCGCTTACGCTCCGCCCAGATAGGCGCCGCGCACCTTCTCGTTCTTGCGCAGTTCGGCGGACGGGGCTTCGAGGATGATCCTCCCCGTCTCCAGCACGTAACCATAGCTGGAAATTTCGAGCGCGAGGTTGGCGTTTTGCTCGACCAGCAATACCGTGAGCGAGAGTTGTTTGTTTATCTCGACGATCTTGGAAAAGATCGTCTTCACGAGGAGCGGGGCGATGCCGAGCGAAGGTTCATCCAGCATGAGGCATTTCGGCTTGCTCATGAGCGCGCGCCCGATCGCGAGCATCTGCTGTTCGCCGCCGGAGAGCGTGCCCGCCACCTGTTTTTCGCGTTCCTTGAGCCGGGGGAACACGTTGAAAAGGTAGTCGAAATCCGCGGCGAAATGGCGCTTGTCCTTGCGGAGGTAAGCGCCCATGAGGAGATTCTCCCGCACGGTCAGGTTCGCGAAAACCATGCGGCCTTCCGGCGATTGCGAGACGCCCATGCCGACGATCCGGTGCGGCGGATGATTGGTTATCTCCTCGCCGTTGAAGAGGATGGCGCCCGCGGTCGCCTTGAGGATGCCGGAGACGGCGCGGAGAACGGTCGTCTTGCCCGCGCCGTTCGCGCCGATGAGGGTGACGATGGCCCCCGTCGGCACGGTGATCGTCACGCCCTGCAAGGCCATGATGGAGCCGTAACAAACCTGGAGGTCTTTTATTTCAAGCATGCGCCGGTTCTTCCTGGCCCAGGTACGCCTCGATGACCTTCGGGTTCTTCCTGATCTCGTCCGGCGCGCCCTCGGCGATCTTGACGCCGTAGTCGAGCACCGCGATCCGATGGCACGTCCCCATGACGACGCGCATGTCGTGTTCGACGAGCAGCACCGCGATGTTGAACTTCTCCTGCGTGAACCGGATCAGCCGCATGAGTTCCTGCTTCTCGGTAGGATTCATGCCCGCCGCCGGCTCGTCCAGCAGCAGCAGCTTCGGGCGCGTCGCCAGCGCGCGGACGATCTCCAACCGCCGCTGGTCGCCGTACGGCAGGCTTTTGCAGAGAGCGTCCCGGGCCTCCCCCAGGTGGAATATCTCCAGCAACTCCATGACTTGCGCGTCGATGCGCGCCTCCTCGCGGGCGAAGCCGGGGCCGCGCCACAGCGCGTGGAATATCCCGTGGCTCAAATGCATGATGAACGCCGCGCGGACATTTTCAAAAACGGTGAGCGAGGCGAAGAGCCGGATGTTCTGGAACGTGCGGGCGATGCCCCGCGCCGTGATGCGGTACGGCCTGCGGCCCACCACCGATTTCCCGGCGAACCGGATATCCCCCGACGTCGGCCGGTAGACGCCGGTGATGAGATTGAAGACGGTCGTCTTGCCCGCGCCGTTCGGCCCGATGAGCCCTGCCAGTTCGCCCTCGCCGACGGCGAAGTTCAACTCCGACACAGCTTTCAAGCCGCCGAAACGCACCGTGCAATCGCGTATCTCCAGCAGCGGGTTCACGGCTTCTTGAATTTCGGCGTGCGCCGGAAAAGGCGGGCGTCGCCAAAGAGACCCTGTGGCCGGGTCAGCATGAGGACGATGAGAAGGAGCGAATAAAGAATCATGCGGTTCTGCGCGACGTCCCGCAGCCAATGCGGGAGAAACGTGCAGCCGGAAACCGTGCGGAGCCATTCCGGCAATATGGTCAGCAGCACCGCGGCGAAGATGACCCCCGCGGTGTTTCCCATGCCTCCGAGGATGACCATGACGACGATGTCCACCGACTTGAAAAAATCGAAGCCGTCCGGGCTGATGAATTGCTTGAAGTGCGCGTAAAGTCCGCCCGCGATTCCCGCGAAGAACGCGCCGAGCGTGAAGGCGACGACCTTGTACTTCGTCGTGTTGATCCCCATCGCGTCGGCGGCGATCTCGTCGTCGCGAACCGCGAGGAAGCCGCGGCCATAGGTGGAATCGACGAGATGGACGATGACGTAAACGGTGAGGGCGGCGAAGAAATACGTCCAAAAGAAATTCGTGTAGCCGGAGGCGACCGAGAACCCCCGCGACGCGCCGACCGCGTCGATGTTCTGGAGGATGACGACGATGATCTGGCCGAACCCCAGCGTGACAATGGCGAGATAATCCCCCTTCAAGCGCAGGGAAGGGACGCCGACCGCCAGGCCGGCGAGGGCCGCGGCAAGCCCGCCCGCGAAAAGCGCCAGCAGGAAAAACAGAGTGGTCGCAATGTGATGCGGCGGAACGAACGTGGTGAACGCCGCGGCGGTGTAGGCGCCGGCGGCCATGAACCCCGCGTGCCCCAGGGAGAACTGCCCCGTGTGGCCGTTCACGAGATTCAGGCTGACGGCGAGGATGATGTTGATGCCTATGGAAAGGATGATGTCGTAATAATACGGGTTGACGCCGCCGGAAAATTTCGAGACGGCAAAGCTGAGCGCGACGGCGACGGCAAAAAGGGTCTTTGGTCGCTCGAACATCAGACCTTTTCCCGGTCGGCGGCCCCCAGGAGTCCGGTGGGCTTGAACAGGAGGATGAGGATGAGGATGGCGAAGGCGACGGCGTCCCGGTACGTGCTCGGGATGTGGATCGTGTCGCTGTAACCGACGACGAGCGTCTCGACCAGGCCGATGAGGACGCCGCCCAGCGCCGCGCCGGGAATATTGCCGATGCCCCCGAGGACGGCGGCCACGAACGCCTTCAGCCCCGGCAGGATGCCCATGAGAGGATCGATGGACGGGTAGCTGATGGCGAACAGGATGCCCGCCGCCGCGGCCAAGGCGGAGCCGAGCCCAAAGGTGAATGCGATAACCACGTCGTTGTTGATGCCCATGAGCGAAGCGGCCACGGGGTTGAACGAGAGGGCGCGCATGGCCATCCCGAGCTTCGTTTTCTTGACGATCCAGGTCAGCAGCAGGAGAAGCGCCACCGTGACGGCGAGGACCAGCACCTGGCTCACGGTCACCGTCAGGTCGCCGAGGCCTTCGATGGCGTGGTCATTGATGATATCCGGAAACGCCTTGGGATCAGGTCCGAAGACATATTGTCCCGCGTTCTCAAGGAAAAGAGAAACGCCGATCGCGGTGATGAGAACCGTCAGCTTCGGCCGGTTCCGCAACGGCCTGTACACCAGTCTTTCAATGACGATGCCCAGCGCCGCGCAGATCGCCATGGCCGCGACCAGGATGACGATGCCGCTGGCGATCGACTTCTGGCCAAAGCCCCGCATGATGGAGGGCGCAAGGTAGAATCCCATGTAGGCGCCGACCATATAAACATCCCCATGGGCGAAGTTGATGAAGCGCAGGATGCCGTAGACCATCGTGTAACCGAGCGCGATGAGGGCATAGATCGCCCCGAGTGACAGCCCGTTGATGAGCTGCTGGATGAATTCAGTCATGCCACCGAATCAAGGCGCTATGCTTTCGACAAACTGGAATTTGCCGTCTTTGATCGTCAGGACGACGGCTGGCTTGGTGGCGTTGCGTTTGTCGTCGATGGTTATCCTCCCGGTGACGCCGGGGTAATCCTTCGTGGCGGCCAGCGCGTCGCGAACCAGCGCGCCATCCATGGAACGCGCGCGCTTGACCGCGTCGGCGAGGACCATCGCGGAATCGTAGCCGAGCGCGGACATCGCGTCGGCTTCGGTGTGGAATCTGTCCCGGTATTTCGCGAGGAAGGTTTGGACGGCGGGCGATTTATCCTGGGTCGAGAAGTGGTTGGAAAAGAAGTCGCCCTCCAGCGCCTCTCCGCCGACCTGGACCAGGTCCTCGGAATCCCAGCCGTCGCCTCCGAGCAGCGGCGCCTTTATTCCCAACTGCCTGGCCTGGCGCGCGATGAGGCCGACTTCCGTATAATAACCGGGGACGAAGACGGCGTCCGGGTGGCCGGCCTTGACGGACGTCAGCTCGGCGCGGAAATCCTTGTCGCCGGAACTGTAACTCTGGTCCTTGACGATGGCGCCGCCGTGGGCGGTGAAGTATTTCCGGAACGCGTCGGCGAGTCCGCGGCTGTAGTCCTGCTTGGCGTCCGTGAGGACGGCGATGCGCTTCCAGCCGCGCGAGATCGCGAACTTCGCCATCACGGCGCCCTGGAAGGGGTCGATGAAACAGACCCGGAAGATGTAGTCGCCGACCTCGGTGACTTTCTGGTTCGTCGAGCCGGGGGAGATCATCGGCACGTGATTCTGTTGCGCGATTGGCGCGGCTTCGAGCGATTTGGAGGAAGCGATCTCGCCGAGGATCGCGATGACCTTGTCCTCCGAGATGAGTTTGCGGACAATGGTCGCGGGCTGCCCCGCCTTGCTCTGGTCGTCCTCGGTTACAAGGTTAATCTTCTTGCCTAAAAGGCCGCCCCCGGCGTTAATTTCCTCGACGGCGAGGGTCGTCCCGTTATGCGAAGACACACCGAAAGTGGCGGTCGCCCCGGTCATCGAGGCGAACTCCCCGACTTTGACGGCGTCCTGCGCCAGGGCCGCGGAGCCGAGCGACAAACAGGCAAAGAGAGTTTTGACAAGATTCATAGATTCCTTTTGGCTTTCGTTGGACGCATGGTAGAGAATGACGATTGCAGTGGGAAGTAAAATGACAAACAGCCATGCCTGAACCCAGCGTCGCAGTCATCGGCGCCTCGAAGGATCGCCGCAAATATGGCAACAAGGCCGTCCGGGCGTACCATGAAAACGGATACAAGGTTTTTCCCGTCAATCCGCGCGAAGGCGCCATCGAAGGAATGAAGACGTATCGCTCGCTGGAAGAGATTTCGGAGCCGGTGGACTTTGTCAGTTTGTACGTGCCGCCCGCCCTCGGCCTGAAAATGCTTCCCGCCATCGCCGACAAGAAACCGCAGGAAGTCTGGCTGAACCCGGGCTCCGAAAGCGACGACCTCATCGAAGCCGCGGCGGATTTGAAATTGCGGACCGTCGTCGCATGTTCCATAGCCGCCCTCGGAATCGATCCCGAAGAAATCCCGGAAAAGTGACCAGCCTCTACTCCCGCTTTTGCAACTCGTCCATCGGCAGGAAATGGATCGTCGCCCTCACGGGCCTGGCGCTCATCGCCTATGTCATCGGGCACATGATCGGCAACCTGCAAATATTCATGGGGCGCGAGCGCATCAACGCCTACGCCGAGACCCTCCACTCCATGGGGCCGTTGCTCTGGGCCGTCCGCGCGTTCCTGCTGGCGGCGTTCGTGGTTCACATCGTGGTCACGATCCAGCTCACCGCCGAGAACCGTCGGGCGCGTCCCGAGCGCTACAGCGTCAAGGAAGAGAGACGGGCCGGCGCCGCGTCCAAGTCGATGATCATCAGCGGGTTGATCGTGCTCAGCTTCGTCGTCTACCATCTCTTGCACTTTACGACGAACACCACGAACCCGGAATTCAAGGTTCTCGAAGACGCCAAGGGCCGGCACGACGTTTACGCGATGGTCATCCACGGATTCCAGAATCCGCTCGTCGCTTGGTTTTACATCACCGGCATGTTCCTCCTCTGCCTGCACCTTAGCCACGGGTTCCAGAGCTTCCTGCAAACCATCGGCGCGAACAGCAAAAAGACGGCCCCCGTGTTCGATGCCGGAAGCCGCCTCCTCGCCTGGTTTATCTTCGCAGGCTACACGGCCATACCCGCCGCCGTCCTGCTCCACCTGCTCCACACATGAACAACGGCCTGGACTCCAAAATCCCCGGCGGTCCGCTTGAGAAAAAGTGGAGCAAGCACAAGTTCGACTCGAAGCTCATCAACCCCGCCAACCGGCGCAAATACGAGATCGTGATCGTCGGCTCCGGCCTCGCGGGCGGCGCCGCGGCAGCCACCCTGGGAGAACTCGGCTACCGGGTGAAGTGTTTTTGCTACCAGGACAGCCCGAGGCGCGCCCACAGCATCGCCGCGCAGGGCGGCATCAACGCCGCGAAGAACTACCAGAACGACGGCGACAGCGTCTTCCGCCTTTTCTACGACACCATCAAGGGCGGCGACTTCCGCTCCCGCGAGGCGAACGTTTACCGGCTCGCGGAAGTCAGCGCGAACATCATCGACCAATGCGTGGCGCAAGGCGTCCCCTTCGCCCGCGAATATGGCGGCCTGCTCGCAAACCGCTCCTTCGGCGGCGCGCAGGTTTCGCGGACATTCTACGCGCGCGGCCAGACCGGCCAGCAGTTGCTTCTCGGCGTTTACGCCGCGCTCAGCAAGCAGATCGCGGCGGGCAACGTGCGGATGCATCCCCGCACCGAGATGCTCGACCTCGTGCTCGTGGACGGCCACGCGAAAGGCATCGTGACGCGCGACATGGTCACGGGAGAAATCGCGTCCCACGCGGGCGACGCCGTCCTCCTCGCGACCGGCGGCTACGGGAACGTCTTCTACCTTTCGACCAACGCCAAGGGGTGCAACGTCACCGCCACGTACCGCGCCCATAAAAAAGGCGCCTACTTCGCCAACCCCTGCTTCACGCAAATCCATCCGACGTGCATCCCGGTCACGGGCGAGTACCAGTCGAAGCTCACCCTCATGTCCGAGTCCCTGCGCAACGACGGCCGCGTATGGGCGCCAAAGGCAAAGGGAGACAAACGCCCTCCCGCGCAAATCCCCGAGGAAGAGCGCGACTACTATCTGGAACGCAAATACCCGAGCTTCGGCAACCTCGCTCCGCGCGACATCTCCTCGCGCGCGGCCAAGGAAGCGTGCGACGACGGGCGCGGCGTCGGCCCGGGCGGGCTGGGGGTTTACCTCGATTTCGCGGACGCGATCAAGAGGTTGAGCGAACCGGTCATCCGCGAACGGTACGGCAACCTGTTCGACATGTACCACAAGATCACCAGCGAAGACGCGTACAAAACGCCGATGCGCATCTACCCGGCGGTGCACTACACCATGGGCGGCTTGTGGGTCGACTACAACCTCATGAGCAACGTCCCCGGCCTGCACGTCCTGGGCGAGGCGAATTTCTCCGACCACGGCGCAAACCGGCTCGGCGCCAGCGCGCTCATGCAAGGCCTCGCGGACGGCTACTTCGTCATCCCCGCCACCATCGGCAATTATCTCGCGACCCAGACGGGCAAACGCCCTCCGCCCGACCACGCGGAATTCAAGAAAGCCGAGGAAGACGTCCTGGCGCGCATCAAGAAACTGTTGAACATCAACGGCAAGCGGACGGTCGATTCCTTCCATCGCGAATTGGGCCTGCTGATGTGGGACAAATGCGGCATGGCGCGCAACGACGCCGGCCTCAAGGAAGCCTTGAACCGGATCAAGGAAATTCGGGAAGAATTCTGGGTCAACGTCAAAGCCCCGGGCGCTAACGAAGAACTGAACCAGGCCCTGGAGAAAGCGGGCCGCGTGGCGGACTTCCTGGAGTTCGGCGAATTGATGTGCCTGGACGCGCTCGACCGCAAGGAATCATGCGGCGGTCATTTCCGCGAGGAACACCAGACGCCCGACGGAGAAGCGCTGCGGGATGACGAGAACTTCGCCTACGTATCGGCATGGGAGCGCACGGACGGAACCCCCGTGCAGCACAAGGAACCGCTCGTTTTCGAAAACGTCCACCTCGCGCAACGGAGCTACAAATAGATGAACTTCAAACTGCGAGTCTGGAGACAGGAAAACCCGAAGTCAGAAGGCCGTTTCGCGAACTACGAAGCGCCCGACATCCCGTCGGACGCCTCCTTCCTGGAGATGCTCGACATCGTCAACGAAGGGTTGATCCTGAAGGGCGACTCCCCCATCGCGTTCGATCACGATTGCCGGGAAGGGATATGCGGCATGTGCAGCCTCGTCATCAACGGCACGCCGCACGGCCCCGAGAAAGCAACAACGACGTGCCAGCTCTACATGCGCCATTTCCGCGACGGCCAGACCATCCATATAGAGCCGTTCCGCGCCAAGGCGTTCCCCGTCATCAGGGACCTCGTCGTCAACCGCGCCGCCTTCGACCGCATCCAGCAAGCGGGCGGCTTCATCACCGCGCGCGCCGGTTCCGCGCCGGACGGCAATGCCGTCCCCATCGCCAAACCCGCCGCCGACCTCGCGATGGACGCCGCGGCCTGCATCGGCTGCGGCGCCTGCGTCGCGGCGTGTCCCAACTCCTCCGCCATGCTCTTCGTCGGCGCGAAAGTGTCGCACCTCGGCCTGCTGCCGCAAGGCCAGCCCGAACGGATGCGGCGCGTATTGAACATGGTGAAAACCATGGACAACGAAGGCTTCGGCAACTGCACGAACCACTATGAATGCGAAGCCGTCTGCCCGGCGGAAATCAGCGTAGCCTTCATCGCCCGCATGAACCGCGACTACGCCATCGCCTCCGTCCGGGAAAGCGTGGAATAGTCCGGCGGCTACAACTTCAACTCGGCTCCGTTCGCGGCGTCGGCGATGAGGAATTGTTCCTGGTGATAGGCCGGGTCGCTCCGGAAGGTCAGCCTGCCCGCGTATTTTCTCTCGATCTCGACGAGGAGTTCTTCGTCCTCGGTGCGGAGGCGCTTGAGGACTTCGGGGTTGATCGTGACCTTGATGTCGTGGATGGTGTCCTGGTACTTGCGCATGACGGCGTGCAGGGTGCGCTGCAATTCCACGCTCATGGTCATGGCGCTCTTCACCGCGCCGCGGCCTTTGCAGTACGGGCAGTTCTCGTAGATGGAGCCGCTCAGGCTCTCCTGCGCGCGCTGGCGCGTCATTTCCATCAGGCCGAGTTGCGAGATTGGCAGGACGTGGCTCTTCGCTTTGTCCCGCTTCAGGCGTTCCTTCATCCGCGCATAGACCATCTGCTGGTCGCGCCGGCTCTTCATGTCGATAAAGTCGCCGATGATGAGCCCGCCGATGTTCCGCAATCGCAACTGGCGCGCGATCTCGTCCACGGCTTCCAGGTTGGTCTGGAGGATCGTCCGCTCGACGTCTTTCGCCCCCTTGTTGCGCCCGGTGTTGACGTCGATGGCGATGAGCGCCTCAGTTTCGTCGATGACGATATAGCCGCCGCACTTGAGCCAGACCTGCCGGTGGAAGGCGTCGTCGATCTGCTTCTGGACGCCGAATCGTTCGAAGATGGGCGCCGGCTCGCTGTAATGGGTGACGCGGTTGCTCGAGCGCCGGGAGATGTGGCCGATGAGTTCGGTCATCCGTTTAACCGCGGCGGCGTCGTCGCAGATGACGGCCTCGATCTCGTCGGTGAGGAAGTCGCGGACGGTCCGGTCGATGAGATCGGGTTCGCGGAAGACGCACGATGGCGCGGGCTTTTGCTTCATCGCCTCCTCGATCTGCGTCCATTGTTCAAGCAGGAGGCTCAGGTCGCGGATGAAATAGCGCTCCCGCTGGCCTTCGCCGACGGTGCGGACGATGACGCCCATGTTCTCGGGGACGTCCAGCTTCTTCAGGATTTTCCGGAGCCGATCGCGCTCCTTGGGCGACTCGATCTTGCGCGAGATGCCGCTCTGCGGGCTGTACGGCATCAGGACGAGATACCTGCCAGCCAGGCTTATGTTCGTGGTGATGCGCGGCCCCTTGGTGCTGATGGGGCCCTTGGTCACATAGACCAGGACTTCCGAGCCGACGGGGTAGATGTTCGGGATGTCCTTGGCGGTGATCCGCTTTTTATTCTTGTCGCCGCCCGGCCTGTCCACTTCCTCGATGCCGCTGTCGAGCGCGGCGGGGAGCGCGTCCCAGAAATGCAGGAAGGCGTTCTTCTCGAAGCCTATGTCCACGAACATGGCCTTGAGGCCGTGCTCGATGTTCTTGACCCGCCCCTTGAAGATGCTGCCGACGATGTTGCGGTCGGTCTCGCGCTCGATGTTGTATTCTTCGAGCTGCCCGTTCTCAAGGAGCGCGACGCGCCGCTCGAGCTTTTCGCAATTGATGATGAGTTTGTTGCCGGTCTGCTTTGGGGCCATGCCGAAAATTCGCTTCACTTTCTCTATCATGAAAATTGTTCCTCATTAAAAAAGCTGTCATTTGGAGGCCTTGTTCAGTGCGTATGCACGCGCGGCGCCGGAGTCGATGCGGCGGCGGGCCTCGGTTTTATTCCAAATAGTCTCTGGAAAACGTTTCTGCGATCCTCCTGCTGTTGCTGGGGCTGCGACGCCTGGCCCGGTTTCTTGCGGACTTTCCCCTGCGCGTCGGGCGCTTCCTTTATCTCGGGCTGGGCCCGGACCTTTTGCATCTCCGCTTCGTGCGCGGGCTCGGCGTTGTCCGGCGATTCGGGGTCGGGCGCGTCCAGCGTGGGGGCCGCGCTCTTATAGTCGATCTTGGAGATCATCTGGAAAGGGTTGCTCTTGTGCGCGGGCGCCAGGACGGCCAGCGTGGGCGTGTACGTTCCGGCGTCCATCGCCAGGCATTCGTCCAATATCCGCGTGGCGATGGGCGCCGCGACGGAGCCGCCGTGCTCGCCGCCCTGGACCATGACGGTCATCGCGTAGCGGGGATGATCGTACGGAGCGAAGCAGGTGAACCACGCGATGGTGTCTTTCTTCCCGTTGAGCGTGGCTTGCGCGGTGCCGGTTTTGCCCGCCACCTGCACGCCTTTCAACCGGCCCGCCCCGCCCGTGCCGCCCTGTTCGTTGACGACTTTCCAGAGGCCGTGGCGGACCAGCTCGATCTGCTGCGCGGTGAAATCGCGCCGGAGATCCGCTCGGATCTTCGGGCCTGGGGGAACGGCTACGGTTCCATCTTCGTCGAGGGCGGGTCTGCCCTCCGGTGTCAAAACGCGGTCGATCAGCCGAGGATAGTAGGCGATGCCCCCGTTGGCAACCGTCGCGATTACCATGGCCGATTGCAGCGGAGTCACGAGGTCGTAACCCTGTCCGATAGAGACGTTGGCGGTCTGCGCTTGGCTCCATTTTTCCTGCGGATGGTGCAGGGCCATCCATGCCGGGCCGGGAATCTCGCCGGGGGCTTCATCCGTCAGTTCGATGCCGGATTTCTGCCCCAAGCCGAGGAGCTTGGCCGTGTCGTCGATGGCCGCGATGCCCGCGGCGTTCCCGTATTGGTAGAAGAAGGCGTTGCACGAAACCTTGATTGCGTCCGCCAAACTCAAGGTGCCGTGCGCGCCGCCCTTTTCGGCGATCCAGCATTTGAAATAGTGGTTCCCGTACATGACGCCGCCGGTGCAGGTGAATTGCTTGTTCGCCAACCCCTTGCGAAGACCCGCCAACGAAGTGGCGATCTTGAAGGTCGAGCCGGGCGGGAAGGCGCTGATGGCGCGGTTGACGAGCGGGTTGGCCTTGTCCTCGAGCAGCGCGGACCAATCCTTGCCGGATATGCTCGGGATGAAGGAGTTCGGGTCGTAGGAAGGGACGGAGGCCATCGCGAGGATGTCGCCGTTATTCGGGTTCACCACCACGACGGCCGCGCGGCCCGCGGCGCGGAGGGCTTCTTCCGCGATCGCCTGGATGCGGGCGTCGATGGTGAGGTAGACGTTGGCGCCGGGCGTCGGCGGCGTGCTGCTGACCTCCCCTTCTATGACGTTCTTGACGCTCCGCTGCAGGACGCGCCTGCCGGGCGCCCCGCGCAGGTATTTATCCATGTAAAGCTCGACTTGCGATTTTCCCTCCACGTCGGGCTGGTAGAAGGTGAACTGGTGCGCGTCCGGCAGCTTGTCGATTTCGAGCGGATTGCCGACATAGCCGAGCAGGTGCGCCGCCAGCGCGCCGTAGATGTACTGGCGCACCGGTTTGGGCGAGATGTCGACGCCCGGCAGGCCGACGTCGTGCTCGGAGAACTTCGCGATGGTCGGAAAGTCGATGTCCTCCAGATACGTGAACGGCACCTGCTCGTCGGTTTTGTAATGATTGGCGAGAGACTGGGCGCTGTAATCCTTGGCGAGATCAAGCTCCTGCAAACGCGGGATGACCGCCGTGTTGACGATCTGGACGATGTTGTCGATCTTGTGCGGAGTCAGCATCCCGTGAACGGGCGCCGTGTAAGTCACCTTCGGCGCCGAGCCGCCGTTGCGCTGCTTGTAACCGCGGACCATCTCCGGCAGGTAGAAATCGACCTCATAGCTCGCGCGGTTCTGGACCAGGGTCACGCCGTTGCGGTCGCGAATCTCCCCGCGCACCGACGGGATGCGGACGCTGACCTGCGAGCGCGAGCCGATCTTCGCGCTCCAGAGCGCGCCGTGCGCCACCTGCACCCACCAGAGCCGGGTTACGATGCCCGCGATGGCGCACAGGAAAAAAAGCGCCAGGATGTGGATGCGCAACTCGACTCTGACCCTTCGCCGCGCCATATCACTCAGCTTCCTTCTTTTTCCGCGGCCGCGTCTCGTACCCGACGCTCTCCGCGATGGAGTTGAAGATGAAGAAACAGAACGGCGCGAGAACGACGGCCACGAGGCCCGAACCGCCGATGCGCCACCAGACTTCCTTCGTAAAGATCAGATCGCCGCGCCGCAGGGTTATCATCAGGTATTCCGCCAGCACGCTGGCCGAGGTCAGCACGCCGCTCAACAGGCAATGAACCTCCCAGCGTCCGCGCTGAAAGAGTGGGCGGAAACCGATCATGAGCGAGCCAAGGGCGGCATAGAGAAGTATTGACCATCCCAGGGAAATTTCAACATTCGTGGCGACCGTCTGGCCCGTGCCGATATCCCGCGCAAAGGCGATCTGGACGGTGAGCGCGTCCCACATAAACCCGGCGAGGAAGGCGAGAATGAGCATGGCCCAGAAGGGAAAAGCCAGCGCCCCGTAGAAAAGGACGATGGGCATGAGCAGGACGCGCGAGCCGTGCAGCCACGGCAGCGGCCCGATGAATTGCTGGGCGACGAGCGCGAAGAAGAGCGAGACGGCGACGATGAGGAAGAAGATCATTTCTTTCCGAAGACGACGAAGACGTCCTCCAGGGTGGTGAGATCGACGCTCGGGACGATGGTGGCGTAGCCGTCCAGCTCCCGCTTCCTGAATTCCTTGATGACGCCGATGGAAACGCCCGCCGGGAAGACGGACCCCGCGCCCGAGCTGAAAACCCGCATGCCGGGTTTGAGATTCGCGTTCTTGGAAAGGAAGATGAGGCTGATCTGCGGCTGGAGCCCGCTGGAAGTGCGCTCGCCCTTCACGATCCCCTGCTCCTGCGTGCCTTCGACCGTCGCTGCGACCTTGCAATTCTCGTCCGAGATGAGGACGACGGTCGAGGAACTCCCCGCCACGGCCGTCGTCTTGCCGACCAGGCCGTCCTCGGTCAGGACGGGCATGTCGATCTCGACCCCGTCGTCGATGCCGCGGTCGATGCGCACCGTGTTCCACCAAGTCGAGGAATCCCGGGCGATGATCCGCGCCGGCACCAGGTTGAAGGCGGCGCGCTCGCGGTATTCCAGCGCGTGCCGGAGGCGGTTGTTTTCCCCTTCCAGATCGCGCAGATAACTGAGGCCCGTGCGAAGCTGGGCGTTCTCGACCAGGAGCGTCTTGTTGTCCTGCTCGAGTTGCTGGAGGGTCTTGAGGCCTTCGTGGAAAGCCACGACCCGCTGCTGCAACCCGGAACCGGTCTTGAGAAACGGCGAGATCATCCCCAAAAACGCGGACTGCACTTTCTGCGTGTTGCGCGGGGTGAGCGCGAACAGTGCGCCCACCATGAATATGAACACCACGAGCGCCGCGATATTATACCGCCGCATTACCGTCGTGGAGTATCTCTCAACGCCATTGACGATCCGTCGTGGCTACCTGGCGCAGGAACTTGATCTCCGTCAACGCGCGCCCGGTGCCTTCCGCGACCGCGCTCAACGGGTCTTCGGCCACATGCACCGGCAGCCCCGTCTCCTCCGTCAGGAGCCGGTCGAGCCCGCGCAGCAACGCGCCTCCGCCCGCCAGCACCAGGCCCCTGTCCACCAGGTCGGCGGAGAGTTCCGGCGGGCAGCGCTCCAGCGTCACGCGCACGGATTCGACGATGGTCGCGATCGGTTCCAGCAGCGCCTCGCGAACTTCCTGCGAAGTGATGGATAGCGTCTTCGGCAGCCCCGCGACGAGATCGCGCCCCTTGACCTCCATGGTCGTCTCCTTCTCGATGGGATACGCCGAGCCGATCTTGATCTTGATCTCCTCGGCCGTCCGCTCCCCGATCATGAGATTGTAGGCCCTCTTCATGTATTGGATGATCGCCTCGTCCAGTTCGTCGCCCGCCACGCGGACGCTCCGGCTGAAGACGATGCCCGACAGCGAGATCAGCGCGACTTCCGTAGTGCCGCCGCCGATGTCGATGATCATGTTGCCTGCCGCGTCCTGGACGGGAAGCCCCACACCGATAGCCGCCGCCATCGGCTCCTCGATCAGATAAACCTCCCGCGCGCCGGCGCGGGTAGCGGAATCCTTCACCGCCCGCTTCTCGACTTCCGTGATGCCCGAAGGCACCGCGATGACCACCCGCGGGCGGACCATCTTGCGGCGGTTATGAACCTTCGCGATGAAATGCCGGAGCATCGCCTCCGTCACCTCGAAATCGGCGATGACGCCATCCTTCAGCGGACGGATCGCGACAATGTTGCCCGGCGTGCGCCCGAGCATCCGCTTCGCTTCGTCGCCCACGGCGAGAACCTTGTTCGTCCCCGCCTGGACGGCCACCACGGATGGCTCGCGGAGGACGATGCCGTGGTCGCGGACATACACGAGGGTGTTGGCCGTGCCGAGGTCGATGCCGATGTCGTTGGAGAACAGCCCGAATAGCCCGTTAAACATTCAAAAAACCTTCCCTTTGCTTGGCGTTGCGCGCGGCGGGTTGAGACAAAAAGTGATCGAGCATGGGTCGTGAAAAGCGCCTAGATGTAGAGAATCACCAAAGGTAACGTCAAGGGAAAGATCGCTATTCCGCGCGCCGTTGACAAGCGCGCATCCGGCACGTGCAAAAACAAATGGCAAATCGACTCGCGGATTTTCTCCGGCGTTGCGGCACGGCAGTCCACACATTGAGCTTCTACGGCGCCGCCGGCATCGCCTCCTGCGGCTGGGCGCTGGGCCGGCTCCTCCATTTCTCGAGTCGCCCGTACCTGCCTCTCTGGCTGGCCGGGGCGTTGTTTGTCTATAATATGGACCGGTTGAAGGCCGATCCCTCCGACGCCATCAACACGCCCAGGCGCAATCGCGCGAGCCTGCGCCTGCGGCCCGTTGGCGCGCTGGTCGCCGCGGCCTCGGTGTGCGCCTTGATCCTCCTGCCCGTCCTCTCCCGGGATTGGGCTTCCCTTCTTCTCACCGTCGCCGGCGGGGGCGTTTGCCTTTGCTATTCCGTGCCCTTCCTCGGCTTCCGGCTCAAGGACGTGCCGCTCCTGAAAACATTCTTCGCCCCCACCCTGGTGACCGCCGCCTACTTCATCCTCCCGCTGCCGCGCCAGGGGTTGCCGCCGCGCCTCCTCTACTATCTCTTCGCCGCGGGCTGGACGTGGGTGTTCCTCTTCTTCAACATGGTCCTGTGCGATCTCCGCGACATGGACGGAGACCGCCGGATGGGAACACGCAGCCTCCCCGTCATCGCGGGCGCGGCGTCCACTCTGCGGCTGCTCGGCTTGCTGCTGGCCGCTCTGGCGGCCCTCACCTTCTTCGCGGCGCGGTTCGCATTCCCCGGCCTGGCGCGTGTTTGGATCGCGCTGGGCGCGACGGGCGTTCCCTACCTCGGCTTCCTCCGGCTGGCCGCGAGAAAACCCCGGACCGAAGGCTTTTATGAATGGTGCGTGGAAGGAATGCTCTTTCTCCCCTGCCTCGCCGTGCTGGCGGCCCCTCACTCCTGAACTTCGGAGGCGTTAATGGCGTTGATGAGGCGCCGGATGCCTCCAAAATTCGTGCGGAGCGGCGTCAGGATGAGCCGCGCCATCTCCTGCAACTCCGGCTCGTTCTTTTCCTCCGGCAGCGCGCCGCCCTGGACGATCGCGCCATCCTGCAAAACATCCTGAAACCCGGCGTTCAGACCCGCCACCGCGGCGGGCGTCAGACGCCTTTGCAACCGCACGACCATCCGGTTCCCGACCCAGCGATAAGAGTGGTAGATTTTGTAAAAGCGCAGGATTTCCTCCACCGCCTCGTGGACGCTGTCAGTGATCTTGAAAAGATCGAAATCGCCCTCGCAGATCAGGCCGACCTTCAGCAGATATTCGGCCAGGAAACTGTGCCACGTCTTCCAATACGTCCCCCCCGGCTTGTCCACGAGCACGAGCGGCAGCAAGCGCGCCTTGCCCGTCTGCATGAGGGTGAGAACCTCGAACCCCTCATCGAGCGTGCCGAACCCGCCCGGGAAAAGCGCCACCGCGTGCGTCTCCTTCACAAAATTCAACTTGCGGGTGAAGAAGTAATTGAAGTTCACCAGCTTCGGATCGCCATAAATCGTCTCATTCGCCCGCTGCTCGAACGGCAGCCGTATATTGAGGCCGAAACTATTCTCCCTCCCCGCCCCGCGCTGGGCCGCTCCCATGATGCCATCCCCGCCGCCCGTGATGATCATGAACCCCCGCTCGCGCATCTCCCGCGCGAACTCCTCGGCGGCGAGCGACTCCGCCTCCTCCGGCCCGATCCGCGCCGAGCCGAAAACCACCACCTTCCTGAACTTCGAGTACGGCGAGAAAACGCGCGCCGCGTAACGAAGCTCCTTCAGCGACCGGCTGAAGAGCTTCAAGTCGGCCACGGTAGCCTGGTCGCGGCCCAACTTCAGCGCCGTGATGATCATCTCCTCGATGAGACCCGGCGAATGAGCGCACCCCCAATCCTGAACGAGCTGGCGTATGCGCTGATCGAAATCAGCGCTGCCGGAAGATTTATGGCTGGTGGGGAGGGCGTGGATCGCGCCGCCGGTAAAATCCTGCACGCGTTCATCTTCGCCAAGGTCGCATGGAACGCACGGAAAAAATTTGTGGGCCCACCAGGATTCGAACCTGGGACCAAGGGATTATGAGTCCCCTGCTCTAACCGCTGAGCTATAGGCCCTTAACATGCTGGTTTCCAGCACTTTAAGAAATCCGCGAAACGTGAAACATTGACTTTTATACGAAGGTCTTATGCGACAAGCGGGAAAACCATCCCGGGAGCCTTCTCCATGAAGAACACCAGAAGCTGGACACCAACCAGATACCAAGGTCTTTACCGCCATAAGTCCTCTATCTACTACGCCAGAATCGCTATCGACGGCAAGGAAACATGGCGGAGCCTCAAAACGACCGTCTTAGAGGTGGCACGCGCAAAGCTGGACGAACTGCGCAGCCAAACAGCCAGCCAGTCCGAGCTTCGCCGCGAAAAGACAATCTATGACCGGATGGTCATGGAAGATGCGTTTGGCATCCGAAAGCGGCAGTTGGAGAACGACCCTTCGATAAAAAAATCTACCCGCCACTATTGGGGCCAACTCATGGCATCTCTTCGGCGCGAATGGCCTGAGCTATCGTCCCTTGAGGTGCGCAATGTCACCATCGAACAATGCCAGGATTGGGCAGGGCGATTCGCCAAAGAAGCTTCTCCGACGCGCTACAACAATTCCATCGCCCTCCTAAAGCAGCTTTTCGAAATCGGAATCGAACACGGCGCCCGGCGCGCAAACCCGGCGGCCAGACTCAAACGAATGAGAGTGATCTCCAAAGATCTCTCTGAGCGCCGCGTCTACGTGGGCCAGAAGCATCCGCCACAACCGCATGTCACTCACCCCGACAATCTTCCCAACTTTCTTTACCGGCATCTCCCGCATCAGCGTCAACGCAAACGCCTCAAATTCCTCCGTGAAATGCTTGCTCTTGCCCTCCCACGGCGGCTTTACCCGGTAAATGTGGCCGCACTTCCCACACTCGCCACGGGGTAGCTCGCACACGATTTCGCTCTCCTTGCTAAACACATTCAGATGTCTCCACCGCAACGGCTCAACGTGATCGTAGCATGCCACCGGGTCTTTGCCGCACTTCGGACACCGCTCAAAAGCCCAAAGTCGTTCCGTCTCCTTCACCATTATGAAAAATGCGTTCGACTCCTCCGAATACTCGCAACTCTCCACTTCCCAACTCTCTCCCAACCCCAACAAACGGTGAAATAACTCTTCAATTTTCATCCCTCTCTTTTATCATGCCATTATCCAATTCCACTGAAAATGTGGAGGAACCAGAATTGTCTTTCGGTTTTCCATCGTTCGATTACTTTTTCACTTGGTGTGAGCGAGACTCGACAGCAACGTAGGGCACGGGCAAGAGCCGGGCGGGAAAGTGCGAAGGAATCGGCAAAACCCTTCCGTCGCTTGCCATTGCTTTTCCTTGGAATCATTGCTGGAACGCTTCTTGGCTTTGGAATCACGTTTGCGATTGGCTTTTCGCTCGGGAAGAACCAAGTTTCCCCATCAGCACAACGGGTTTCCGTGGTGCATCAAGGACTCACGCTCGGGCGGTTGATGGAAATGACGCCGGAGCAACTCGCGGGCGTCGATGTTGCCGAAACGAATCTTCTGTGCGCCCAGGATTTGCCCGGCGCGGAAAACCTGGATATTCGGGCTGCTCTGGCAACGTTGGATCAATGGGCGGATCATGTGGAGACGGAAACACGCCGCAATTGGCATCGCTTCAAGGATAATCCCGAGGAATGCCATAACTCCGAGGTAGAGTTT
>JAJPII010000041.1 GCA_021324825.1 Spartobacteria bacterium | reverse complement strand
GAAGCGGTGGTTCAAGCGCGGACAAGCATGGCGGGCGGGGATCGAGCCGCGGATCGCCACGCTCAAACACCGTTTTGGGATGGAGCGGGCGTTCTACAAAGGAGAAGCGGGATTTGAAAGATACGTGGCGTTTTGTGTGCTGGCGCATAACCTCGTGGCGATGAGCCGGGGTTTAATCGGCGGCGGCCGATATTGCCGATTGCTGGCTGTGGGTAGATGCCGGCGAAGCTCTCGTGCGACCTCGGGCGGATAGTGCTCGCATCAATCACCTCATCTTTAAAGCGTACCGGCAGTGGAATAGCCAGGATCGCCGGGGCGCACAGATACGTCCAACGTGGGCCGAATTTCTTCTTCAGAGCGTCCATCCACAAGCATCTCAAGAGCACGAACATGCTGGAGCGCATCAAACAGGAGTTAAAGCGCCGCACCCATGTCATCCGCAGTGCGCTGGCGGCCGAGATCCACGAGGACTGGATCGAAGCGCACCGCTACCTGAGCATGGAGGACACAACTTCGGCCCCAGCGGAATTTGCGTGACGGCGCCCGTTCCTCAGCTCTCAAGTTTTCCTCGAATGACCGACGCTCCCTGATCCGGCAAGGGAGCGGCTATTGGAAATACATTCCCATGGCTGATGGAATCCGCTTTCTGACGTGGTGTGACTACCAGCCGCGATTCGGCATGGGTAAAGATCTCTGCCAGCGGTTCCTTAAACGTAGCGCGTTGAAGCTCAGGATGGCCGGGCGTTTTTGTGCCCTTTGAGGACCGCGAGGATGGCGGAGGCGGTGCGCCATATCCAGAATAGGAACGCGTATTTCCATCGGACAAGCCACGAGTTGCCGGGATTAAAATGCTTCAGGTAGAACCGCTTTGTGCCGATGAATAGTTCGCGGGACATCACTTTGTACGTCTTGCTCGAACTGCACCCTTTCAAGTGCACGATGGAGCGCCTGCCGTCATAGATGACCTTGTAGCCCTCCCGGCTGCACCGCAGGCAGAGATCGAGGTCTTCGCCATACATGAAAAACTGTTCGTCGAACGCGCCGATGCGGTTAAAGAGGCGGCGCGTCATCATCATGAAGGCTCCGTTGACGGCGCCGACCGCGTAGGTTTCGTCCTCCGGCAGGTAGGTGAGGTTGTAGCCGGCGCACCATTTTACGCGGGGGAACAGCTTGTATAGCCCGGTGCCGCGCGTCACGCCGTCCCAGATGGTGGGCACCGAGCGCCGGCAGGCGAGGTCCATCTCGCCGTTCGCGCGGACGAGCTTGGGGGAGATGATGCCGATCTCCCGCTCGTTTTGGAGACGGCGCAGGCAATGCTCCAGGGCCGCTGTGTTTACCCGCGTGTCGGGATTCAAAAACAGGAGATACTCCCCCGTGCTGCGGCGGCAGCCGATGTTGTTTGCCGCGCCGAAACCGGGGTTGGCCCCGGTGGAGAAGGCGGTGACATGGGGGTAACGCGCTTGAACGAATTCGAGCGTGCCGTCGGAGGATGCGTTGTCGACCAGGGTTATTTCCACGGGACGGCCAAGAAGCTGGGGCGGGATGGATTCGATGCACGCCGCGATTTCCTGCCGCGAGTTGTACGTCACGGTGATGACGGAGAGGACTCCGGCCGCGATGGCGGCGGGATGCGTCCCCATGTTCCCGGTTCTGCCGGGAGATGTTAGCTGGTCAGACATTCGTAAACCTCCTTTGTCTCCCTCAGGACCGTCTCGCGCGAATAGGCGCGCAGGAAGCCGTTGCAGTCAAGCGCCGGCGCGTGCAGAAGTTTTTCGATGCCCGCTCGGATGGATGGAATGGAAAAGGGATCGCAGAACACGGCGCCGCTTTCTTCGTAGAACTCCCGCGTGTACGGCGTGTCGCTCACGCAAGCCCGCGCGCCCTGGGCGATGGCTTCCAGCGCCGAAAACCCGCACGTTTCAAAATAGCTGGCCAGAACGGCTCCCTTCGCCGCGCGATATGCCGCGGCCAGTTCCGCAAAGGGCGCGTGGCCGCGGTATTCGACAACGCCCGGTTCGAGTTCGCGGCGGACGGCCCGCTCGTAGGCGGGGTGCGCGCCGCTCATGCCGCCGAAAAGAAGCAGCCGCCGGCCGCTTTCTCCCAGGGATTTGAAGGCGCGGATGATGGAGAGCTGGTTCTTGCGAGGCTCGATGCGGCCCGCGCAGACAAGGTCGCGGCGTTCCGCTCCGGGAGACTCCGGGGCCGGCTCGTCGAAGAGCGGGGCCGCCACGCGCGCGGCTCGCGGCTCGACCCCGAGTTCCAGCCGCATGGCGTCGAGCTCGGCCCGGGAGTTGGGGATGACCATGTCCACGCCGCCGACCATTTCCCGCTGGAGGGCGCGGTACCGCAGCGTGGCGGCGGGCAGGATCGGCAGGCCGGACCGCCGCGCGTAGAAAAATTCCTTGGCGGCCATGTAGTGCCAGACGGGGAAAAGCGGCATCCTGTAAAGCCGCGCGTAGAATCGGCGCATCTCGCGCATCGAATGCCAGATGGGCGTGAGCGCCACGGGGAGGCCGCGCCGTTTCGCCTCGCGGTATTGCAACCACGTTTCGTGGATGCGCGTGGTGTTGAACAAATGAACCGCGTCGACGCCCGCGGGCATCGGGGCGAGGCCCGGCGCGACAATGCACTCGAAGCCGAGCTGTTCCAGCGTCTCTCGCGTCCTCAGGAGCTGGACGTAGTCGCCGCCCGGGAATTTCTCGACATCGCTTCGGATTCGGAGAAGGACTTTCATTTCAGGAATGCCGCGCGAGCCTGCTTCGCCGCCGCGAACGGTTTTTGGGGATTGGGCTGCTGGTTTCCCCGGCAGCCTCCGCCGACGCGGCGCTGACATAGCCGCACGCGACGAACAGCGGCATGCATCCCATGAAGGTCAGGGATTCCCGGGCTATCCCTTCGCCGATGACGAAGAGCAGGAACAGCACGAGGACATCCCAGCTTCGCAAACGCCCGCGGGTCTTGCCGATCCGGATCACACGGAAGAAATAGAAGGCGATGGCGAGCGCCCCGGCGAGGCCGAGATGATAGGCGTCCCAGAGAATCTGGTTGTCCGCCCAATGGAACATCGGGGCGATGTGGATGTCGAGGAGGGCGGCGAACGGGCCGCCGATGACGAGGATGATCGGCTGCTGCTCGAAGGAATCCAGGAGGTTCTTCCAGTTGTCATCGCGCATGTAGGCGCTGCTGGAGTCGCCCAGGTGCGACTTGCCGAAGAACGCGCCGCTGATCGCTTCCGTGAGCTGGCCCACTCCCGCCAGGCTGATGATGAGAGCCAGGGCGACCCAGGCGAGGATATACATCTTGGCCCAGCGGCGCGTGAAATGATGGTCGATGCAATATGCCCCCGAGAGGATGGCGCTCGCCAGGATGCCGAAGAGCGCCGAGCGCCCGCCCGAGACCATGAGCATCCCCGCGAAGACAGCGGCCCACGCGAAGCCGGCGGCCCGCTTCCAGTTCTCGCGGGAGACGCCGGCCCAGGCGAACCCGAGCACGGAACTCATCGCCATGAGATTCGCGAAGGAGAACACGTCGCGCTGCAGCCCGCGTATGCGGATGTTGCCTTGCAGCTTCATCTCCTTCACGGACTGGACGCCGAAAATGGTGTGTTCCTCCCACGTTGTCGCCGTGGAAAAAACATAGTGGCCAGCCCGCCATTCATAAGCGCCGATCGCCAGTTCGACCAGGAGTTCGACCATCGTCGCGGCGATGAAGAGAGGGAGCAGTTTGTTCCAGCGGCGGATATGGAATGCGAAGTGGCCGATGAATATCCAGTCCAGCCAACTGAAAGCCCATTTCGCGGTGCGCAACGCCTCGAAGCGGTATTCGCCGTCCGCCATCGCCGGCAACAGCAGGAGCGGCGCAAGCCCCAGGATGGCGGACTGCCGCAACACCCAGCGCATATCCCCGACGCGGCGCAGCCAGACGAGGGATGCGAAGAGGTGCGCCGCGAGAAGCAGGTCGCGCGCGTAAACCGCGCTCCCCAAATAGAAGTGCAGGAAGCCGCTCGGGAAGTAGGAGAGCGTGATCGCCCAGCCTGAAAAGACGAGGAACGCCATGGCGTTCTGCGCCGAGTCCTCGTCCCTGGAATAGGCGGCGATGGTTCCGTCGTTCATGCGTCCGCCTCCGTATAAACGGCGCGCGCGGGCGCCGACGCGGCGCGCAAGGTTCGTTCGAAAAGGCGCACGACCGCGCCGCCCAGCAGGTCCGGGTCGAAGTTTTTCGCGTTTGCCTTCGCGCCCTCGCGCAGGCGGTCCAGCTTCTCGGGCCGGGCGAGAAGGTCCCGCACGCAGGCCCGCCACCTCTCGGCGTCGCCCGCGGGCAGGAGCAGTCCGTTCACCCCGTCGCGCACCAGTTCCGGCAGGCCGCCGACATTGCTGGCGAGGATTGGAAGCCCGAGTTGGCCCGCCTGGTAGGCGACCACCGGCGAGTTCTCAAACCAGAGCGAGGGAATCATGAGCAAATCGCCGCGCGCCATGAACCCGGCCACTTCCTCGGGAGGCAGGCGCCCGGCGAAGGAGACCCATGTCTTCCCGGCGTATTTTTCCTTCAATCGTTCGAGGAGGGGGCCGCCGCCCGCCAGCGCCAGTTCGAAGCGGTTCCCCTCCGCGAGCGGCTCCAGCGTTTCGAGGAGAAATCCGACGCCTTTCGGTTCCGTGAACTGGCCCGCGTACAGCAGCCGCACGGGCGCCGCCGACCGGGCTTCGATCCCCTCGGGCGGGGGAGAGAAGCGCAGCGGGAGCGGTATGGAGACGGCTTCCACGTGCCGGGGGAGATGCGGGCGGTACCGCTCGAGCAGGGCTTGGGAAGGCGACCAGAAGGCGAGCGTCTTGATGGTGGAGAGATACGCGCCCTTGAGAAGGGAGGAAACCGCGCACGGCGCATGCCGCCGCCGGCACGCTTCGCCGTCTCTGAACATATTCATGTTGATGCAGAGGAACCCGAGATCGTGCAGCGTTTGCACGCAAGGCAGGCCCCGCCGCCCGATCTCCCGCACGATGTTGTAGCCGATCCCCTGCAGATCGTGCGTGTTCACGATGTCCGGGCGAAACGCCTCGACCACCGCGCGGCAAATGCTCTCCGAATGCCTGTTGAAATGGTCGCGGAAATGCCATGCGGCCTTGTGGAGGACGGGGCGGGCCCGCGCCTCGAAAACGGAGTAGCTGTTCGGGAAGAAACGCCTCTCGATCCGCACGCCGTCCGCGCGGCGGCTCGATTCTTCCTGGGCGGGCCGCGGCGCGGAGGTCAGCACGCAAACCTCGTGGCCTCCCCCGGCGAGCCGCGCCGCCAGGGAACTTGCGGCCATCTCCGCGCCGCCGAGCGAGAATGGAGGGAAAAGGTTGCTGATGATCAGGACGCGCATCGCCATGGGGTTCAAGCGGTTAAGCGGGGACGGCCCGCGTCCTCAGAATTTTCAAGCAGTTCCATAGTTCAAAAAGAAGGTCGCGCCGCAGGATGGCGAGCGTGGCGGAATAGCTCGCGACGCTCGCGAGGAGGCCGTAAAACAGCGTTAAAAAAAGCGGGGTTCCGGGCGGAACCGAAGCGCGGACGAGGATGTCCAGGCCGGCCATGACGACCGTCGCCAGGAAGGGGGGCAGCAGCGACAGGCACAAGCGGAAAATCGGCACGGGGATCAGGCGCCGCAACCAGACGAGTTCGACCGGATAGAGAATCGCGGCGCGCAGAACGTACGCGGCGGCGACGGCGGTGAGCCCCCAGCGGGCGAAAACGGCGAAGAGCGCCACATTCAACGCCGCGTGGTAACACGTGAGCAGCGAGACCCAGCCGGGTCTGCCCCGCGCGATGATGGCCGCCGCGTTCAAGGCCGAGAGCGACTCCAGCGGGATGGCGAGCAGCAGGATGCGCATCGCGGGCGCCGCCGCGATCCATTGCGGGCCGACGGCGGCGAGCACGATTTCCCTCGCGAAAACGCCCAGCCCGGCGGCGAGGGGGAGGATGAGGCACATCTGCATTTGCAGGATGCGCGAGAACGCCGCGCCGAGCCGTTGCGGCTCCGTTTGCATGCGGGCGAGGGAGGCGAGGCTAACCCGCGTCAGCGAGCGCACCACGATCTCGCTGAGCAGGGTGCTGACGCGCGCGGCCACGGCATAGGCGCCCATGGCGGCGGCGTCCATGTATTTCCCGATGAAGAATTGGTCCGACCTGCGGCTCGCGAGGCTCACGAGTTCGTGGCCCATCAACCGGCTGCTGAAACGCCACATGACCCTTGCGTGGGGTGTGGAAAACCGGAGCCGGGGCCGCCACGGGCTGGCCGCCCAAAGCAGCGCGGCGTTCAGCGCCGATACGACGAGTTGCTGGCCGGCGAGGCTCCAGACGCCGAAGCCGGCCCGCGCCATGACTATCCCGGCGGCGCCGCCGCAGGAGAAGGCGGCGACGGTGCGCACCGCGAGCGGTTTGAAGGCGAACTCGCGCGCGAGCAGATTCGCCTGCACGTCGGCGAGCGCGCTCAGGATGAAGATGGGCGAAAGCCAGCGCAGCAAATCCGCGAGATGCGGCGAATGGAACCACCGCGCCACCGGCTCGCAAACCAGCAGGGTGGCCCCGGCGGCGGCGATCCCGAGGGCGAGATTGATCCAGAACGCGGCTTCGAGGTCCTCGCGTGCAAGCGCGGCTTTCTGGATGATCGCCTGTCCCAGCCCCTGGAAGATGAGCGCCTGGGAGAAGGCGACGTAGATGTTCGCGAGCGCCACCGTCCCGAAGTCGGCGGGCGTGAGCAGCCGCGCCATCACCAGGAAGACGCCGAAGGAAATGCACTGCCCTCCCATGCTCTCGACGGCCGCCCAGCCCGCCGCTCGCAGGGCGCGCGCCGCAAGACCGGATGTGGAGGGTTGGTTTATGGGGTGCATACGAGCGAATGGATCGCCTGCTTTTGCTGATCATTGACGCCTATCGCGCCGAGCTTTGCGTCGCGCACGGTGTTCGCCTGGATGGTCACCCGGTCGAGTTTCTTCGCGCGTTCGATGCTGACGGCATATTTCGGCGTATCCTCGATAGTGTTGCCGGTGATGCGAAAATCCCCTGCGCCCGCCGTTTGCACGGAGAAGACGGCGATGGCGCCGCTCGTATAGCCGAGCGGGCCGCGGTTGCAGCGCGCGAGGGTGTTCCCGGAAACGGTGAGCGCGCGCGGCCACGGCAGGAAAGTCTCCTGCTGGAAGATGGCGACGCCCGCCTGGTAGCAATCCGCGATGGCGTTCCCGCTGACCTCGACCTCGTCGCCGCCGCAGAGCGCGACGCCGAATCCCTCGCGGACGCCTTGAATGCGGTTGTTGAGAATCCGAATGAACCGGGGGCAGCGCGTGACGCCGCCGGTCACGTCCAGCCGCACGGCGTCGTCCCTGGCGCCGCCGAGGGCGCAGTTTTCGACGAGGACCCGGCTGCTTGAAAGGATGGCGACGCCGTCGGTTCCCGCGCGCGAGACCGTGCAGCGCGTGACGCCGATTTCCCGCGAGGCGTCAATCTGGATGCCCGGGCCGCTGGAATCCTCGAGCGTCAGCCCGTCGAGCGCGACGCCGCTGCAAGCCGAAAGGTCGAGCAGCGCGCGATCGTGCCGCAGCGGCGGCTGGGAACGGAGGCGAAAGGCGAGGCCGGTGACCGAGGCGTTCCGCACGTGGATGAGGCGCAAGCCCTGCGCGTCCGGGTCGTCGAAGAGCAGTTCCGCGCGGCCCTCGCCGCGCAAATGGATGTTCGCGCGATCCACGATGGCGAGATGATGGCGCACGCACGTCCACGGCAGCGCGCCGCCGCCGCCGGCGGGCGGGCGCAGCAGGTAGCTCCCGGCGGGCACTTCCAGCACGCCGCCTTCCGGCGGCAGCGCGGCGAGCGCACGGGTGAAGGCGCCGGTGTCATCCGTCCGCCCGTCGCCCCGCGCGCCGAACATGCGCACGCTCTCCGATCGCATCGAAGCGGACGCGCCGCCGGGCGGCGATGGCGGGCGGAGCGGCTCGCTTTCGTCCGGCGCGGCGGCGATGTCGGCATACCAGCGCGGGTAGACTTCGGCGGCCGGGCCGGGCTGGAAACCCGCGGCGGGGGAAGCGTTGCCGCCCGCCCTGTCCGTAAGAAGGGCGAGATTTCCGACGACGGGCGGATGGTCGGTTGTATTCCGCCGGAAGCTGGCGTTGGAAACAATGCCCGCAAGCAAGATGCTGCCTTTCGCGTTGGCGTGGAAGACATTGTTCGCGACAGTCAGGCCGTCGATCCGCGTGCCGGCAAGCAGTTCGACGCCGCAGCCGCTGTTCCCGCAAACAATGTTGTCCTCTATGGCGATCCGCTCGGGCGGGCGGACGGCGACGCCGGTCGGGTAGAGCGCCGTCGGGTAAACGCGGAAGGCGATCCCGTCGCCGCCGCAACCAAGGATTTTGTTGCCGGTGATTTCCGCGTCGGAGACATTGAACTCCCCGAGCAGCGCGCCCGGATAGCTTCCGAAAACCCCGCCGATATTGCAGCGGACGACGGTGTTGCCGCTCACGATGGGATGAGACACCGGGTCGCCCTCGACGGGCCTGTGCCCGTGGGCGTGGAGGTAGATCGCGGAAAGCTGGCTTTGCTCGAACCAGTTGCCGGACGCCACGGTGTCAAGGCCGCCGAGCGCGATCCCGCGGCATTGCGATGCAAGCGCGGTGTTGAAGAGAAACCGGTTGTCCAGCGCGGGGTTCTTGATCGCGGCCACCGAGATGTTCGCGAGAGCGTCGTCCCCGGTGAATTCAACCTGGTTATAGGCGACGGTGATGCGTTGGGCGGTGTCGAGATGGATGCCGTCCGCGGAGGTGTTGCGGACCTTGCAATCCACGATCCACACTCCGTCCGCCCCCCGGCGGAAGAGCGGCCCGGTGACGCCCTGGTCGGTGGAGACGTTGACCAATTCGATATTGCGCGCGAACTGCTCGCCCGGCTTGTAACTTCCAAACTGAAACAGGAACAACCCGCGGGATTCATTGGCCCCGCGCGTGTGAAAGTAGGGAAAGGCGGTGAAGCTCAGGTCGCGCAGGGTCACGTTTTCGACGTTCCCGAAGTTCCAGCCGTACGGCGCGTCGTACACCTCCGAGGTGAAGCGGATGATCGAGCCTTCTCCCTCGCCGACGAAATGGACGTTGGAGATTTTGTCGCGGCCGGGACGCGCAATATTCCAGATGCGCCCGCCCGTCCCGGGGACATCATGGAAGGTATAGACCCCTTTCGGGATGAAGAGGACGCCGCCGCCTTTTTGGAGAATGCGGTCCAGCGCCCGATCAAACGCCCGCCGCTCGTCGGCGACGCCGTCGCCTTTCGCGCCCTCGTCCCGGACGTTAACGACCGGCATCTGCTCATACGCAACGCGCGGCATCTTCTCCAGGCCGGGCCGCCGGTAGAACGCATCGGGCAGGTTGCCGATCTTCAAGGAGGCGAGGGGGTCTCCCGATGTTTCGGCGCAAACGCGGAAAGCCGCCAGGCAAAAAAAGGTGAGGAAGAACCGGCGCGTCTGCATCTCTAAGGTCTTACAACGGAGTCCGGCTTCCAGAGGTAGCTCACGGAACCGTCCAGGTAGCCAAAACAGCCGCCCGCCGTGGTCGAGTTTGGTTTGTGGAAATTGATCGGGTTGTCCGTGTCGGCCCGCTGGTCCCAGACGACGGGAATGCGATAGGAATTCGTGCCGTTGAGACCGACGGGCGTAAAGACGTACGGGCCGGAGGCGAGATACCATTGCGTCCGGATTCTGTCCTGGGCGATATAGTAGGAATTGAAGGGCGCCCCCTGGGATGTCGCCATCAAGGGCTGCGTATAGGCTTGGTTGACGGGACAAATAAGGACGCCCGGGTCCGGGAGATAACCCGCCGAGTAAAGCCCCGTGAGGCGGGCCGTCTCGCTCACGGCGCTATAGTTGGGAAGGTACGACTGGTGGTCGTTCGCATAGAGGATGAACGCCAGCGTCACCTGCCGCAGGTTATGCTGGCACTTCGCGCTCCGCCCCTGCCAAAGGACGGCGGGCATGGCGGCGAGCATCAGGCCCGAAAGAATCGCGATGACGGTTACCACCACCAGCAATTCAACCAGCGTGAATGCGTCGAAGCGCGTGCGGGATTGCGGGTTGGCGCGCATCATCTAGGTTGCGACCTCGGCGAGCACGGAGGTTATTTTCTCACGGAAAACTTCCGGGCGAAAACGCTCGGCGTTCTCCCGGCAAGCCCACGGTGAAAAGGAATCCGCGCGGGATTCGAACTCGAGGATCGCGTCCGCAACCGCGTCGG
Source organism: Spartobacteria bacterium (assembly GCA_021324825.1). Classification (GTDB taxonomy): domain Bacteria; phylum Verrucomicrobiota; class Verrucomicrobiia; order Chthoniobacterales; family Chthoniobacteraceae; genus JAJPII01. The sequence continues at coordinate 26,769 of JAJPII010000041.1, read as the reverse complement.
GGGTCTGTTTCTGGAAAAAGAGGCCTGTCCGGTTTTGCTCGATCGTCTCCAGCGCTCCGCCCTCGGCGAACGCTATCACCGGGCTGCCCGCCGCCTGCGCCTCCAGGGCGGTTATACCGAAATCCTCGATCTGGGGGTAGAGGAAGGCGCGGCACGTTTGGTAATGGCTCTTGAGCACCGCGAAAGGCTGGCGCCCGAGGAACGTGATGTTCGGGGAAGCGGAACGCCGCAGGGAACTGAGTTCCGGGCCTCTGCCGATGACGACGAGGCGCTTGTCCCGCAACCGGGCGAAGGCCTTCACCGCGAGGTCCACGCGCTTGTAGGGAACCAGTTCGGAAACCAGCAGGTAATAGTCTTCGCGAGGCTGATTCCATTGGAACGCATCCACGTCCACCGGCGGATTCACGATGACGGAGTCCCTCCCGTAAAATTCCCGGATGCGCCCTTGCACGAAGGTGGAATTCGCGATGAAGCGCGTAACACGCCGCGCGGCGGCCTTGTCAAAACGCCGCAGGCGCGGGATGACGGCGTTGAAGACAAGCTTGCCGACGCGGGTGAGATCGGTGGTCCGGTTGAGGTAGGTCTCCGTCAAGTCCCACAGATAACGCGGCGGGGAATGGCAGTAACAGACGTGCGGCACGCCGTCGGGCACGCGCACGCCCTTTATAAGGCTCGCGTCCGTGCTGAACACCAGGCGCGCGCCGGCGGGGATGCGCAGCGCGTTGACCGCCAGCGGAAAGAACGGAAGGAGGTTCTTGTACGAGCGGCCCGCGCCGGGAACGAATTGCAAGGGCGAGGTGATGATGCGGCGGGAGCGCAGGCTGTCGCTGAGCCGCTCGGGACGCGCGACCATGGTGTAGATCGGCGCGTCCGGGTAGAGAGCGCAGAGTTCCTCCAGCACCTTCTCGCCGCCGCGCATGCCGACGAGCCAGTGGTGGACGAGCACGACTCCGCCGGATGCGGCGGGACGAACGGCGGCGGCAAGCTCATGCGCCTGCATGGCGGAGCACCTCCCAGGTTTCGCGCGCGCACCGCTCCCAGCCGAACCGCCGCGCGTGCGCCCGGGCGTTCGCGAGAAAGCGGACCCGCTCCTGGCCGCGCAGGTCGAGGGCCAGCTTTATCTTGTCCGCGATGTCCTCGACGGACAACGGATCGCAGTAGATCGCCGCGTCGCCGCAGACTTCCGGCATCGACGCGGCGCGGGAAACCACGGCGGGACAGCCGCTGGCCATGGCTTCGAGCGGGGGAAACCCGAAGCCTTCATACAAGCTCGGGAAGACCAGGGCCTCAGCGTGGGCGTAGTAACGGCGCAACAACTCTTCGGAGACAAGCCCGGTGAAGTGAACGCGCCCTTCCAAGACGCCCGCCGTTTCAAGGACGGCCGAGTCGCCCGCAAGGAAGCCCTCCTTTCTCCCCACGATCACCAGGTCGACCTCGCGCTCGGATTGTATCTCGCCAAAGGCGCGGATGAGGGCCTGGATGTTCTTGTGAGGCTTCACGTTCCCGACGCAAAGGACATAGGGGCGCGCGGCGGGGCTTTCGCCGCGCGATTCCTCGAACCAGCTCTCGTCGATCCCGTTGTGGATGACGTGAATCTTGCGGGCGTCCGCGCCTGTCAGCCGGATCATCTCGTCAGCCGTGAAGCGCGAGACGCAGATGATGGAGCGCGCCTTGCGGGCGACCGTGGAAAACATGAACCGGGAGTAGAGCTTCTTGCTCAAGGCGGGGAAGAACCGGGGCAGCGCCAGGTGGGCGAGGTCGTGAATGGTGGCGACCAGCGCGCCGCGGTGGAGAACCGGGACATTGTAATGCGGCGACCACCAGACGGCGCCGGCGGGAACGCCCAGGCGGCGAAAGGCGAGCTGTTCGGAGATCGAATAGACTCTCGCCGTAAAATCGTAATCCGGCTCTCCCTCATGCGCCGCGGATTGAAACGGGATGCCGAGGGCCGTGAATTGCGCCAGGAGATTTTCGATATAAACGCCGATGCCGGAAAAACGGAGCATCCGCGCATCGACCACGACCCGCGGCGGGGCCGGGGCGATTTTGAGATCGGCGGCTGGCGGGCTCATGGTCGGGAGGTCAGCCATTTCCCCGAATGAACCCGCGCCGGACGCGGCGGGTGCTCTTCCTTGGCATCGAGAGAAGCGCGTAGGGCGCCCCGAACGAAAACGCCAGCAGGACGAGGACGATGCCGCGGTGAAACATGAAGATGCGCCACAACTCGGAAAACGAGTAGAGGAGAACGAAGTAGGAAAGGGCGAAGTAGTTATGGAAATGCGCGGTAAGCGCCCCCATGAGCGCGGCGGCGCAGAAGCAGCCCGCGATCGCGACCGGGAAGGACCAGGAGCCGATGTCCTCGGTCAGCTCGGCGAACGCGGAGTTGGTGGTGAGCGACTCGTCGATGCCGGAATAGCTCGCCACTTCCCTGCCGGCGGAGATCGCCGGGAAGTTGACGCCCGTGGCGAGCGCCCCCTGGAACGGAGCGCCCGTGTAAGCGAGCATTTCGGAAAAACCGGCGTCGAGGAAACCCTCATTCCCGCGAGCCTGGTAGTAGTTCATGTTGCGGGAGGCGTTATAAATGGCCAGCACCAGGAAGACCGCGCCGCCGAGCATTCCAACCTTCGCGAGGTTTACGCGGATGGGCTGTTCGCTCGCGACAAACAATCCGACGCCGATAAAGAGGGCGATGATCAAGGAAAGCCTGCTTGAAACCAGGCCGGTCAGCAGCAACTGGCCGAGGTTGAACAGTTCCAGCCAGGAACGCGACACGCCCGACAACATCCGGTAAATGGCGACGCCGCCGCTGAGGATGACCGTGTAGCGGAGCGAGAGCGGCCCGACCGCGTAGTCTTCATAGAGCGTCTCCTTGAGTTGATTTCCCTGGCCTTCCAAAATGAAGGTCTTGATGCCGGACAACCCGATGTGCTGGAGGAGAAAGAGCAGCAGATAAGCGAACCCGACGCTCCCGATCAAGGTCAACACCAGGTAAGCAGGGAGGGTGTCCAGGCCGAGGAGTTGATCCGCCGTCTGGGTGCGGGTTCGGATCGAGCGCCCGAAGCGGAATCCTGCCGCCGCCGAAGCGAGGATGAGCGCGTACCACACCGCGACCAGAAGGGCGCCGGTCGAAAGCAAACTCTCCCTTTCCTCAAATCCCTTGCGGAATATTCCAAACCCCGGGAACTGCCATGCGGCGTAGCTCATCAGCACCGTCGCGAGAACGATTCCGTGCGGTTTCAAACAGAAATTTACAAAGCGGGTGACATCTATCTTCATATAAGAACGGGCTGACGCGCCTCCTTTCCGGCGGCAAAAACCAGCAACTCCTCCGCGATCCGGCCCCAGTCCCTCGTTCTGGCGGCTTCCCTCGCCTTCAGCGCGGCGCCACCCGTGGAAAGAGCGGCTTCCAACGCTTCCGGCGCGGCCGCGGGCGCGGGATAGGTGAAGACAAACGGTTCCGCCCGCCGCACGATCTCCTCGGTGGCGGCGGAGACGACCGGCAGGCCGGCGGACGCGTACTCATAGAGCTTCATGGGACTGCGGCCCCTGTTGGCGGAGTGGCTGTTGAACGGCAGCAGGCCGGCGTCCGCGTGTTGCAGATAAGCGGGCATGTCCTCGTAGCGGCGAGGGCCGAGCGCCACGACGTTCCCGCGCGCCCGCAGCGCGGCGGGAATCGGAGTCGAGACGGGGCCCGCCAATAGGAAAGTGACATCCGGCCGCGCCTCCGCCAGCGCCCGCAACGCGAGGAAGTCGAAACGCTGGTCCACCACGCCCATGTAAATAACACGCGGCCCTTTCAGCCCCCGGTATTCCAAAGGGCATGGGCGCGGCGCGCTGAAATGCGCGTAATCGACCCCATTCTCCAGGAGGAGGGAAGGCAGGCCGGGAGCGAGGGCGCGCAACCACTCCACCACGGGACCCGAGGTTCCGATGACGCCGTCCGCCTCGGCGGCCAGGATGCGTTCGGCGTTCTTGACCGCGGGGTCGCGCTGGAAATCCGAATAAAGGTCCGTCGCGCGATAATAGGTCCTCTCCGGACGCAGCAGGCGCTGGATGCCCGCCAGCCTCGGCTCGTCGACGAGGAGCAGGTCCGGGGCGGCGAAACCGCGGCGGCGCACCGTGGCTTCAAAGGCGACCATCGACTCCGCGAAAAGGTTGGAGGACGGGGTGAGGCTGCGCCGCGCGATCTGCCACGGGACGAGCGCCAGGGGGATGTAACCCGTGAGCCGCGGGGCGATCTGGCGCGGGCCCCTCAGCCAGGCGTGGAACCGTTCCCGGCAGGGGCTCCGCCCGAGTCGCGTGAGATGGACGGGCGTCAGCGGCGAACTGAGGTGGAACACCTCGTGGCCCGCGCCCGCAAGCCTCCGCGCGAGGTGGTGCGACCCGACCACCATGCACGGGCTGAAATGGCTGTGGCTGGCGAAGACGATCCTCATAGAAACGCGCTGATGGTTTGGCAGTAACGGCGCGGGCTGAACTGTTCGAGGAACCGCTCGATGCTCGACTCCGACGCGGGGCCGTCGCGGAGGGATTGGAAGATCGACTCGGCGAAGCCTTCCGGGGTGTCGCTTATCCGCACCACGGAGCGCACCTCGGCGGGGAGGCCCGTCACGCCCGCGCTGGTGCAGACCACGGGCCTCCGCGCGGCGATCATCTCCAGCATCTTCATGTTCACGCCGGAGGCGCGGTGCACGGGATTCACCAGCACGCGGGAGTGGAGCATGGTCGAGAAGGCGTCCTTGACCTCTCCGAGGAAATGGACGCCGGCCTCGCGGCAAGCGGCGGCGATCTCCGGCGGGGCGTGGGACCCGGCCACGGCGCACCGCAGGCTGCCGGTGAGGCGCGGCGCCACGTCGCGGAGGAACCAGAGCAGCCCCTCCCGCTTGTGCGTCGCGAAAAGGCTGCCGAGCCAGAGGACGTCGTACGACCCCGGCGCCGGTTCCGCGCCCGCCGCCGCCGGCGTGAAGACCGGCGGAACCCAAAGCTGGTTCGCGAGCCCCCTGGTTTTCCAGAAGGCGGCTTCCTGTTCGGAGATGTGCAGGACGGTGTCGCTGCGCCGGAGCGCCTTCGGCTCGAAAAAACGCAGCTTCAGGGCTTCATACGCAAGCGAAAGACGCCGCATGCCGCGCGCCGCTTTCGCCATGTTCCGGTGGTATTCGGTCTCGTTGTTCTGGCTGCGGTAGATGAAGCGCGTCTTCTTTGGAAGGCTCGCGCGCAGCGCCGAGGCGGCGCCCCAGCTCTGCATGCCTTCCACCAGCACGGCGTCGGGCGCGAACTCCCGCACCCGCGCGATAAACGAGGCCCGTTCGCGCCCTCGCGGGGCCGTGGCCGCGCAATAGGCGGGGTAAAAAGGATTCAGCTTCGCGAGGATGCGCGCGGGCGAGGCGACGCCCGCGGGCGGCAGGCGGTATTCATGGACTTCCGAAGCGAGCGATCGCAGGTGGGCGCGGTCGCTTTCCGCGGACGGGGCGGCTGACCAGTAGTGAAGCTGCAAGGACAGATCGGGACTCTGGAGGGCGAGCAGGCGCCAGTACACGTCCGCCCGCCCGCCGCTGGTGACCGGGTAGGGCGCGTCCAGGCTCAGGATGCATAGGCGTCTGCTCATGACCCGGCAAAGCCTCCTCGAATCAGGCTCCGCATTCCCTCCCGGTACATATCCTCGCGGATGCAGCCGACGTAATGTTTCGCCACACGTCCCTCCAATCCGCGCGCGAGGCTCACATCATACGCGGGCGGCAGATGGCGGTAACCGCGCTTGCCCGCCACCAGCGCGTGCAGGGTTTGCTCCACCCGCCAGCGATACCCCCTCGTTTCCTTCCGCGAGAGGTACTGTTCCAGTTCCGCCAGGTCGTAGGCGTCTTTCCACACCAGTCCAAGGCCGGAGTTGACCCGTTCCGGCACGCGGACGCCGAACCATTCCAAAGCCTGGCCGGGCGTCACGGTGTAGGCGGTGGCGACGTCCCTGTTGAAGAGATGGCACGGTAGGCTCACCGCTTCGAGCAACTCGGGGCACGGCTGGAAAAAGAGGATGTCCGAGTCCAGGATCATGATGCGCCCGGTCGAGGCGAAGGCGAGGATGTCCGGCACCTTGATCATGACGAAGTTCGTCGCCCGCTCCGCCATGAGATGCGGAAAGCCCGCGAGCAGGCTTTTCATCTCCCGCTCGGCCTCGGGCGCGGGGATGATGCGCGCGTCGGGAAAAATCTCGCGCAAGGCGGAGAGCATCCCGGGAGAGAGCGAGCCGTCCTCATGAATGCAAAGCCGGAAGCGCGCGCCGCTGAAGTGGTAGAAGGCGCGGATGGCCCATACGGCGTTCAGCCATTCCTTGCGGCACGTGAGCAGATGGACTTCGCAGGAGTCGTCCCGCAGGCCCGTGAGCGGCGGCAGGCGCAGGATGGAACGCCTCCGCACATCCCGGTACCACAGGGTGCCGGGGTGCAGCCGCCTGCGATAGTGGGTGCTCCAGTCCACGGAGCGCAGCTTGCGCAGGAGGCTTTTCTCCCGGGGGGCGGGCGTCCAGGCGGCTGGGATGGTCTGGCTGGCGGCTGTGTCGTGCATGCTAGGCGGCGGATGGTTTCAGGGAATCGGTGTATTGTTTCCTGCAGGCGAAAAAGAGCGCGGCGCCGACGAGGATTTCGCTAAGGAGGTTGACCCAGGCGACGCCCCGCATCCCATGGCGCGGTATGAGGAGGCAGTTCGCCGTGACGCTCAGGAGCGCCACGCCGCTCATGATGAAGAATTGCAGCCTGTCTTTCTTTCCCGCGATCAAACCCCAGCCAAAAATCCCGACGACGGCCACGAGGAGCTTGGATGTGACCAGGAGGGCGGACGGGATGGCGGCGGAGTCGAAAGCGGCGCCGAACAAAAGGTGGTGGACGAAGGGCGCCGCCAGCCAGCACACGGGGATGATCGCCGCCACGCAGAGGCCGACGCGGAGGGCGTAGTATTTCTGGGCTTCCCACAGCGCTTTCTGGCCGTCGCGCAAGGCCGTCAGCAGCTTCGGATAGAGCAGGGCGGGCAGCAGAAGCGTGAAGGCCTGGACGATCTGCCCCAACTGGCAGGCGCTCCGGTAGCGGCCAAGCTCGGCCAGGGAGGAAAGCGAGCCGAGCATCGGCTGCTCGAACATCGTGTAAACCTGGATGACGACGCCGCAAAGGAAGAGCCATTTCCCCTCGCGCATCAACGAGAGGGAAAAGCGGAAGGCGCCAACGGGAAGGCGCGGACGAAGCGTCTCGCCGCGGCGCAACGCGACATGCCAGGAGAAAACCGTGGCGGCGAGAAGTCCCGCCGCGCCTATCCAGAGATCGACGCCCGCGGGAACGGTTGCCGGGCGAATGAAGAGAAAGCCGAGGACGGAGACGATCGCGGCCTGGAGGACCATCGCCCTGTACTGGGCCGGGACGTTTTCCTGGCCTTGCAAAAGCCAGGCGCACTGGCCGCTTTGCAGGAACAGCAGCGCGAAACCGCCGGAGAGCGGCAGGCTCCAGACGGGCGGCAGCTTTGCGAACAGGCAGAAGACCGCGCCGCCGAGGCCGATCAGCAGGGTCAGCGCGCCGCGGAGAACCAGCGAGCCGCCGATGAGGACTTCCTTCTCGCGCGCCGCATCGCAATGCTTGAAACGGCGGACGAGAATGCCGTCCAGATTAAAGGTGGAGAGAACGAGGATCTGGGCGACGACGGAAGAGACCATCCCGGAGACGCCCAGCTTCGACGGCCCGAGACAGCGGGCGATCCATATCTGGCTCAGCGCGCTCAAGCCCAGCGCGAGAAAGCGAAGGGCGCCGCTGGCGAAAAACTGCGCCAGCACCTTGCTCTCCGTCCGCAGACGGCGCAGGGGCGAGGCGCGAAGCGCGCTTCTCCAGCGGAGTCCGCCCTCCTTTTCGTATTCGCCGAAGAGGATCACCGGTTTCATGGCGCGGTATGGACGCCGAACTCACGATTTCTCGGCAGTCGCGCCATAGACCCCCTTTCCGTATTCGCCGGAGTAGTAGTAATAGTAGCTGCGGTTCCGCTGGGAGATGTGGTTCATGACGATGCCCGCGGGCCTGGAACCGGCGTTTTCGAGCAGGTCGCAGGCGCGCTGGATGGCGCGCGCGGCCGTCTTGCCGGTATGGATGACGAAGCAGACGGTCTTCGCATGTTTCACCAGCAGCAAGGTGTCGCTGACCGCGTGGATGGGCGCGGTGTCGATGACCACCCAGTGGTATTTCTCCAAGGCTTCCGCCAGGAGGGCGGCAAAGTGCGGCCCGGTGAGAAGCTCCGTCGGGTTCGAGATGCGGACGCCGGCGGGCAGGACGCTGAGATTCGGGATGTCGTTGACCTTCCGCACCGCTTCCTCCAGGGTCGACTGGCCGTTGAGCACCGTGTTCACGCCCAACTTCGGGTTGGTCTTGAGGAGTGTTTTCGCCACGGTCGGCAGGCGCAAGTCCGCGTCGATCAACAGCGTCGGCTGCCCGAGTTGCGAGAGCGAGATGGCGTAGTTCACGGCGCAGAAGCTCTTCCCTTCGGACGGCAGGGCGCTGGTGAAGAGGATGGGGCCGCGATCCGTCTCCCCGATCTCGATGGAGAGGGAGGTGCGCAAGGTGCGGAAGCCTTCCGCGACCGCGCCGGCCGGCTCCTGCGTGACGAGGAAGCTTCTGTCCGCGGCGGCGGCCTTCGGGATGTCCGGCAGCGCCGCGAGGACGGGGAGCCCGAGTTGCGACTCGACGGCGTCAACGGACCGGAAGGAGGTGTCCACCGCGGAGACGGCATGGCCGACCGCCGCGCCGAGCATGAGCCCGCCGATGATGGACGCCAGGATGACGAGCAGCTTCTTCGGCTTGGAAGGAGTCAGCGGCAGCATGGCCGGGGTGACGACCCGGATCTGGTTCGAGCCGATGTCGCGGGTTATCTCCGTTTCCTTCAAGCGCATGCGCACGCTCTCATAGAGCTCGCGGTTGGAGTCCACCTCCTTGGCCAGCGCGTTATACGGGATCGCCACCCTGTCGTTGGCGAGTCGCGCTTTCTCAAGCAGCTTGAGGTCGGACTCGAAGTTCCGTTCGGTCTGCCGCGCGGCTTCCACCGTGTTGGCGAGGCCTTCCGCGGCCTGCACCGCCGCGCGGGAGAGGGCGCCCTCGAGCGCGGCGAGCTGCGCCTGGGCCTGGATGTAGGCGGGATGTTTCGCCCGGTACCGCTTCGCGAGTTGCGCGAGGGCCGATTCCTGGTCCGCCACGCTTTTTTGCAGCACCAGCACGGCGGGGTCGCCGCTGACGCTGGCGATCCTGAGGAGCTGGCTCGTCCTGTCGGCGTCCGTGTTGAGCAGGAGGCGCTGCACCTGGGTGTAGTCGGACTGGACCTTGAAGAGCTGCTCCCGGGAATCGTTCAGCTTGTTGTTCAGGGCGAGGAGTTTCTGATCCATGAATTCCTGGCTGTTTTCCAGGGCGACGTCGGGGTGGGCATCCTTGAAAGCTTGCGCGTCTTCCTCCGCCATACGCACCTGGTTCTTGAGCACGTCGGACTCCTCGAGCAGGAACTTGTTGGCTTCGCCGGAGAGGCCCGCGCGCTGCGCCGTGGTGATGCGGACGTATTCCTTCACCATCTCGTCGGCCATTTTTTGCGCCAGGGACGGGCTCGGGTTGCTCGCCGTGACGTTGATGAGGCGGGTGCCGCGCACCAGCTTCACGTTCACCTGGTTGCTCAGCGCCTCGACCTTTTCGCCGTCGGTGATCTCGGAGCCGTCGGTCTTCGGCTTCATCCCGAGGATCGCCGGCGTCAGGTTCAGCCGCTCGATGACGCCGAGCAGGAGGGGCGAACTCGTGAAGTTCGTCTCGATGGTCTTGAGTATCTCCGTCTGCTTCAGGTCCTCGGTGGAGATGTCCTCGATCTTGACGAACTTGCTCTCCTCCTGCTCGACCTGGACCACCGTCGTCGCCGAGTAAGTATTCGGCGTGATGAGGATGTAGAGGATGCCGAGCAGAAGCGTCGCGGCCAGGCAGCCCAGGATGATCCATTTCCTTTCGAGAAAGGCGTTCAAGAGTTTCTCGAAATCCATCTCCGCCGGTTCGGATGTCCCGGAGGACTTTGTTTTCAGTGTCTTATGCATGGTTGTTGCTCCTTTAAAATATGCTCTCGGCCACGGTTATGACGTCGTCCGCCTTTATCTCGAAGGAGGAGGGCGATCCTCCGCTAGCGGCCATTTTTTTTGCGTTCAGGCGGTAGACCATTTCGCGGTTCTTCACCCTCCGTTTGACTGTGACGCTGTTCGGATTCGCGACGCGCGTGTAACCGCCGGACATGCCGATGGCCTCGAGCAGCGAGACGGTCGCGCGGTCGGGCATGTCGTAAGAGCCGGGTTTCTGCACCTCGCCCAGCACCGTGAACGTGCGCTTGGCGTACTCCATCACCAGCAGGCTGACTTGCGGGTTGACGATGTAGTCCTTGTCCAGCAGGTCGTGGATGAGCTTCGACGCCGTCAACGGAGTCAGGCCGCCTACCGTGACGCGATCGATCAGCGGATAGACCACCGAGCCGTCCCGGGCCACCCGCATCGTCGTATCCAGGTCGGGTTCCTGGAAAACTTTCACCTCGATGAGGTCGCCGGGCATCAAAACGTGGTCGTCGGAATTCGCCTTGGGAATGGCCGCGGGCGGCGCGACGGCGGGGACTGCGCCCGTGGCCGGAAGGGCGACGGGGCTGGCGGGAACCGCCGCAACCGCGAGCGAAGACCCCGCGCCATTCATGGTCGGGGCCGGCGGATCGGCAAAGAGCAAGGCGGGAACGAGAAGACCGGCCGCGGCCAGTGTGGAAAACGCAAGTTTGAATGGGTTGTGCATGGTTGTCATTCCGGTTAGAACAGGAGGTCGAGGTAGAGTGATGCGCGGTTGTCGTCGAAGGTGAAGGTGTTGATGCTGGAGGTGTTGTGCCAATAGTCATAGGCCAGGCTGACCGAGACGCGAGGGGTCACATGGAAGGCGGCGAAGACCTCCATTCTCAGGACGTCGTCGTTGCGCCGGAGCAAACCGCCGGCCTGCCCGTAGTCATAGTTCTGAAAGCCTCCCCACAGACCGAGCGTGATCCTGCCGTAAAGCTCCTGCGAGATTTTGAGGGTGGCTCCGGTGATGACGACATCCTGCCCGGCGTACGCGGCGGAGACGGTGACGACGCGCGAGGCGGAAAGGCTGATCATCGTCGCGTCCCACGGCGAGTAAAACGCCTGCAGGCCAAACACCGGGTTGACGTCGTCCTGCACGCCGAACTGTCTGAACTCGACGCCGCCATAGAGATTCCCGCTCACATGGCGCCCGCTGTCGTACGACACGCGCGCCAGGACCTGCTCGTAGGTCTGGGCAGCGCCTTTATCGACCGATATATAGCCGAACGCGGCCCCGGCGGAGAGGCTCGTCTTTGGCTCGATCTGCCAGTTCAGGTAATTCCGGTCCGACCACTCCGTGGAATTGACTTCCTGCCGCTGGTCGAAACGGCTGGTGATGACGCTGAGGTCGGCCTCCGCGCTGCTCTGGCCGCTTATCTGGTAGCGGGAGTTGATCGCGGCGTCCAACTGAGTCTGCCGGATGCGCGTCCCGACTTCGACGACGCCTTCCGAGAAGTGCCTGTAATATCCCTTGGCGTCGAGCGTGAGATTGCCGAATGAACCCCTGGCGCCCAGCGCCGCGTTTTGGTCGAAGGTGTTCTCGCCCGTGTGGTTGGCGAAGAAGGTGTATCCCGGCGTGTAGCTCGCGTAGAGGAACTGGCGCGAGTCGAAGTCCGGGTCCAATATCCCCTCGTACTGTTGCTGGAAAGCCCCCAGGGGAGTCAGTTGATCGCGAAAATCGCCCCAACCGAGCGCGAGACCCGCCACGACGGACGTGTAAAGGTCGGCCTTCGGGTGGGTGCGGGTGATGAAGATGTTGCTGTCGTACGTCGAGCGCACCTGGACGATCGGGACGATATCGAGCCGCCCCAAGGCTCCTTTTGCCCCGTCTATATACACCTGCGGCCCTTGGGCGATGGGCTCCAGGCCGGGCGCCGCGACTTCGGTCGCGCTCGCGGGCAGGGGAGGCTCCTCGGCGGGCGTGACCGTACGTATCTCGACGGTTGGCGCGGCCTGCGGCTCGGCGGCCATTCCCGCCGTTCCGGCAAGGAACATCCCCAGCGCCGACAGATATGTGCGTCGAAAAATCATTTGTTTAACAAGCGTTTTTCCTTCGGAAAAAGGTGAGGATCATGACCTGCAGGTCCAGGAGGACGCTCCAGTTCTCGAGATAAAAGAGGTCCGCCCGGATGCGTTCGCCCAGGTCCGTATCGCCGCGGAGGCCCTTTATCTGCGCCAGACCCGTGATGCCCGGCTTCGCATTGTGCCGCGCGTTGTAGTGCGGTATCTCCTCCTTGAAATTCTCGATCAATTCCGGGCGCTCGGGCCGGGGGCCCACGAGGCTCATGTGCCCCTCCAGCACGTTCCAGAACTGCGGCACCTCGTCGATATTCCACGCCCGCATGAAGGTTCCCACACGCAGGCGCCTCGGGTCGTCCTTGACGGTCCACTTCGGGCCGGCGCCGCTCTCGGCATCCAGCCGCATGCTGCGGATCTTGAACATCTCGAAGGTCTGGCCGTTGCGGCCCATCCGCCGCTGGCGATAGAAAACCGGGCCGGGCGATTCGAGGTAAACCAGGAAGCCGAAGATCGCGATGAGCGGCGCGGAAAAGATCAACCCGACGATCGCGCCGAAGATATCGAGCAAGCGTTTCAGCAGGAAGTTCGTAGGCACATCCAGCGGCAACTGCGTAACTCCCAGCACCGGCACGCCGCTGACCGTTTCCAGATGCAGGCCGGAGACCAGGATCTGAAAATAGGAGGGGATGATCTTGAACTGGATCATCGCCTTCTCGCAAAGATTGGCCAGGCCGACGATCTCGCCCTTCACGCAATCCACGTCGCTCAGGAAAACCATGTCGATCGACCGGTCGCGGAGGATATTGGCGAGGTCCGGGTAATCGCCCAGCACCGGCACGGTCGGCTTCCTGTGAAACTGCGATCCCGAGGAAGAGACGCAGCCCGCCACCTCGTAGGGATGGACGGCGTCCGCCTCGAAACTGTCGTTCAGCTTCTGCGCCTCCTCATTCCAGCCGACGAACAAGACGCGCTGGCGCAACGCGACGGATATCTTCGAGTGCTGCAGGAACCGGTGAAAAACGTAACGCCAGCCGAGCAGGCCGAACGTCACGTCCGCCGCCGAGATCACCACGAAGATGCGCGAGATGGGCGGCTGGAACTTGAACAGGAGCGAAAAGCTGAGGAAGCCGGCGAACCAGATGAAGCACGCCTTCATGATGCACTCGACCGTATGCTGGTAGCGAAGCAGCCGCCTGCTGTCGTACACCTTCAGATAGCTCAGGACGTACAGCAGCGAGAACGCCCCGCAGCCAATGTATCCGGCATAGTCGCCCAGCCCGACCTTCGCCGGGATGCCGATCTCGTGGATGGGCGTGCGGAAGCGGAGCCAGAACGACCCGACCAGCGCGCCCGCGACGACGATGGTGTCGCAAACGAGCGCCGTAAGCAGGAGCCGCTCGGAGAGATTCGTATCGGCATCCTCCCGGGACTGCCCGAGAACCGACCCGGCCGCCACAAGCCGGGTCGCGCCGTCGAGGGCCAGTGCGGAGCCGGCGGCCCCGCTTTCAACCCCTCCACCCCCATCTTCCCTTAGTTGCAGCATAGTTCCCTTTCCCTTGTTTCTTCCCGGGATCACAAAAAACCCGGAAGATTTCCCCTGTTCCTAGCAGTTTTATTCCGAGGCCGCCTGGGGGGGAGCAGACCTTCGAACTAAAACCGCCATAATTAAATTTAAAAGGCCGCGCACAAACGGCCGCCTTATCCGTAATCACCGCACCCGTCCACAACTTTTATACAACTCACAAGAGCGGTAAACCGGCGGACGCGCGGAGAATAACGGGAACCGATTCCCATGCAATGAAAAATTTCTTATTTTTTTGGCCCGTTTTTCCGGCGAAAAAACGGCGCTCAGCGCCTTCGTCTTCCGAACGAGTAGCCGCGGTGCGTCCGCGCGCCTTTGCCGACGCCGCCGGGGGCGATGCCCTCTTCGTTGAACAGGGCGGTGTAGACGTAGTTGAAGTTATCGACCTTCAAACGCGGGATTTTCTGGCCGACGAAGCGTTCAATCGCCCGGACGGCGTCCAACTCCTCGGCGGTGACGAGGGTGAAGGCGTCGCCCACGTTCTGGGCGCGCCCGGTGCGTCCGATGCGGTGGACGTAATCCTCCGGGTGCTGGGGCACGTCGTAGTTGATGACGTGGCTGACGCCCGCCACGTCGATGCCGCGCGCGGCGATGTCCGTTGCGACCATCACTTCGTATTTGCCGGACTTGAAGCCTTCCAGCGCTTCGACCCGTTCCCGTTGGGTCCGGTTCGAGTGGAGGACCGCCACGGAGTGCTGGGCGACCTTCAACCGCCCGGCGATCTTGTCGGCGCCGTGCTTGGTGCGGCTGAAGATGAGGGCGCTGTCGAAGTTCGTCCGTTCCAGCAAGGCGAGCAGCAGGTCGAATTTCTGGTCGCGCGCCACCGGGTAGAGGGCGTGCGTCACCGTTTCGGCCGCGGAACGCCGGACGCCGATCTCGATGATCTCCGGGTTGCGCAAGACCCATTTGGTGAGGCCCTCGATCTCGGGAGGGAGGGTCGCGGAAAAGAACAAGGTCTGGCGTTCCTTGGGCACTTGCTCGATGATCCTGCGCACGTCGGGCAGGAAACCCATGTCAAGCATGCGATCCACCTCGTCGAGCACGAGGATGTTGGTCTGCTTGAGGCTGAGCGTCCCTTCGCCAAGGTGGTCCAACAGGCGCCCGGGGGTTGCGACGACGACATCCAGACCGTCCTTCACTTCCTGCCTCTGTTTCCCGTAGCCGACTCCGCCGTGGATGACGCTGATGCGCAGATCGGTGTAACGGGCGTAGTCGCGGAAGGCGGTGTCGACCTGGGCGGCCAGTTCGCGGGTCGGCTCCAGGACGAGGCAGCGGCATGCGCCGTGCCGGCCCAGTTTCGTGAGGATTGGCAGCGCGAAGGCGGCCGTCTTTCCGGTGCCTGTCTGCGCGGAGCCGATGAGGTCCTTTCCTCCGAGGATGACCGGGAAGGCCCGTAACTGGATGGGCGTGGGTTCAACGTAACCCATCGCTTGGACGCCGCGGATGACGTCGTCCGATAAACCGAGATCTCTAAATGACATTGACCCTCTCCCTACACCGGCTTGGGAGAAAACACACCCTTTTAATTCAAAACGGCGTGTTTCCTGCTAATTCTTTTAGCCGTCCTCTGCTTTTTATGTTGCGGCGGCAGCCATTTGGCCGTATTAGTGTGGGGCGCATTACCGCAGTCCCCCTTATATTTTTATCATGATCTCCCAAATCCCCACCGACCGGATCAACTGGAAAACGAGCAGCTTTCTCATCGGCACGCTCATCCTCGCCCTCACCGCGACGCCTCTCTATATATGGCATTTCGGTGTGGACGCCTTCCAGGTGACATTCTTTTTGATAATGGCCTGCCTTACCGGGTTGAGCATCACCCTCGGGTACCACAGGCTGTTTTCGCACCTCACCTTTCAGGCGCATTGGACCGTGCGTTTGCTCGCGATCATTTTTGGAGCCGCGGCTTTTGAGAATTCCGTCCTGCTCTGGTGTTCGGAACATCGCCGCCACCATAAATATGTCGATCACGACGACGACCCGTACGACATTACCAAGGGGTTCTTTTACGCGCACATCGGCTGGCTCCTTTTCAAGATCGACCCGGACCCGCCTTTCGACAACGTCGCCGATCTCCAGCGCGACCCGATGGTCATGTGGCAGCATCGCAACATCCATCTCCTCGCCTTCCTCGTCAGTTTCGTGATGCCGGCCCTCGTCGGCTTCGCCTGGGGCGGCGCGCAGTGCGCCCTGGGGGCGTTCCTCATCGCGGGCATCCTCCGGGTTGTTTGCGTGCAGCACATGACGTTTTGCATCAACTCGATGTGCCACACCGTCGGCAAGCGCCCGTACTCCTCGCGCTGCTCCGCGCGGGATAGCTGGTTCATGGCGCTCTTCACCTTTGGCGAGGGCTACCACAACTATCACCACGAGTTTCAGCACGACTACCGCAATGGCGTGAAGCCGTGGCAGTGGGACCCGACGAAGTGGTCCATCTGGCTTCTTTCCAAGGTCGGTCTGGTCAGCAAGCTGCGGACCGTGCCCTCCGAGCGCATCCTCCTGGCGGAATTGGCGGAGGCGCAAAGGCAGCTTCAGGTAAAGCTCGACCTTCCCAACCTGCCGACGGAAACGCACAGCGTCATCAAAGACGCCTACGAGCGCTTGCAGCAGACCGCGCGCGAATGGGCGAACCACCGGGCGGAGGATTTGGAAGTGACGCGGGAGATGCTCGCGGAACTCCAGGCCGAGTTGCGCCAGGCGCTGAACAGCCTGCGGATGGCGGATCAGCTTTTGTTCGCCGCGTCTTAGAGCCGCGTGTCATGCGGTTTTATCCGCTCTTGGTTGTAGAGGCGGCTGTATCAGCCGCCTAACCCGGGGCTAGGCCCGCGCCCGATCAGGAATTGCCGATCAATATCCCCGCGAGAAACACCAGCACGCCGCCCACTATCACCTGGAACGCCGCGGAGAGAAAGGGCGTGTCCATGTAGCGGTTGCGGATGTAGCTGATAAGAAGCAGTTCGATCGCCACGACAATGATCGCCACGGCGGTCGCCGTCCGGAAATCTGGCAGGAGATAGGGAAGCGTATGGCCGATCCCCCCGGCGGTCGTCATCAAACCGCAAACGACGCCGCGAATGAGCGGTTTGCCGCGCCCCGTGAGGCTGCCGTCGTCGGAACCGACTTCGGCAAAACCCATGGAGATGCCCGCGCCGACGCTGGCGGCCAGCCCGACAAGGAACGCGTCGTGGCTCCGATGCGTGGCGAACGCTGCGGCGAAAACGGGCGCGAGGGTCGAGACCGAGCCATCCATCAAGCCGGCCAGCCCGGGCTGGATGATCTGAAGGAGGAAAAGCCGCTTGTGCGCGGTCTCTTCCTCGGAGCGGGCGGCTGGGGTGAGATGCTGCTCCTCCAGGCTTTCCGCCAGCGAGATGTGTTTGCTTTCGGCTTCGGCGAGGTCGCCCAGCAGTTTGCGCGTCGAGGCGTCCGTGACCGCCTGCGCCGCGCGTTGATAAAAGCGGCGCGTCTCCATTTCCATGATCTCG
The DNA here is from genome assembly GCA_021324825.1 of Spartobacteria bacterium. Taxonomy (GTDB): domain Bacteria; phylum Verrucomicrobiota; class Verrucomicrobiia; order Chthoniobacterales; family Chthoniobacteraceae; genus JAJPII01. The sequence continues at coordinate 9,557 of JAJPII010000041.1, read as the reverse complement.
GCCTGCCTGCGCACGGCCTTGAGGCCCAGCGGACGCACGAGCCACACGGGCCGCCGGTGCACGAAGCCGCTCACGTCCTCGCGCCGGATGAGCGGGATGTGCTCCCCGAAACGGCGCCGGTAATCCTCGATCAATTGCCGGCGGTGCTCGCTTTCCTCGGTTTCCATGTCGCGAAAAATACGGGAACTGGAGGGGAAATCCTCTTTCAACCCCTCGGCGAAATCGGCGTAGATGCGGCCGTCCGTCTCTTCGAGAGAAACGGCCAGCGCGAGGATTTCCCGCTCGGAGAGGTCTCTGAAATTCTTCGCCATGGCAGCCAAATGGATACCTCGCGATAAGGGTTGAATCAACCCGTCAATCCTGCAACGATGCGCGCTCCATGCCGGATACGATAACCCAGTTGCGCGAAGCCGTGCGCGATGTGCCCGATTTTCCCATGCCGGGAATCCTATTCAAGGACATCACGCCCATCCTCGCCAATGGCGCGCTGTTCAAGCGGTCCATCGACCTGTTCCTCGATGCCTGTTCAGGCAAAGGGATCGAGAAGGTTGTCGGGATCGACGCGCGCGGTTTTCTGTTTGGCTCCGCCGTGGCTTATCAGCTCGGGGTCGGTTTCGTTCCCGTGCGCAAGAAAGGCAAGCTGCCGTACCGGACGGATTCCTCCGCCTACAAGCTCGAGTACGGCGAGGCGACCGTGGAGATGCACGTGGACGCCATAGAGCCCGGGGAGAAGGTCGTCCTCATCGACGATCTGCTGGCGACGGGCGGAACTTCGGCGGCGGCGGTCAAGCTGATCCGCAAGATGGGAGGCGAACTCGTGGAGGCGCAATTCCTCATCGAACTGGAGTTTCTGGCGGGCGGCGCGAACCTGCAAGGCGTGCCTTTCCGCAGTTTTCTCAAGTACTAGAAATTTTATCCCCGGAATGGCGCCGGGTATGGTTCTAGCTACGAAATGGGACGAGATGCCTTCGCTTGCCCAGAAGATCAATCCCATCCGGAAAACCCGCGAATGGCTGGCCGCCGACGACTATTTCAACGGGAAGGTTCTCGGCTCCTACTTCGTGGGCATCCTGGCGATAACCCTGCTGGTGGGCGCGCTCCTTTTTTCCGCCATGCGCGATCATCGCAACGACAGCCTCCGCGCCCGGACGCTGGAAGTCTTGCGCCTCACGAACAAGGTCGAGAATGACCTGAACAATCTTGAGACCGGTTACCGGGGGTATCTCCTCACGGGGCAGGAGCAGTATTTGCAGCCGTTTGAGCCGCGGAAGGCCATGCTCCTCTCCCGGCTGGATGAGCTGGACACCCTCGTCAAGGCGGACCCGCGCGAGCGGCAGCACGTCCCGCGCATACGTCAGGGCATCGAGCAATGGCTTTCGCAGACTGTCATCCCCGGCATGCACGAGGCGCTCGGCAAGGCGCCCCAAAGCCCGGAAGCGATCTCCCCCGGCGAGGTGCTCCGCTCGACCCTTGGCAACACGCTCCTGGAGGACGCCCGAAAATATCTCCAGAATTTGCAGGATGACGAGCAGGCCGCCGTGCGTTCGCTCACCAAGGATCAGCAGTTCGCGGGCGCCTCCTTCGAGGTGCTCGTGTACGCGCCGAAGCTGGAAAGCGTCATCTCCGAAATGGAGAAGGCGAAGTGGGGCTACCTCCTCACCGGGCAAAAGACATCGCTCGCGAGCTATCAGAACGCCTCCTCCGAGTATGACGTCATCCACGGCCACCTCGCCGTCCTGCTGAGCGACAACCCGGCCCAGCTTGCGTTGCTCGCGAAGATCGACCAGCAACTCGACCAGTGGCGCAACGAGGCCGCGCTGCCGCAGATCGAGGCGCGCCAGACGCGCAAGGACGTGGTGGCCGTCGTGGCCCAAAGCCGCGGCAAGGAGATGATGGACAAAGTCCACACGGCCGTGACCGACTTCGACCGCGCCCAGGAAGGCGTTTACCGGCAGGCCAACTTCCGCGCGGAGACGGGGCGCATAGCCCGCACCGCCGGTTTCTCGGCGCTTTGCGTGGTGGCGATGGGATTCCTCGTCGCCTCGAGTTGGTACAGCTTCGCGGCGTACCGCAAGCACCTGCGCAAGATCGCTTCCTCCGAGGCGCAGACCCGCTCCATCATCGAGACGACGATGGACGGCGTCCTGACGATGAACGCCCAGGGCCTCGTGCAATCGATGAACCCCGCGGCGGAGAAAATGTTCGGCTACAAAGCCTCCGAGATGATCGGCAAGGGGATCGTAAAACTCATCCCCCAGAGGCTCCTCATGCACGACATGACGAACCTCGGGCGGGGGAGCATCATGGCCGTGGGCCATCGCCAGAACTACTACCCGTTCCCCATCGAGATTTCGTTGAGCGAGATGAAGGTCTCCGGCGCCAAGGTCTACGTCGCCCTCATTCGCGACGTGAGCGCCCGCAAACGCTCCGAGGAAACGCTGCGGCACATCGGCCTGGGCGTCTCGGCCACCACGGGCGAGGAATTTGTCCGCTCGCTTGTAAAACAACTCTCGAAAGCCCTCCAGAGCGATTTCGCGTTCGTCATCGAAACCGTCAAGACGGGCGGCGGCTGTTCCATGATCATCGCCGAGCACGGCAACATCCGGCGCAAGGCCAACTACAAGCTCACGAACACCATTTGCGAGGAAGTCCTGAAGAAAGGCTTCCGCGCCTATCCCAGCGGCGTGCGGGAGAAATTCCCCAACGACGAAATCCTGAACGAACTGAAGGTCGAGAGCTTCGTGGCCATGCCGCTCACCGATCACAAGGGGGTGCCGGTCGGCGTCATGGGCGTCCTGGACACGAAGGAGATGGAGGACATCCAGATCGCCGAATCGACCCTCCAGATTTTCGCCGCCCGCGCTGGCGCGGAGATCGAGCGCAAACGCTTCGAGGAAGACCTGGCGGCTGAAAAAGAGCGCCTGGCCGTCACATTGCGGTCCATCGGGGACGGGTTCATCACGACCGACATGAACGGAAAAATCCTGCTCCTGAACAAGGTGGCCGAGAAGCTCACGGGCTGGCCGCAGGACCAGGCCATCGGCGAGCCGCTGGTCAACGTCTTCAACCTCCTGAACGAACGGACGCGAACCCCGAGTCAGAACGCTGTCGAGCGGATCATCGAGACCGGCTCCGTCGTCGGCGCCGCCAGCCACGCGGTCATCGTCTCGCGCGACGGCAGCGAGCGGCTCATCGAGAACAGCGCCTCCCCCATCCGCGACAAGGCGAACCGGAAAGTCGGCGTCGTCCTCGTCTTCCGCGACATCACGGAAAAGCAGAAAGCCGAGGAGGAACGGCGCAAGGCGGAGAAACTCGAGTCGCTGGGAATCGCCGCGGGCGGCATCGCGCACGACTTTAACAATCTCCTCACAGCCATCATCGGAAACCTCTCCCTCTCTCTCCTCACGCTCGACCCGGAGGAGGATATCCACACACGGCTCGCCTCGGCGAAAAAGGCGGCCTTACGCGCGCAGGACCTGGCCCAGCAACTCCTCACCTTCGCGAAAGGCGGGGCGCCGCTCAAGAAGACGGCTTCCATCGGCCAGCTCATCCGCGAGACGGTCACCACCTCGCTCAACATGGCCAGCATCCGCACCCATATCGAGATGCCGACCGACCTCTGGTCCGTGGAGATCGATTCCGGCCAGATAAGCCAGGTCATCACCAACGTCGCCAACAACGCGCAGGAATCGATGCCCGCCGGCGGCGCCGTCACGGTCATCTGCAACAACTTCACGCTCAACGAGGAGCTGCCGAGCCTCGCGCCGCTGCGCCCGGGCAACTACATCAGAATCTCCGTGCAGGACGAAGGCATCGGCATACCGGAAGAGTACATCAAGAAAATCTTCGACCCGTATTTCACCACCAAGCCGCGCGCCAGCGGCCTCGGCCTCGCCACGTCCTACTCCATCATAAAGAACCACGACGGCCTCATCACCGTCGAATCGAGCGCCGGCTCGGGTTCGCTCTTCACGATTTACCTGCCCGCGTCCGACAAGGAGCTTTCGATGACAAAGCCTCTCACAATCCCCGACCAGCCCTATGCCGGCAGGGGCAAGATATTGGTCATCGACGACGAAGAGGCGATCTGCGCGCTCGTCAGCCACGCGCTGACGCCCATGGGATTCACCGTCACGGAAACGCACGACGGCGCCGAGGCCATCAAGGTCTACCAGGAAGCCAGGAACGAAGGCGACCCGTTCGTGGCGGTCATCTCGGACTTGACGATCCCCGGCGGGATGGGCGGGCAGGAGGCGATCAAGCGGCTGCGCGAGATAGAGCCTTCCATCCGCGCCATCGTCTCAAGCGGCTACGCCACCGACCCGGTCATGAGCCGTTACCAGGAATATGGCTTCGTGGGGTGCATCGCCAAACCGTACGAGATATCGGACCTCTGCCGCATCGTGCAGGAAGTCGTGGAGTCGAGCCAGGAAAACATGGTCTACCACGACTTCGTCCAGAGCCAGTTGGCATAACCAGGCAACCAAGAGCGGCCAAAAATGCATGGCGCGCGCTTTTAGGATGGGACGCGCAGGGAGCGGATGGCCTCCGCGGCGTCCGGCGCGGCGAATACCGAAGTGCCCGCCACCATGACCGAGGCGCCCAGCCCCGCCGCCAGGGCGGCTGTTTCCGTGTTGATCCCGCCGTCCACTTCGATGAGGAATTCCCTGGAATGCCGGCGTTGCCACTCGGCTGCGGCGGTTATCTTTTCCAGCGTCTCCGGCATGAATTTCTGGCCTCCGAAACCGGGGCGCACGGTCATGACCAGCAGGAGGTCGATCCCGCCCAGGAACGGCTCGACTTTCTCAAACGGGGTGTCGGGACTCAACGCGAGGCCGGCTGTCCGCCCCGATGCGCGGATGGCGCGGAGCGTCCCGGCGACATCCCCGGCGATTTCGACGTGGATCGTGATGTTGTCCGCGCCCTGGAAACGCCCGAAGTAATGCTCGGGGCGCTCGATCATCAGATGCACGTCGACGGGAAGCGCGGTGCATTTCTTGACCGCGGCGACCATCGCCGGGCCGAAGGAGATGTTATCCACGAAATGCCCGTCCATGATGTCGAGGTGGAACCAGTCGGCGCCCGCCGCCTCGATGCGCCGCACTTCCCCGGCGATGTTCGTGAAGTCACTCGCCAGCACCGAGGCGGCCACGATAATCCGTTGCGCTTTCAAGCGAGAGGTCAGCCGAGAAGATCGGGGTAGTGGCTCTTGGCGACCTCCTCGCACTTGGCGAGGATGACGTCCGAGCTGTCGCACTGCAACACTTCCTCCACGAGCCGGCGGCAGACGTTCATATCCAGGCTCTGGACGGCGCGTTTGACCCTCGGCACCAGGGCGGCGCCGGTGCTCAGTTCGTCGACGCCGAGGCCGATCAGCAGCGGGGTCAGGATGACTTCGCCGGCGATCTCGCCGCAAAGCCCGACCCAGCGCCCGTGCGCGTGCCCGGCGTCCACCGTGGTTTTGATGAGCCGGATGATGGCGGGGTGCGTCGGTTCATAGAGATGGGCTATCCGCTCGTTCACGCGGTCGATGGCGATGGTGTATTGGATGAGGTCGTTCGTCCCCAGGCTGAAGAAGGCCGCTTCCCGCGCGATCAAGTCCGCCGAGATGGCCGCGCTCGGCACTTCGATCATCGCGCCGACCTCCATTTTTTCATCGAAGAAGACCCCTTCCGCGCGCAGTTCCTGGCGGCATTCCTCCAGGATGGCGTTGGCGCGCCGCATTTCCTCGACGCCGGAGATCATGGGATACATCAGTCGCACGTTGCCGAGCGCGCTGGCCCGAAGGATCGCGCGAAGCTGTATCTTGAAGACATCGACTTTTTCGAGGCAAAAGCGGATGGCCCGCCACCCGAGAAACGGGTTTGACTCGATCTCTGCCTCCATGACCCCCGTGAACTTGTCGCCGCCGAGATCGAGGGTGCGGATGATGACCGATTCCGGCAGGATGGCTTTGGCGACGCGGTGGTAGTTGTCGAATTGCTCCTCCTCGCCCGGAAACTCCGTCCGGTTCAGATAGCAGAATTCCGTCCGGTACAGGCCGATGCCTTCCGCGCCCGATTTCTTGACCGCTTCCACGTCCTCGGGCAGCTCGATGTTCGCCGACAGGGTGATGTGCCTGCCGTCCAGCGTGGTCGAAGCCGTCTCCCGCAACTGGGTCAACTTTTCCTCGACCGCTCCCATCTTGACTTCCAGTTCGCCGTATTCCCACAGGGTCTGGTCGCTCGGGTTGACGATGAGGAAGCCGTTGTAGCCGTCGAGGAGGACCTGGTCGCCCGTCACGAGAGCTTCGCTCGCGTCATGCAAGCCGACCACGGCCGGGATGTTCAGCGAACGGGCCATGATGGCCGTGTGCGAGGTCTTGCTCCCCACGTCGGTGGCGAAGCCGAGCACCAGGGAGCGGTTCAGTTGCGCGGTGTCGGAAGGCGTCAGGTTGTGCGAGACGAGGATGTGCTTGTGATGGATGCCCGCGAGAGTCTTGATGGATTTGCCCATCAGGTTATGGACGACCCGGCGCGCCACGTCGTGGATGTCGAGCGCCCGCTCCCGCAGATACGGGTCGTCGATCTCGCTCAAGGTTTTGGAATAGCGGTTGGCGACCTGCTGGAAGACGTATTCCACGTTGTGCTTGTCGCGGGAGAGCGTCCGCAGCACTTCGTCGATGAGGGTGCGGTCTTCCACCACGAGCAGATGGGCGTCGAAGATGCCCGCGTCCTTCGCGCCGATGGCTTCGGCGATCTTCTGCTGCATCTCCAGGATCTGGCTGCGCGTGGCGATGAGGGCCGTCTCGAAGCGGCCGATCTCCGAAGGGATCTCGCTCTCCTCGATATGCCGCGCCTGGGGGGCTTCCTCCTCGGTGCGATAGACGACGAGACTGCCGCGCGCGATGCCGGGCGATACGCCGACACCGTGAAACCGTTTTTCAGGCCGGGCTTCGTCGCTCATGAGACCGAGCGGACGAGTCCCCTTTCATTGGAAGGGATGGAGAGCGGGAGGTTAATCTTCATCGAAGCGCCTTTGGATCAACACTTCGATTTCCTGCAGAGCTTTCTCGCCGTCGATCCCCTCGCAGGTGACGCGCAGCTTCGAGCCGTGCCCCGCGGCGAGCATCATCAAACCCATGATGCTCTTGCCGTTTACCGATTCGCCGTCCTTCTCCACCCATATATCCGCCTTGTAGCGGTTGCAGACCTTCACGAACATGGCCGAGGGGCGCGCGTGCAGCCCCAGTTTGTTGACGATCGTCAACTCCTTGACCCACTTTTTTTCCGTCGGTTCCACGGCGGGTTTCCGGCTTAATAAACCCATTATCTGTCTTTCTTCATCGCTTCCAAAAGTCGTTCGTTAAATCGCATCGCGCTATTCTGGCCCAGCGCCTTCAATTTCTGATCCAGGGCGGCCACCTCAACCAGGCGCGCCAAGTCCCTTCCCACCCTGACAGGTATGGTGATATGGGGCACCAGGATGCCCATTATCTCATAGTATTCCTGTTCCAAGCCTATCCTATCCACTTCTTCGAGGTCCTGCCAATCTTTTAGTGTAACAATCAAGTCCAAACGCTTTTCAGTCCGGATGCTGCCGATGCCGAAAATCGCCGTGACGTCGATGATGCCCAACCCCCTGACTTCCATGTGGTGGCGGGTGAGGTTGGGCGCGGCGCCGATCAATTCGCGGCCTTCGAAGGCCCGGAGCCGCGTGACGTCGTCGCTGACAAGGCTGTGTCCGCGCTCGATGAGGCCCAGGACGCATTCGCTCTTCCCGATGCCGCTGGAGCCGCGCACCAGCGTCCCGACGCCCAGGATGTCCACCATGCTTCCGTGCTCCGAACAGACGGGCGCGAAATCCATCTCCAGGGCGATGGTGGCCGCATTGATGAACTTCATCGTTATCATCGGGGTCTGGAAAACGGAGATGTGCGCTTTCCCGGCTTCTTCGAGAAGTTCCCGGGGGGGCTTGCCGCCGCGCGAGACAACGAGGCACGGGATGCGCCGGGAACAGAGGGTGCGGCTGCGTTCGCGCACCTGCTTTTCATTCAAACTTCGCAGGTAAGATCTCTCCGCGGCGCCAAGCACCTGGATTCTTTTTTCCGCGAAATAAGTGTAAAATCCCGAGAGCGCCAGCCCGGGCCGGTTGATGGTCGGCTCCCGGATGCGCCGGTGGTATCCCGACGCCGAGCCGAGCAGTTTCATCTGCAGCCCGGCCGAATGCCTGGTGAAGAATTCTCCGACCGTGAGGGTGGGGAAGTTTGGGTTCAACTAAAGGAGGGGTCGATCAAGCCGAAATCGCCGTCCTTGCGTCGATACAGGACGTTGAATTTCTCGCTCTTGGCGTTGAGGAAGACAACGAACTGGCGGCTGGACATCTCGAGCTGCAGGACGGCCTCGTCGACAAACATCGGTTTCACCGGGTATTTCTCCGTATGAATGACCGCCGGCTCGGTTTCCTCGATGAGGTCGAGGCCTTCCGCGCTGAGGACGTGCTCGTCGACATGGCGCACTTCCTGCCGCCGCGGACGGTGCTGGCGCATGATCTTCGTCTTGTACTTGCGCATCTGCTGCACGATCTTGTCCACGGCCTGGTCGATGGAGGCGTACAGGTCGTCGGTCTCCGCGCTCGCCTCGATGGTTATGTGGTTGCTGCAATGCAGGATCACTTCCGCCGTCTGCCGGTACTTCTGCACGTCCAGGATGACCTGCGCCTCGATGATGCGGGGGTAGTCCAGGTGGACGCCTTCCACCCGTTTGTAGGCGTATTCCTTGATGGGCTCCGTGACCGTTACATGGCGGCCCGTGACTTTTATCGGCAGGTTTTTGTTTGCGACTTGCATGGTTATCTCCGTTTGGGGGCTACATTTTAAATCGTTCTCCCAGGTAAAGCTGGCGGCTGATCGGGTCGTTGATCAGGAAATCCTTGGACCCCTCGCTCTCGACCCTCCCTTCGGAAATGAGATAGGCGCGATCCACTATCGAGAGGGTCTCGCGGACGTTGTGATCGGTTATGAGGATGCCGAGCCCGGTGTCCCGCAGATTGGAAATGATCTGCTGCACGTCGTAGACGGCGATGGGATCGACCCCGCTGAACGGTTCGTCCAGCATGAGGAGGCTCGGCCGCGTCACGAGGGAGCGCGCGATGGTCAGCCGCCGTTTTTCGCCGCCGCTCAGGGTCAGCGCCGTATTGTCCGAAAGGTGTTCGATGCCGAACTGCGTCAGCAACTCCTCGCAGCGGCTTTCCCGCTCCCGCCGGTTCAGCGGCTGGGTTTCGAGGATCGCCATGATGTTCTCGCGCACCGTGAGTTTGCGGAAGACGGATTCCTCCTGCGGCAGGTACCCCATCCCCATCCGCGCCCGACGGTACATAGGCAGGTTCGTCACATCCTGGTCCTGGAAAAGGACGCGCCCTCCGTTGGGCCGCACCAGGCCGACGATCATATAGAAGCTGGTCGTCTTGCCCGCGCCGTTCGGCCCCAGCAGGCCGACGATCTCGCCTCTCCGCAGGTTGATGTCGACGCCGTTGACCACCGCCCGCCCACCGTAAATCTTGACCAGTTTCTCCGTCCG
>JAJPII010000002.1 GCA_021324825.1 Spartobacteria bacterium | reverse complement strand
TTCGGCGGGTTCTCCCAAAGCGGCGCGCAGCCTCTCCTCCAGGAGAGAGATGACGGTCGGCACGCCTTACGCCTTGGCGGGTGTGGAATCCTGGAAGATGCCCAGGATCTCTTCGGCGCCGCCGGCGGTTGCAAGCCGGTCGCGGACGCCGCGGTCATTGAGGAATTTCGCGATGGCGGCCAGGGTTCGCAGATGGGTCTGGAATTGGTCCTTCGGGACGATAAAGAGGACGATGAACTTGACGGGGGCGTTGTCGAGCGAGTCGAACTCTATCCCGGAAGACGACCTGCCGAAGGCCGCCACGACGTCCGAGACCCTGTCCGAGGAGGCGTGCGGGATGGCGATGCCGAAGCCGATGCCGGTGCTCATCGTCTCCTCGCGGGTGCGGAGAGCGGAGAGGACGACATCACGGTCCTGGGCCTTGATGCGGCCGAGGCCGACGAGGACGTCGGTCAATTCGACGATTGCCGACCACCGCTCGGTGGCCGCCATCTCTGGTACAATCTGGTTTACCGTCAATAAGTTTCCCAAAGTCATGGCCTTAGCCTCGCGGTTTGGCGAATGTAGCAACGCCGTTCGCTTTGACAAGCGTGTTTTATTGATGGCAGCGAGCCGCCGGCTTGCTATAAAAGCCGCATGAAGATTTTGATGGCGAGCAGTGAGATGGCGCCGCTGGCGCGTTCCGGGGGTTTGGGCGACGTTCTGGAGGCGCTCCCCGCCGAGTTGAACAGGCTGGGACATGAGGTGAGCGTGGCGCTCCCCTTCTACCGGAGCATCCGGGAAAACCCGGCCTTGAAGATCAAGAGCACGGGGGTGGAAGTGACGATCCAGGTCGGCGCGAAGCGTCTCGACGCCGAGATACTGGAATGCGTGGCCCCCAACGGCGTGCAGGTGTTCCTCATGCGCCGGGACGAATATTTCGACCGCTCCAGCCTTTACGGCGCGGGCGGGCGGGATTACGACGACAACGCGGAGCGCTTCATCTATTTCACGAAAGCGGTGGTGGAACTTGCGGCCCGCATCTCGCCCGCGCCGGAGATCGTGCACGTGCATGACTGGCAGACGGCGCTCGCCCCCGTGTTTGTCCGCGAGAAGAGGCTCCCTTTCCAGACGGTGATGACGATCCACAACATGGCCTACCAGGGGAGTTTCTGGGGAGTGGACTTCGGGTTGACGAATCTGCCTGGCTCCTATTTTTCAGGACCGGGAGTCGAGTTCTACGGACGCTTGAACTTCCTGAAGGCGGGCATCCTTTTCGCCGACGCCATAACGACCGTCAGCGAGACGTACGCCCGCGACATCCAGACGCCGGAATACGGCGGCGGCCTCGACGCGGTGATGCGCGAGAACGCGGGACGCCTCACGGGCATCCTGAACGGGGCGGACTATACCGCCTGGAACCCGGCCACGGACCCGAATCTCCCGAAGAAATACACCGCGAAAACCCTGGAAGGCAAACGCGCGTGCCGGGAGGCGTTGCTGAAGGAATTGGACCTGGCGGCGAATCCCGCGGGGCCCGTCTTCACGATGGTCACCCGGCTGGCCGAACAGAAGGGGATAGACCTGCTCCTGCCGCTGCTGGACCGGCTGCTGGCGGACGACGTGCGCCTGGCCATCCTGGGCGAAGGCGACTTCACCTACGAACGGGAACTCCTGATCGCCGAGAAAAAGCACAAGGGGAAATTCGCGTTCAGAAAAGGATTCGACGACCGCTCGGCCCATCTGTTCGAAGCCGGCTCGGACGCGGTGCTCATCCCCTCGCACTTCGAGCCTTGCGGCCTGACGGCGATGTACAGCCTGAAGTATGGGACGATCCCCCTGGCGCGCGCGACGGGCGGCATCTACCAGATCGTGCAGGACTACGATCCCACCACGGGCGGCGGGAACGGGTTCCTCTTTTTCGATTATTCACCGGAAGCGCTGTGGGACGTCATCGGCCGCGCGAGGAAGCTTTTCTCCGACAAGGCGAAATGGGGCGCGCTGGTCGACCGCGCGATGGCCGGCGATTTCTCCTGGGAATCCGCCGTGAAGCAGTACGAGAAGGTTTACGAGACGATCGTCCGGCGCGCTCAGGAAAAGGCGACGTCCTTGCCGGGATCGGTTTCGTAATCGAGAGTAAGGCTCTCCGACGTGTGGGGCGCGATGACGTCGGCGAGGTATTTGATATGGATGGAGTCCTCTTTGTAATCGGCCATCTTGTCCATCGTCTCGAAATCCATCGCGATGAAGAACGGCCATTCCCCCGCGGGGTCGATCTGCTTGCCGCACTTGATGCTGAGAACCTCGGGGATTTTCAGGAGGCTTATCCGCGTATTCAGCATCATCTCCTCCAGCTTCTCGGGGGTGACTTCGGGCTTGAGCTTGAAAAGGACGATGTGGTGAACCATGACGCGAGATGTGTTTTAGGGGCTGGCCGGGCCTGAGGCAAGGAAGAAGGCAAGGAATAATGGTGTTCCAGAATCGAGCGGAAGCCGGGCGGAACCTGGCGGAGGCGCTCGCCCGTTTCAAGGGGGAGGCCGCCGTCATCCTCGCCATACCTTGCGGCGGCGTTCCGGTCGGTTTCGAGGTCGCCAGGGCCTTGCACGCGCCCCTCGATGTCTGCCTCGCCCATAAGATCGGCGCGCCGGGAAACCCGGAGTTCGCCATCGGCTCGGTCGACGCGCTGGGGAATTTCGTTCTTGACGAGGAAAGCGTCGCGCGGCTTTCCGTCTCCCGCGAGTACATCGCCGGCGCCGTGCAACAGCAGCGGGAGGCGCTTGCGCGGCGCATGGCGCGCTATGGCTGCGAGCCGCGGGAGCTTGCCGGCAAGACGCTCATCGTGGTCGACGACGGCCTGGCGACGGGCGCGACGGCGGAAGCCGCGCTTAAATCCCTCGAAGCGGCGCTGCCCGCCAGGCGCATCCTCGCGGTTCCCGTCGCCGCGGCGGAAGCGATCGCGCGCGTCTCGCGGGAGGCGGATGAAGTCGTGGCCCTCCATTCTCCGTCGCTGTTCGGCGCCGTGGGCGAATATTACCGGGATTTCTCCCAGGTCGGCGATGACGAAGTGCTGCGTCTGTTGCGGCTGGCGGGGGAAAATATTTCCCCTTGATCGCGGGAGCGCCAACCGGGATATTTCCCTTATCTCTTAAATGGAACAGCTACGGCTACTTGGGGTGGCGCTGGGGTTGGCCAGCCTTTCTGGCATCAACCTTTACCTCACTGTATTCGCCACGGGTCTTTCCATCCAGCAGCACTGGATAACGCTGGCGCCGCAATACCAGGGGCTGGAAGCGCTGGCGCATCCCGCCGTCATCGCGCTCGCCGGCGCTCTCTATTTCATACAATTCTTCGCCGACAAAACGCCGTGGGTCGATTCCTTGTGGGACTCGATCCATACCGTCATCCGGCCGATCGGCGGCGCATTGCTGGCGATCCGCGTCCTCGGGCCGACAAGCCCCGTGTTCGACGTGCTCGTGGCGCTGGGGGCCGGGAGCGTGGCGCTCGTGACGCACGGCTTGAAAGCGGGCACGCGCCTCGTCGCGAACGGCTCCCCCGAACCGTTTTCAAATATCGGCCTCAGCCTCACGGAAGACGCGGGCGTTCTCGGCGGGCTGGCGCTCCTCCATTACAACCCCGCGGCGGCGCTCGGGGTTTTTGCAACCCTGCTGGCGGCCGTGCTCTACTTCGCGCCAAGGATCATCCGGGCGCTCCGGGTGAAGTTCTGGCTCATCTGGAAAAAACTCAACGCCCCCGCGAGCGACGAAGCCGAGAAGCCCCTGCCCGTCGATTTGCCGCCGGACCATGACATCCTGTTCCATCGCCTGAACATTCTTGGCGAGCGCATCCAATGGGCCGTGCCGTGCGTCAGTTCAAAAGGGCTTCCCGGGAATCTTTTCGGATACCTCATCTCGACCGTCGAAAGCCCGAAGGAAATCCACTTCGTCGCGGAACGCGGCCTTGCGACGTACGCCAAAACATTCGACATCACCGGCTGCAAGGCGGCGCGCGAGCCGAAATTCCTGAGCGAAAACCTCGTCCTTTACCGCGCGGACTCAAAGTTGAAGCTCGTCTTCCTGCTGGACAGAACCCGCGCCTCGCTTGTGAGGCGGCTGGCGGAATCCGTCTCCCGCGGGCTGGCGCAGGATTCGCCCGCCAAACAGGAATTGGCGGCGACTTGAGCGGCGGCCCATTATAATGTAGACTGGCAATCCCATGAATGATCCCAAGCAATACGCCCACCCCGAAGTGCTCGTCAGCGCCGATTGGCTGGCGGAACACGGCAACGAAGTCCGCATCATCGAGAGCAACGAAGACGTCCTGCTCTACGATACCGGCCACATACCCGGCGCCGTCCACATCGACTGGCGCGAGGATTTGCAGGACCACGTCATCCGCGACTACATCTCGCCCGAGGCCTTCGCGGCGATGTGCGAACGCAACGGCATCGCGCCCGACACGACGTGCGTTTTCTACGGGGATAAATCGAACTGGTGGGCTTGCTACGCGCTCTGGGCCTTCCGTCTGTTCGGCCACGAGAAGGTGAAAATCCTCAACGGCGGCCGCGACAAATGGATCGCCGAAGGCCGTCCGCTCACGCGCGAAAAGCCGTCGTATCCGCACGCGAAATACCCGGCGCCGGCGCGCAGGCACGACGACGACATCCGCGCGTTTTACGACGAGGCGCTCGCGCACAGCCGGGCGAAGAAGCCGATGGTGGACGTCCGTTCGCCGGGCGAATACAAGGGCGATATAACGCACATGCCGGAATATCCGCAGGAAGGCGTGCTGCGGGGCGGCCACATCCCCGGCGCGAAAAGCGTTCCGTGGAAAAGGGCGGCCAACGATGACGGCACATTCAAGAGCGCCGAAGACCTGCGGAAGATTTACGAAGGGGAGATCGGCCTCAAAAAAGAGGACGACATCGTCGCCTATTGCCGCATCGGCGAACGCTCCAGCCACACATGGTTCGTCCTGAGCTACCTGCTCGGTTATCCAACCGTCCGCAACTACGACGGGTCCTGGACGGAATGGGGCAACCGCGTCCGGTCTCCCATCGAACGGAGTTAGTGTCCTATCCAAAAAAACTCGAGGGCATCATCGGCCTCTTTGAGTCCCTGCCGGAGGAAGAGAGGCGCGGCCTGCTCATCGACTACGCGGAAGGCGCGGCCCGCTGCCAGCCCAGGGAAGGCGAGGCCTTCGACCTCGAAGACATCCGCAAGGACGAGGAATGCACGGACACAGTCGGCGTTTTCCTGAAGGTGGACGACGAAGAGCGCGCGCACTTCCGCATCGCGCTCGGCCCGCAAGTGCAGACGCTCACCAAGGCCATGACCTCGATCCTTTGCAAGGGGCTGGAGAATTGCACCCTGCCGGAAATATTCGATCTGCCCGCGGATTTCGTCCCCAAGATCGTCGGCGGCCAGTTGGTGCGCATCCGCAGCCAGACGGTCTATTACATCCTCACGAGGATAAAGAGCATCTGCAAAGTCTACATGAACCGGCAGCGGGCGGCCCGCCTCACTGCTTGAGGACTTTCAGAAACTCGTCATCGCGCGCCTTGAGGTAAAAAGCGGGATCGCCCGCCGCGGAGGATTTGTAGATAGTGAACGCACGGGTGTCGTCCACGCCGGCCTTCGTCATGCCGGAATCGGGGGTCGCGACGTTTTTCAATTCGGCCAGACGAAGCGGAACGCCGTTCCAGGTCAGGACCGTCACTCCCACTTCCCTCGACGCGGGAGCGACGAACGCCTTGTCGCCGACGGCGGTCGGCTCGGAAACGGTTTCGAGCGAGGCCAGCCGCGACTTGTCATAAACGCCGAACGCCGCGACGGCCGCGAACCCCAGCAGCAGCGCGCCGCCAAGGCCGGCGGCCCATCGCGCGCCGAGAACTTCGGGGCCGTGGCGGCTCATCGCTCGTACTCGATGGCGGCGATCCGGTCCATGACGCGCTGGCTCAAGCTTTGGTAAAGATCGCGCCCCGAGCCCGCAAGGTCGGTCTCGGTGAAATAGAGCGGTTCGCCGACGACGATGGTGATGGGATGCGGCTTCGGGTACTTGCTGCCGCGCGCGAAGGCTTCATAGGCGCCGAAGATGCGCATCGGGACGATGGGCGCGAGCGTCCTTGCGATGACGAGGCCCAGGCCGGGCTGCGCCGGCTGGAGCGTGCCGTCCGGCGTGCGCGAGCCTTCGGGGAAGATGACGGTGCAATTCCCCGCCTTGACGAGCCGGATGACGGCTTTCAAGGCGCTCATGTCCGCGCGCTCCTGGTCGACGGGGATGACATTCAGCTTCGGGAAAATCGGCCCGAGGATCGGCCATTTCAACAGGCTGCGCCGCGCCAGGTAATGGATTTGCCGGCGGCAGCAGATGCCCGCCAGCGGCGGATCCAGGAAGCTCTGGTGGTTCATCGCAAGGAGCGCGCCGCCGCTTTCGATGATCCGTTCCCGATGGACGACGCGGAATGAGAAGTAGCCGTAAGCCAGCAGCTTGGAGAGGTTGTAACCGACGCTGTAAACGGCGCCCATTGGCCTTAGTCCCTGGAGCGCGCCCGCTCGTGGTTGTAGGGGCGGCGGGCACAGCCGCCCAAAGGTCTGGAGGCGGCCCGCACAGCCGCCTCTACAACGCCGCGCAGGGCGCACGCTCTAATGCCGGACGGGGATGGAACTGATGACATGGGTCGGCGGGGGGCCGGAATGAACCTGGGAAAGCTTTTCGAGCGTCTGGTAAAACTCGGGGTAGGACGTGGCGACGCAATCGATATCCTCGACGATGGTCTCGCCCTCGGCAAAAAGGCCGGCTATGGCGAACGCCATCGCGATGCGGTGGTCGCCGTAGCTGCTGACCCGCGCGCCTTGCAACGGGACGCCGCCGGTTATTTCCAGCCCGTCCTCGGTCTCGGCGACGTTGCCGCCCATCGCGCGCAGATTTTTCGCGATGGCGGCGATGCGGTCGGATTCCTTCACCCGCAATTCGCCCGCGTCGGCTATCGTCGTCTTGCCGCGGGCCAGCGCCCCGGCGATCGCCAGGATCGGCAGCTCGTCGATGACGTTGGGTATCTCCTTGCCGCGGATTTCCGTCCCTTTCAGCGGCGCGCCCTTTATCTCGATGCTTCCGCGCGGTTCGCCCTGGTCGGACTCCTCGATGATCTCGCTGTAGTGCGCCCCCATGCGGACCAGGACGGCGAGGATGCCCGTGCGCGTTTTGTTGAGGCCGACGTTGCGCACCAGCAGGTCGGAGTGCGGCTGCGCGGCGGCGGCCACGAGCCAGAAAGCGGCGCTTGAGACATCGCCCGGGACGGTGAAGTCCCGCGACTCGGGGGTCTGTTCGCCAAAGATGGAGACGCTGAGATCGTCCTGCTGCGGGTGAACGAGGAAGTAGCGAAGGATCTGCTCGGTATGGTCGCGGCTTTGGACGGGTTCGGTGACGGTGGTCTTGCCCTTCGCATACAGGCCCGCGAGCAGGATGGCGCTCTTGACCTGCGCGCTGGCGACGGGCATGAAATACTGGATGGGCCGCAGCTTGCCGCCTTCGATGACGAGCGGCGGGCGGCCCTTGTCGCCCTCGGCATGGATCGCGGCGCCCATTTCCACCAGCGGGTCGATGACGCGATTCATCGGACGCCGGGAAAGGGAGGCGTCGCCGACGAGCCGGGAACGGAACGGCTGCGCGGCGAGGATGCCGGAAAGCAGCCGCATGGTGGTGCCGGAGTTGCCGCAGTCGATATCCGCCAGGGGCGCGGTAAACCGGCGTTTGCGGCCGCGGACGATGAGGGTCGAGGGCTCGGGGTTTTCGATCTCGATGCCGAGGGCGCGCATGGCGTCCACGGTGCGCATGCAATCCTCGCTCGCTAGGAAGCCGTTGATGACGCACTCGCCGTTGGACATCGCGGCGATGAGGACCGCGCGGTGCGAGATGCTCTTGTCGCCCGGAACGGTTATCTCGCCCTGAATGACGGGCGCCCTTTTAACTTTCCAATTCGCCATCGGAACTCGCGCGCTGGCCCGCCAACGGCGGGAGACTGGCTACGGCACCAGAAAGATTTTCTGGGAATAGGGGTCTTTCACCTCGGTGCCGGGCGGGTAGCCGCGCACGTCGACATAACCCGCGTTGGGCATATACGGGCTGGTGACAAAACCGGTCTTGCCGGGCACCGGGATGCCGTAAGCATAATCCTTTTTCGGCGACGGCGAAGGACTCGGCTGCGGAGGCTGCGGCTCGGGAGTGGAGGAGGAGACGGCCGGTTCATGCGGCTCGCCGTTGTCCGGATTGGAGACGGACGGCGCCGCCGGTTCGGGGGGATATTCGGTCTCTTGATTCGGGCCGTGGTACCCGGCGCCCTTCTTCTTATGCGGCTGGTCGGTATCCGAACACGCGGTAAATACACAAAGGGCAAAACCCAGGAGAACAGTCAGAAATAATGGCCTCATACGCTAGTTATTCACAGCTAATTACCGCAAAGAGAAGACGGTGACAAGCGAGATTCTCTTCAGACAACTTTGAAAACGCCCAGTTCGCCGTCCAACTGGGTGTTTAACACTTCCAGCAGCCGCGCGGGCGCTTCCAGCGGGGCGAGCGGACCGGTCTTCTCCAGGATGAGAAGGGTGCAGTTGCGGATGGAGGGTTGCAGCCGGTACGCGCCTTCCAGCCGCGGAAATCCCGCCTGGTCGCCCCACAGGAGGGCGACGGGTTGCGTGAGCATCTTCATCCGCGCCTCCAGGTCGAAACTGAGCCGGCCGCTGAAAAGATTCAGGATGGAGTATTCCGCGCCGTATTGCCTGCCGCAGGTGGTGAGGACTTCGACCATCTCCTCCGTCACGAGGCCGGGGTCTACGAAGGCCTGCTGGGTCAGCCACAGGCGCACGGCCGTCCGTGTGACGTGGTAGTTGCGATAGAAAAGCCGGTTCACGAACGGGATGCGGCTGGCCAGCGCCGTACCCCAGGAGAGGCGCCGGCGCCCGAGATTGCGCTGCCCGGTGGGCATGAAAAGGATGAGCCGCGAAACGAGTTCCGGGTGCTGGCTCGCGAGGTAAACGCAGAACCCGGCGCCCAAGCCGCTTCCAATGACGATGGGGCGTTCCTGGCCGCACGTGGCGTGGATGAAATCCGCGAGCATCCGGACGTAATCCGCGGCGAACAGGCGGGCCTTGGGCCGCTGGGACTCGCCGCAGCCGATCAGGTCCGGCGCGAGAACGCGGAACCGCCCCGCGAATTCGGGATAAATCTTCGACCATTCGTACGACGAGGCGCCGGGGTAAACGCCGTGAACAAAAAGAAGCGGCTGGCCGCCGCCGGACTCGTGGTAAACGATCTGGCCCGTGCTGGTGTGGAGCACCTTGGTGGCGAAGATCGCCGGGGATATGGTGTCGGGCACCGGCCATTGCAGCGGGCGGCGCAAGGCATAGCGCATGCCGAATAGGAACGCGCCCAAAAGCCCGGCTTTCAGCCCGATATTCCAGATGCCTTTCTTTGTTTTGAGGGGGTAGTCTTCCATCGCCTGTATCGCCTTTCAGACTATGCGGACCTTCCCTGCGCCCCGCGCGATGGAGCCAATGACCCAGCCGCGGACGCGCCGCGCGACGGCGGGCGCGTCCGCCGCGGAAACGACGAGGGCCATCCCGACGCCCATATTGAAGACCTGATACATCTCCGCGCCGGCGACTTTGCCGCGCTCCTGCAGGATGCGGAAAATGGCGGGCCGCTTCCACCGGCGCGTCTCGATGACGGCGTCGCAGCCGGGCGGGAGGACGCGGTCCAGATTATCGACCAGGCCGCCGCCGGTGATGTGCGCCGCGCCCTTCAGCATGGGACGCAGCGAGGCGAGCAACGGCTGGTAGTTGCGATGCACCCGCAACAGTTCCCCGCCCAGGGTCAATTTCAAGCCGGGAAGTTTCTCATCGAGTTTTACATTCTTGAATATCCTCCGCGCGAGGGAGTAGCCGTTGGTGTGCAGGCCGTTGGAGGGGATGCCGACCACGGCGTCCCCGGGGCCGATTTTTTTCCCGTCGAGGATTTTCTTTTGGTCGACGACGCCGACGATGCAGCCCGCGAGGTCGTATTCGCCGCGCTTGTACATGCCCGGCATCTGCGCCGTTTCGCCGCCGATGAGAGCGCAGCCCGCGGCCTTGCACGCGCGCGA
The DNA here is from genome assembly GCA_021324825.1 of Spartobacteria bacterium. GTDB lineage: Bacteria > Verrucomicrobiota > Verrucomicrobiia > Chthoniobacterales > Chthoniobacteraceae > JAJPII01. Next base: position 94,347 of record JAJPII010000002.1, on the reverse strand, counting down.
GAAACCGGAAAGGAGCGCATCGAAGACGGCGGGTTCCAGTTTCTCCGCGCCGATATAGTCGAGAAAAAAAAGCGGGCGCGCGCCGAGGACGGCGATGTCGTTGACGCAATGGTTGACGAGGTCCTGGGCGACGGTGTCGTGCCGGTTCATCGCGAAGGCGACCTTTAATTTCGTGCCGACGCCGTCCACGCTGGAGACGAGGACGGGCGCGCCCTTGAAATCCGCCCGGAACAAGCCGCCGAAGCCGCCGATTTTCCCGAGCACTTCCGGCCCGTGCGTGGCCCGGACGAGGCGCTGGATGCGCCCTTTCAGGGAATTGGCAAGGGCTAGGTCGACGCCCGCGCGGGCGTAGGCGCTCTTCATTTGAGGTCCGCGAAGAGGACGGGCTGGTCGGATTCCACGAGGAGGTTCGAGCGGCCCTGGCGGCGTTCCATGATGAATTTGTGGAACCGGGGGTCGAACGGAACGGGGTAATCGCCGTTGAAACACGCCAGGCAGAAGGAGTTCGCCCGCAAGCCCGTGGCGCGGATCATCCCTTCGAGGTCGAGATAGCCGATGCTGTCCGCGCCGAGGTATTCCCGTATCTGCTCGGTCGAATACTGGTTGGCGAGGAGGTTGGCGGGATCGGGGAAGTCGATGCCGTAATGGCAGGCGAACTTGTGCGGCGGACAACTGATCCGCATGTGGACTTCCTTCGCGCCGGCCTCGCGCAGATTGACCACGCGCGCGCGCGCCGTGGTGCCGCGGACGATGGAATCATCGACGACGACCACGCGTTTGCCCCGCACGGATTCCTTGATGAGGTTCAGCTTCACCCGGACGTTGAAGTCGCGCGTCATCTGCGTCGGCTGGAGGAAGGTGCGGCCGATGTAGTGGTTGCGCACGAAAGCCGGCTCGTACGGGATGTCCGCCTCGTGGCTGTACCCGAGCGCCGCGTAGATGCCCGAATCCGGCACCGGCACGACGATGTCCGCCTCGACCGGGTGCAGCCGCGCCAGTTCGCGGCCCATCGCGGAGCGGGCTTTGTTGACGTTGACGCCGCGCAGCACGCTGTCCGGGCGCGCGAAATAGACGTATTCGAAAATGCAGAAAGACTCCCTCTCCAGCGGGAAGGGAAACTCGGAGCGGATGCCCTGGTCGTTGATGATGACGACTTCGCCCGGCTCGATCTCGCGGATGAATTCGGCGTGGATGAGGTCGAAGGCGCACGTCTCCGAAGAGAGGATGTAAGCGCCGTCCAGCTTGCCGAGGACGAGGGGCCGGAAGCCCTGCGGATCGCGAAAACCGATGATCTCCGTCTCGCTCATGAGAACGACGGAGAACGCGCCCTCCACCCGGCGCAAGGCGGAAAGGACGGTGTTGGCCCCCGAAGGCTGGGCGAGGAGATGGAGAAAGATTTCACTGTCCACCGTGGTCTCGAAGATGGCCCCGCGCTGTTCCAGTTCCTCCCGGAGAAGCGCGGCGTTGACGATATTCCCGTTATGGCCGATGGCGAGCTGGCCGCGCCGGCAATCCGCATAGAGCGGCTGGGCGTTCTTGATGTTGCTGGAGCCGGTCGTCGAATAACGGACGTGCCCGATGGCGCGCGTCCCCTTCAAACGATCCAGGTCCCCGGGCGTGAAGACCTGCGGCACGAGGCCCATGCCTCGATGCAGGGCGAACGGACTCCGCGGGCCGTTGGAACTGACGATGCCCGCGCTCTCCTGCCCGCGATGCTGGAGGGCGAAGAGTCCGCAGCATGTCAGCACCGCGGCGTCCGGATGGCCGTGGATGGCGAAGACGCCGCATTCGTCCCTGGGCTTGTAGGAGTCTTCCACGGTTCAGGTAGCCGGCAGCCTAGGAGGACATAAGATCACCGATTGCAGAATACCACTCTTTGTAAAGTTCCGCCACCTCCCAGCTAAATTCATTGATGACGAGGCGCGGGCCGCCCACAACGCCGATCCGCCGCGCCGGCACGCCCCGCCACTCCAGCAGAGCGAGCGCCGCGGCCGCGGAGTTCCCAGCCACCGACAGGAGGATGCGCGAGGCCGATTCATTAAAAAGAACCCGCGGAGTGGCTTCGCTTAGTTGGACGTGGGCGCCGAGCGGCTTTTTCCCGGAGATGCAGCATTCCGCCAGCGCGACGGCGAGGCCGCCTTCCGAGCAATCGTGCGCGCTCTTCACAAAACCGGAACGGATGAGGGCGAGAGCCGCGGCCTGCACGCTTTTTTCGCGGACGAAATCCATGCGCGGAGGCACGCCCGCCTTGAGCCCGTGGATGACCTTCAGGTAATGCGACCCGCCGAGTTCGCTCCCCTCGCCGCCGAGTAGGAGGATGACGTCGCCCGCCTGTTTGAACGCCTGGGTTGTGATGTGCCGCTCGTCCTCGATGAGGCCCACCATTCCAACCGTCGGCGTGGGGTCGATGGCGCCCGCGGGGCTTTCGTTGTACAGGCTGACGTTTCCGCCCGTCACGGGCACGTCGAAGGCGCGGCATCCCTCCGCCAGGCCTTCCACCGCTTCGCGAAGCTGCCAGAAATTCTCCGGCTTGTACGGATTGCCGAAGTTGAGGTTGTCCGTCACCGCCAGGGGCGTCGCGCCCGCGCAAGCGAGATTCCGCGCGGCTTCCGCCACCGCGAGGCGCGCGCCCCCGCGGGGATCCAGCGCGCAGAAAAGCGCGTTGCAGTCCGTGGTCGCGGCGACGATCTTGTCCGCCTCCCGGATGAGGAAAACGGCGGCGTCCGAACCGGGCGCGACGATGGTTCCCGCGCGCACGGTGTGGTCGTACTGGCTGTAAACCCAGTTCTTCGACGCGATGGCGGGATGGGAAAGCAGCCGGGGAAGAACCGTTTGCGGATCGGCCTCCGGCGGGTTTTCAAGGGGCGCGGGGGGCGCTTTCGGCGCGGCTTCGCGGTGATAGACGGGCGCTTCCTCGGCCAGCTTTCTCGCCGGGATTTCCGACACCACTTCTCCGTTGTTCAGCACCCGCATCATGCCGTCGCCGGTCACGCGCCCGATGTCCGCGTAAGGCAGGTCCCATTTCTCGAAGATGCTCTTCACCCGCTCCTCTTCGCCGCGCTTGACGATGATGAGCATCCGCTCCTGCGATTCGCTCAGCATGATTTCATACGGCGTCATGCCGCGTTCGCGCACGGGCACGCGCGCCAGGTCGATCTCCACGCCCGTGCCGCCGCGGCTCGCCGTTTCGCACGTCGAACAGGTCAGGCCCGCCGCGCCCATGTCCTGGATGCCCGCCACGCAGCCGCTCTCCAGCAATTCCAGGCACGCTTCGAGCAGCAGCTTTTCCTTGAACGGATCGCCGACCTGCACCGCGGGGCGATCCCGCCGCGACGCCTCGCTCAACTCCCGCGAAGCGAACGCCGCGCCCGCCAGGCCGTCGCGCCCGGTCTCCGAGCCGACGTAGAAAACGGGGTTCCCGATGCCGGTGGCCGCGCCGCGCGCGATCTCCTCGTGGCGCAGGACGCCGAGGCAGAAGACGTTCACGAGCGGATTGCCCTCGTACGATTCGTCGAAATAAATCTCGCCGCCGATGGTGGGGATGCCGATGCAGTTGCCGTAATGCGCGATGCCCGCCACGACCCCCGCGAACAGCCGCCGGTTTTTCGCGCTGGAAAGCGGGCCGAACCGGAGGGAATTCAGGCTGAAGACGGGGCGCGCGCCCATCGTGAAAATGTCGCGGATGATGCCGCCCACGCCGGTCGCCGCGCCCTGGAACGGCTCGATGGCGCTCGGGTGGTTGTGGCTTTCCATCTTGAACGCAACCGCCCAGCCGCCGCCGATGTCGATGACGCCCGCGTTTTCCTCGCCCGCCTTGACGAGGACGCGCGGCCCTTCGGTCGGGAATTTCTTCAACTCGGGGCGGGAGTTCTTGTACGAGCAGTGCTCGCTCCACATGACGGAGAAGATGCCGGTCTCCGTGTGGTTGGGCTCGCGGCCCAGGATTTGCCGGATGCGGTCGAATTCCTCGTCGGTCAGGTCAGCCATTTTGCAGGATGGACTCGAAGATCACTTTGCCGTCCACGCTGCCGAGCCGCGGATCGGACGCCCGCTCCGGGTGAGGCATGAGGCCGAAGACGTTTCGCCGGCGGTTGCAAACGCCCGCGATGTTGCGAGCCGAGCCGTTGGGGTTGGCTTCCGCCGAGGCCCGGCCGGCTGCGTCGGCGTAACGGAGAAGAACCTGGCGGTGGCGATCCAGGGAACGGAGGGTCTCTTCGTCCGCGAAGTAGTTGCCTTCGCCGTGCGCGATGGGCAGTTCAAGCAGCGCGCCGGTCGTGCCGGCGTTGGTGAAAGGCGTGTCCATGTTCTCGACGCGGACGGTGACGCGCCGGCAGATGAAATGGAGGGAGGCGTTGCGGATGAGCGCGCCGGGGAGCAGCCGCGCTTCGCAGAGAATCTGGAAGCCGTTGCAGATGCCGAGGACGAGCTTTCCCTTGCCCGCCTCCTCGATGACGGAGCGCATGACGGGCGAGAATCGCGCGATGGCCCCGCAACGCAGGTAGTCGCCATAGGAAAAGCCGCCTGGCAGGACGATAAGATCATAAGCCGCGACGGAGGTTTCCTTGTGCCAAACGTAGTCGGTGTCGCAGGCCTCCCGCAGGACGCGGTAGCAATCCTGATCGCAATTCGATCCCGGAAACCTGACGACCGCACATCTCATGGATGAACCTGGAGCCGGTAATCCTCGATGACGGGATTGGAAAGAAGGTCGCGGCAGACGGCGTGCAGGTCCTTTTCGTCCGCGCCGGATTCCAGTTCGATCTCCATGAATTTGCCGATGCGGACTTCCTTCACCCCTTGAAGGCCCTGGTGTTTGATGGCTTCGCGCACGGCGACTCCCTGGGGGTCGAGCACGCTTTCCTTTGGCATGACGATGACGGTGGCTCTCATTTCGGTTCGGTCTTGACGGTGAGGGCGATGAAGGCGCCGTCGCCCGTGCGGCGCGAGGCGCCCCGGACATAGACGCCGGGCGCGAGGTCCTCCAGCGATCCCTCGGCGGTACCCTTGGCTATTTTCGTGGCGTCGGTGATGACATAGACGAGAAGGCCCTTTTTCCCTCTGAGGGTGAAGGTTTGCGCGGATTTCGAGAACGCGACGATGACGCCGTGGAAGGCCACTCTGTCATCCGGCGTCGCGGTGGGGGACGCGCCGGGCCTCGGCTTCTTATCCGCGGCGGGAGCGCTCGGGAGGATGCACAGGGTCAGGAGAACGATGAGGAAGAGCTTCACGAGCCAAGGAGCCAGGTTAATCTGCCGCGCTCGGGTTTCACGCGCGCGGCGGGGTAGGCGGTCGAGCCGGCCAGTATTTCGGCGATGATCTTCTCTTTCCCCGCGCCGTTGACAAGAAAACAAACGTGCCGCGCGGCGTTTATCAACGGATAGGTGAAGGTGATCCTGTTCGAGGACTGTTGCGGGACGTGATTCGCGACGACGTTGCGCCTGGTCTCCTTCAGCGCTTCCGTGCCGGGGAAAAGGGAGGCGGTGTGGCCGTCCTCGCCGAGGCCGAGCAGCAGGAGATCGTGAACATAACGCGGTTCGCGGGAGGCGAGCGCCTTCTCCGCGAGCCGCGCCTCGTACGCGGCGGCCGCTTCCTCCGGGGCGAGTTCGCCGCGGATGCGGAGGACGTTCGCGGCGGGGACCGGGACCCTGTCGAGCAGCGCGAGTTTCGCCATGCGAAAATTGCTCTTTTCATCCTCGGGCGGCACGCAGCGTTCGTCGCTGAAGGTGATGAATATCTTCTCCCATTCCAGTTCGGAGCCGATCTCCGCGAGCCGCTGGAAGACGAGGCGCGGCGTGTTGCCGCCGCTCAGGGCGATCCGGAAACACCCCCGCGCGGCGATCGCCGCCTGCACGCTTTCCACGATGACGTTCGCGGCGTCGACGACGAACGAATTGGTGCGAATGACTCCGGGCTTCATAGGAACCTCACCGGAAGGCTAAAGTGCAGGGTGGCGGAATCCGGCGCCAGGCGCTCGGTTTCCAGGAGAGTGAGCGAGGCCTTGCGGAGATGCAGTCTCCGCGCCTGCGGCAGGCCGAGAAGCGTCGCGGCGAGAAGGCTGAAGTCGGGTTCATGGCCGACGAGCATGACGCCCGCGCACCGGATATAAGGCTCCAGTTCCCTAAGGGCCGTGGCGGGTTCCATGCCGGAACCAAGGAAAGGGACGACGAGAACTTCGGAGGAGCCGATCTTCTTCGCGACGATCTCCGCGGTCTGCTCGGCGCGGCGATACGGGCTGGTGAGGATGATGTCCGGCACGATGCCCCGGTCGCGGCAGAAGCGGCCGACCGCCTTGGCCTGGGAGACGCCCTTGTCGGTGAGATAGCGGGCGACGTCGGTTTCGGCCTGGTCGATGGCGTCGGCGTGGCGGAGAAGATACAGGTTCATTACATTACCATGCCGCCATCGACCGTGAGGCACTGGCCGGTGATGAATTTGGCTTCGTCCGAGGCGAGGAAGGCCACGGCGGCGGCTATGTCTTCCGGTTCGCCGAATTTCCCGAGCGGTATCTGGCCCAGCACCGCGATCTTCGAGGCTTCCGGCAGCACATCGGTCATGTCGGTCTTGATGAACCCCGGCGCGACGGCGTTGACGGTGATGTGGCGGCTGGCAAGCTCCCGCGCGAGCGACTTGGTCAGCCCGAGCAGGCCGGCCTTGCTCGCGGCGTAGTTGGCCTGGCCCGCGTTGCCGGTCAATCCGCTCACGGAACTGATGTTGATGACGCGCCCGGAACGCTGCTTCAACATGGGCCGCAAGACGCCCTGGATGAAATTGAACGCGCCCCGCAGGTTCGTCTCGATAACGATGTCCCAGTCCTCGACCGACATCCGCATGCTGAGGCCGTCGCGCGTGAGGCCCGCGTTGTTGACGAGGATGTCCACCTTGGAGAAATCCGCGAGGATCCGGGAGCACACCGCCCCGACGGCTTTGTGATCCGCGGCGTCCACGGCATAGGCTTTGGCGCGGCCTTCGTGGCGCGCGTTGATCTCGTCGGCGGTGCGGGAGGCGTTGGCCTCGGTGCGGCTGACGACTGCGACCTTCGCCCCCTCCCCGGCGAAACGGAGGGCGATGGAATGCCCGATGCCCCTCCCCGCTCCGGTTACGATGGCTACTTTTTCGTGGAATCGACTGTTATCCATATTTTTCTCCTGGCGCTTTCCTGCACGGCGGAGAGGACGCGTTCGTTTTCAAGGCCGTCGGCGAAGACCGGCTGGACGCTGCTCCCCTCAACCACCGCTTTGATGAAATCGGCGAAAGTATGCACGAACGTGTGCTCGTAACCAATAATATGTCCCGGCGGCCACCACGCCCCGATGTAAGGGTGGACGCTCTCGGTGACGAGGATGTCGCGGAATCCGCGCGCTTGCGGCGGATCGCCCGCGTCATAAAAACGGAGGCGGTTCATGTCCTCGAAATCGAACGCGAGGGAACCGCCGCTGCCGTTGATTTCCAGCGCGATGGTATTCTTCCGGCCCCGGGCGAAACGGGTCGCTTCCAGGTTCGCCACGGCGCCGTTGCGGAACCGCCCGATGAAGGAGACGGCGTCGTCGACGGTGACGGTTCCTTGCGGGCGTTCTTTTACAAACGTTTCCATGACGCCGCAGACTTCCGCGAATTCGCCCACCAGATAGCGCCCCAGGTCGACGATGTGCGCGTTGATGTCGCCGTTCGCGCCCGAGCCGGCGAACTCGGAGCGCAATCGCCAGTTGATCGGGAAATCGGGGTCGGCCAGCCAGTCCTGGGCGTAGCGGGCGCGGTAGTGGTAAATCCGCTCGCCGAGCATCCCGTCGTCGATCATCCGTTTTGCCAGCGCGACGGCCGGGATGCGGCGGTAGTTGTGGCAGACCATGTTGACGACGTTCGCCCGCTCGACGGCGGCGGTCATCGCCTCGCATTCAGGGAGGTTCATGCCGAGCGGTTTCTCGCAGAGCACGGCCTTGCCCGCCTCCGCGGCGGCGATGGCGATGGGGGCGTGCGTGTCGTTCGGGGTGGAGATGTCGATGATGTCGATGTCCGGATCCTCGACGACCGCGCGCCAGTCGGTGCGGGCCTCCGCCCAGCCGAGTCGCTCCGCGGCCTTTTCCACGGCGGGAGCGCAACGCCCGCAGAGGGTTTTCATCTCGATCTTCGCGGGGAGATCGAAGAAATGCGGGGCCTGCCGCCAGGCATTGGAATGCGCCCGCCCCATGAAGTTGTAACCGATCATGCCGACGGTCAGCGTGGGGGTCATCGTCGACTCTTGTAAGGAATGGCCGCGCCTTTTGCCAGCGATTTTCAGTCCCGCGCGCGCACGAGGAGCGTAATTTCCCCGCGCGGCGGGTGCGCGGCGTAGTGCTCGGCCAGCGCGGCGGCGGCGCCGATGCGGAATTCCTCGAACTGTTTCGTCAACTCGCGGGCGACGCACAGGAGGCGTTCCGGCGCGTGCCGGCGGAAGACTTCCAGCGTTTTCAGGAGGCGATGCGGGGATTCGAAAAAGATGGAGGTCTCCTCGCGGGCGATGGCGGCCAGGACTTCGCGCTCGCGTCCGCCGCTTTTCACGGGCAGAAAGCCGCCGTAATAGAACGCTCCGGCGGGGAACCCCGAGCCGGCGAGCGCGACCGGCGGCGCCGAAGGGCCGGGGATGACGGTGTAAGGCAGCCCGTGTTCGATGCAGGCGTTCAGGAGGCGGGCGCCGGGATCGGAGATGGAGGGCATGCCGGCGTCGGTTATCAGCGCGATGTTTTTGCCTTCCCGAAGATGGACGAGGAGTTCCTGGGTGCGCCGGGCTTCATTATGTTCGTGGTAACTGAGCAGCGGTTTCGCGATGCCGAAATGGCGCAGGAGATTGCCGGAATGCCGCGTGTCCTCGGCGGCGACGATGTCGGCGGCCTTGAGGGTTTCGAGGGCGCGCAGGGTTATGTCGCCCAGGTTCCCGATGGGGGTTGCGACGAGAGAAAGCACGGCGGCTCACCACCCTTCGGTGAGGGCGGTGACGGCGGCGCGGGATGCGTCCTCCACAGCGAGAGGGAGCGCCTGGCGTTCCTCCTGGTTGACATCCTGGCCGACAAAGAAACTCGTCTGGCCGTTGAAGAGACGCCGGTCGAGCGTGGCGCCGGTCGAGCGTTTTACGACCTTAAGTTCAAGCGTGACGACGAGGTTATACTCCGTGGCGACCAGGACGTTGCCTATGAGCGAGCGCGCGGGCTGGCGCGTGACGCGCTTGATCGTCCCTTCGACCAGGGCGTCCGCGTTGTCCTCGGAGGCGACTTCGTACGTGCCGTCGAGCTGGATGGCCTTGATGACTGAACTGGCGACGAGGACCTCGATGCGCGGGATGAGCGTCTCGTTCTTGAACGGCGGCACGGCGACGGTCTTGACGCCCTTCATGAAGGTCGGCTGCACGGGGCCGATGCGGTACCCGGCGCAGGAGGAAAGCAGCAGCGCGCAGGCTAGAATCGCCCGCCTCATTGGCTGGGCAGCGCGGGCTCGACGGGCGGCAGCGGAGCGAGATCGAGCGGCGAGGTGCGGACCTTCGGCTTCGGCGGAGGCGTCTCGACCGGCTCCGCGACGGGCGGCCCCAGGTAGTCGGGACGCGAGGCGGTGTCGACCTGCGCCTGCAGCTTGCGGTTCGCCTGCACGCGCGGGCCGGTCTCGGCCTGGGCGGGCGCGGGGTTCAGCGCGGCGTCCCCGACCTTCGAGCGGAGGGCGTCGATGCGGGCTTTCGCCTCGGCGCTCTGCCTGGAGCCCGGCTCTTCCTTGATGACCTGGTTGTAATAAATGACCGCGGCTTTGTAGTCCTTCTTCTTGTCGTAGAACTTCGCGATGCCGAAGGTGTTCTCCGTCTGGTGGCCGCCCAGGGAGTTGAGGTTTTCCCTGGCCTGCGCGACTTTCTCGCTGTTCGGGTAGCGCTGGATGAAGTCTTCGAACGCCTCGCGCGCCTTCGTGGCGGAAGCGTCGTCATACGAGCCGTCGCGCATGGCCTGGAGCCGGACGTAGCCGATCTGGTACTGCGCGTCCGCCGTGACGGGATCGCTCGGATATTTCGCCAGGAGCGCCTCGTAGGCGGCGATCGCTTCGGGGTATTTGCCCTGTTTTTCATCCGCCACGCCGACGTTGAATTGCGACAGCGGCGCATAGGGGCTGAACGGCGCGTTCTTCACGATCTCCCCGAACATCGACTCCGCGCGGGTCATGGACGTGGCGATGGGTATGCCGAGCAGCTTCACCTTGACGCCGTCCAGATAGAGCTTTGCGATCCTGAACTGGGATTCGACGCATTTGTCGAAGTCTTCCCCCCTCGGGTATTTGCTGATGTAGACGCCATAGGCGTCGAACGCGTGTTCGTAATCCGCCAGTTTCTCGGACAGCATGGCGACCTTCAACTGCGCCTTTGGGGCGAAGAACGATTTCGGCCATTTCTTCACGAGCACCCGGTAAGTGGCCAGCGCGCGCTTGGCGTCGCCCGCGTTTTCGTAGGATTCGGCGCGGTTCAGTTGATCCTGCGCGTTCTTCGACTGCTCGGCGGCGCCTCCCTCGCCCTCGATGCTCCACCCCTCGTCCGGGCGGTAAACGATCGCGGCGTCCGCCCACGCCATGGGCAAAAGGAAAATAAGGAGGGCAAAGAGCGGTTTACTCATGGCGGCGGAGACGCTAACGGAGGATGCCAGTCCCGTCAAGGGCGGAAGGGGGTGCGCGGGATGAGGACTTCCAGCCTCACACGGGCGGTTCCCGCGTCGAGTATCCCGAGATCGGCGGCTCCGGTCTTGCTGAGGTCGATGATCCTGCCCGAAACATACGGGCCGCGGTCGGTTATCCGGGCGATGGTGCGGCGCCCGTTGGAAAGATTCGTGACCCGCACGAACGTCCCGAACGGCAGGCTCTTGTGCGCGGCGGTCATGTCATATTGGCGGAAGCGCTCGCCGCTCGCGGTTTGCTCGCCAATGCCGATCCAGTTCGCGTGGTACCAGGAGGCGACGCCGTATTCCTCGCCCGCCGGTTCGGCCAGGAACATGGCGTCCGTGTAGCGGATGGACGGCCCGGTGGCGCACCCCGCGAGAAGGGCCAGGCAAAGGACGGCCAGGGCGGCGGCTCTTACCATGCGCGACTGCCGGAGGCGCGCCGGGAGGCGAGCAGGTTCTTGGTGAACTCGTAGAGCCGCAGGTCGAATTCGTTGTTTTCGCTCAAACGGCGGAAGAGGACGGGGCCGATCTCCCCGGCCATGGCTCGCAGCCGTTCCGCCAGGGAGGGCTGCCGGCCCGCGCTGACATTCCTGGACCCGGCGTCGAACCGCATCCTGGGAAAATAAGGGCGCAAGGTCGTCGCGCAAAGCTCCATGCTCTCGTCGAACCTGTCCACGACCCCCGCGACGCTCATCTCCACGACGCGGGCGGCGGCTTCGCGGAAATCCTCTTCATTGACTTCACCGCGGAGGTAATCCCTCTTCGACGAGCAGTACAGGCACTGGAAATTGAAAAAATTCCGCGTCGGCTGTTCCGCGAGAACCCACTCGACGTATTCCGCCAGGGAAAGTTCGCGCGCCTTGGCGCTCGTGGGATCATCCAGGGATCGGCGTTGCTCAAAGTGGTAGATCGACCCGATGCGGTCGACGGGGTGGCGGATGAAGATCATCGAAAAAAAATCCGAGCCTTCGATGAAGGGGAGCGGAGGCTTCGCCTGGTGGCTGGTGAAGGCGACGGCATCCGGGCGGGAGGCGACGTGCGCCGCTATCTCATCACCCCCAAGGCAGCCGGCGGGGTCCGCGCCGTCGAAAGAACTGAAGAGCCCGCCGAAGTTCTGTTCGAGCACCGCGTTGACGGTCGTTCCGGCGTTCTTGAAGATATGAAAATGAAAGATGCGCCGCATGGGCGCGGGGGCGGGCGGTTCTTCCCCATTCGTCATTGGGGAACTTTTGCTCCATTTACCCGCCCCGCGCAACAAGTTCACCGGGCCGTATTCAAACTGGAGCCGCCGACAAGGGTTTCGGCGACGAAATAGAGCGGACGTTCCTGCGACTGCCGGTAGATGCGCCCGATGTATTCTCCAAGTATCCCCAGCATCAGCATCTGCACGCCCCCGAGGAAAAAGAGGCCCGCCGTCAGCAGGGCGTAGCCCGGCGCGCCGACGCAGAGGCAGACCAACGCCGACGCCAGGCTCAGGAGCATGACGAGGAACCCCGCCGCGGAAGCCACCCGCAGGGGCCGGATGGAAAACCCAAGCACCGCGTCCACCGAGAGGAGGAGCAGCATCAACGCGCCGTACTTCGTCTCGCCGGCGGCCCTCGGGGGGCGGTCGTAGATGACGGGCGCCGTCTTGAAACCCGCCCACGCCACGAGGCCGCGCACGAAACGGTCATGCTCCCGGCAGCGGCCCACGGCTTCGCGCACCTTCCTGTCGATGAGCCGGAAATCCCCGGCGTCCAGGGGTATCCGGATATTCGAGAGCTTGTCGAGCAGGCGGTAGAAAAGCCACGAAGTCCACTTCTTGAACGGCGACTCCCCGTCGCGCCGCCGCCGCACGGCATAGACGACCTCGATCCCCTCGCGCCACCGCGCGGCCATTTCCTCGATGAGTTCCGGGGGGTCCTGCAGATCGGCGTCCATGATGACGGTGGCGTCGCCCGTCGCGGCGTCCAGGCCCGCGGTCATTGCGATCTCGTGGCCGAAATTGCGCGAAAGCCGTATGGCGCCGACGGTCGAGTCCCGGGCCGCGATCCGGCGGATGACTTCCAGCGAGCCGTCCGTACTGCCGTCATCGACGAAGAGGATCTGGCGTTGCGCCCCGATCCTGTCCAGAACGGCGGCGAGGCGGCTGTGGAGTTCGACCAGGTTGCCCGCCTCGTTCAACAGTGGGATTACGACGGAGAGGAGCATCAGAATCGGAAATAGATAAAGGGTATGGCGATGTCCGTCTTGGCGAATATTTCGATGAGGAGCAAGGATGTTGCAAACGAGAGCGGAAACCGGAGGCCGCCGCCCTCGAAGAGATAATGCTGGAGCTTGCGTCCGCGATCCGCCAGGCACCACGCGAGGGAGATCGCCAGGAGCAGCGCCGGGAGCAGGAGGAGCGAATAGTCCGCGCCGTGCCGGAAGGCGAAAAGCGCCTTGAGGGTGAGCAGGCTCGCGTGGAAATCCGGCGCGCGAAATAGTATCCAGCCGAGATTCACCAGCAGGAACGTGAACGCAACGCGCACCGGAACCATGGCCCGGGAATACCAGAAGCTCGCCCTGGAAACGAAGCCGGAGGTGAAACGATGCGCCGCGAGGAGGACGCCGTGGTAAAGCCCCCACACGACGAAATTCCAACTGGCGCCGTGCCACAACCCGCCCAGCCCCATGACGATGAGAAGGTTCAGATACGTCCGCGCGGCGCCGCGGCGGTTCCCCCCGAGCGGGATGTAAAGGTAATCCCGCAACCAGGTCGAAAGCGAGATGTGCCAGCGCCGCCAGAACTCGGCGATGTCGGCGGAGAGGTACGGCCTCTCGAAATTCGAGGGGAAATCGAACCCCAATATCCTGGAACAGCCCCGCGCGATATCCGTATAGCCCGCGAAGTCGCAGTAGATTTGCAGCCCGAAGGCGAGCACCGCCGCCCAGGCCGACACGGCGTCGGGCGAGGAACCGATATGCCCGAAAAACTGCGTCGAGACCGGCGCCAGATTATCCGCGAAGACCATCTTCTTGATGAGCCCCTTGACGATCTGGAGGACGCCCCAGCGCACGCCCGCGTCCGAGTGTTTCCCGTGGTCGATCTGCGGGAAGAAGTTGGATGGCCGGATGATCGGCCCCGCGGTGAGATGCGGAAACAGGGAGAGGAACAGCGCGAAGTCGAGGAAGCTTTTTCTCGGCTGCACGTCGCCGCGGTAGATATCGACGTTGTACGAGATGGCTTCGAACGTGTAGAAGCTGACCGCCACCGGCAGGACGATATTCAAAATGAACGGCTCGGCGGAAAATCCGAAGAGGCCCGCCGCGGAGGCGACGAGGAAATTGTAGTACTTGAAAAAGCCGAGCACCGCGAGGTCCGCCGCGATGGAGAGGGCGAGGAGCGCGCGGCTCCTTCCGATCACGAGGCTCATGAGGTAATTGAAGACCGTGAACCCGAGGAGCGCCCATACGAGAAGCGTGTTCCAGTAAGCGTAGAACAGGAGGCTGGCGACCACCAGGATCAACACGCGCAACCGCCCCCTCGCGAGGCCGCACAACAGCGCGACGAGCAGAAAGAAAGGCCAGTAGATGAGGCTGGTGAAAAGCATTTTACTTCAGCAACGGGAGGATGCGGGCGACGAGCGCTTTCGAAAAGCCTTCGCGCCCCCTGGCGTTCAGGTGGAGCTGGTCGAAGAAGAACCCGGGCCGCTCGAAAGCGGTGAAGGCGTCCGCGGGCAGGACGTTGGCCTCCAGTTTCGCGAGAACGCCGAAGGGAGCAACGGCGGGCTTGAGATAGTGCAGCGGCCCGCGCGGTATCTGGAAGATGAAAAGCCGGCTGTTGCGGTAACGCTCCGCGATGCGCCCGAGCCAGAGCGCACGGTAACGCTCGTGATGTTGCAGCCGTTCGTCGTAATGCATCTCCGCGAGATAGGTCTGCAACAACGGCTTCAACTCGGGCTTGATGGACGCGGGAAACCGGAGCCGCCCCGCGGAATCGACCGACACCCCTTCCAGCGAATCCGGCCTGCCGGGATAATCGTAGATGGCGCGCCAGCGCTTCTCGATGTAGCCGTTCACGTTTTTCAGGCGCTCGGCGGGGTGGAGGATGAAATCGAGGATATCCTGCTTGTAAGCGACCCCCCGCAGGAATGTGAATAGAAGCGCGCGCGACCGCGCATCCCTTGAATCGAAGCTCCCGGCCACGGGCGCGGCGTCGCCATAACGCAGGATGGGCGCGAGGTAGCTGAGATCGAGCGTCCGGTCGTTGAAGTTCTCCTTCGAGGTTTCATCATAGTTGGGAAGCATGATCACCACGGCCGAGAAGCGTCTTGCGTCCGGGTCCAACTCGCGCAGGAAGTAATGCCAGACGCGCGGAGTCGTTCCCGGGATGCCGAGATTTACGAAACGGACGCCGCCGCCCATCGCGTCCGCCAGCTTCGCCGAAAACCCTTCCGCGATCCGCGAATCGCCGACGACCGCGACGGCGCCGCGCATCTCCTTCGGCTTCGCGACGGTGAGCAAGCCGTGAAGCTCGCCCGCGGTCGAGCGCGGATCGAGATAGCGGGCATAAATCCCCGAATGAAAGAGGAGGCCGTCCAGCAGCAGGGCCAGCAGGACGCCGTAGAGTATTTGCAGCCAGGGGTTCTTGATCAAAGCCCGTATTTGACGATGGCGTAAACGGCGCGGACCCCGTCCCTCCAGCCGATCTTCTTGCCTTCCGTATAAGTCCTGCCGTAGTACGAGATGCCGACTTCGTACATGACGCACCCCATGCGCGCGACCTTGGCGGTTATCTCCGGTTCGAACCCGAAACGTTCTTCGCGGATGTCGACGCCCTGGATGATCTCCCGGCGGAAGAGCTTATAACACGTCTCCATGTCCGTCAGGTTCAGGTTGGTGAACATGTTGGAGAGGAGGGTGAGGAATTTGTTGCCGATCATGTGCCAGAAATAGACGACGCGATGCGGACGCCCGCCCATGAACCGCGAGCCGAAAACGACATCCGCGCGATGCCGCAGCGCGGGTTCCAGCAGCAGCGGGTATTCGTTGGGGTCGTATTCCAAATCGGCGTCCTGGACGATGACGTAGTCGCCCGTGGCGGCCTTGAACCCGCTGCGCAAGGCCGCGCCCTTGCCCCGGTTGACCGGGTGGTGGATGAGAACGTCGATCAACGCGCGCGCGGGCCCTTCGAGCAGAGCCCTGACGCCATCCGTGGAAGCGTCGTTCACCACGATGACTTCGATGTTCTCGACAGGGCAGGCGCGCACCGCCTTCAATAAGTCGACGACGGTGTTCTCCTCGTTGTAACAGGGGATGACGACGCTCAACTTCATGCCCGCGAGATCATTTTACAGCGGCGAACCCCGGTCAATAGCAAAGCCGGTCCGGGCTTGACTTCGCCGGAGGCGATTCTAAACAGAACCCGTGGCGTCTTCCTCGTCCCCGCGCCCCGGCTCTTCCGCTACGATGGTCGCTGCGCTGGCGGTCATGATGGCGGCGATTTATTCCGGCGTCCTTTTCAGCCGCGGCCTCACGTTCATCGGCTGGTCCGACAACACCGTCCAATACCACCCGTGGATGGCGTACCTCGTGGCATGCTGGAAACACGGCAAGCCGCCGCTTTGGGATTTCTCGACCTACTCGGGACAGAGTTTCGTGGGCGAATTGCAAACCGGCGTCTTTTATCCGGTCAACATCCTCTTCGCGTGGCTGGCGCGCACGGCAAACCCCTATGCGCTGGACCTGCTGCTCCTCGGCCACATGCTGTTCGCCGCCGCGGGAGTCGGCGCTCTCCTCCGGCGCATGGGGCTCGGCGTCTGCGCGGCTCTTCTCGGCGGAGCGGTCTTCGCCTTCGGCGGCCCAGTGAGCGCGCGGGCGGGCGGCCAGGCGAATCTCTTCGCGGGCCTCTGCCATCTCCCGTGGGCGCTCTTCTTCATCCACCGCGCGGTTTCCGCCGGCGGCTTTCGCAAGGGCGCGTTCGACGCGGCGCTCGCGGGCGTGTTCCTGGGGTTCAGCCTCCTGGCCGGGCATCCGCAGCCGTTCATCCACGGAACCGTGCTGCTGGTCGTCTGGGCGGCGATAACCCGGCGGGAAGAGCGATTGCAAACCGTGTTCCTCCTCGTCGGAGCCGCCGGGGCGTTCGCCTCGCTCGTCAGCTTCATCCAAATCGCCGCCAGCGTGGAATATTTCCGGCAAGCCGACCGCTGGATCAGCCTTCCCAACCCCGTGTCGGCCCTCGAAACCGTGCCGTACGAAGCGTACACGCTGAACGTCCTCAAGCCCGCCGAACTGACGTTCCTTTTCAAGCCGACTTTCCTCTCCGACACGGGGATAACCGCGCTTCCGTTGACGGCGCTCGCCCTCGCGGTTGCCGGCGCCGTTTTCAGCCGAGGGAGGATCAAACGGCTCGGGCTGGGCCTCTTCGTCTTCGGCGTTCTCGTCGCGCTCGGGGACGCGACCTTCATGGGCAGGCTGATCTATCACACCCCCTGGCTGAACAAGGTGCGCGAACCCGTGCGCGCGCTGCTTTTTTACCAGCTTGGCGTCGCGCTGCTGGCCGCTCTGGGCCTCGATTTTCTCCTTCGCAAAACAAAGCGGCCCGCCGTTTGGGCCGCGGTGATTCTAGCGGCTTTCACCGCCGAGACGCGGTTCGTGGCGCGGGACGCCCTCGCGAAGACGGACGACCCGCGCAGCGCCCAGCTCTACAACCGCCCAACGCCCGCCGTGAAGTTGCTGGAAAAGCTCTCGGCGGAGCGCGGAGGGTTGTATCGCGTCATGGTCAGGCCGGAAAAACTCCTGACTCCCAACATGGGCGAGCTTTTCCCCGTCAAAACGATCCTGGGACACCGCTCGAGCATGAACGCCGCTTATTACGATTTCCTCGCGAAGGACTGGAGCCTGGAAGGAACCGTGCTGGATGATCTCGGCGCGGCGTTCCTGGCGACCCACGCGCCGAACGCCGGATTTCGCGAACTCGGCAGGTTCGGCGCGGTCATCCTTTACGAGCGGCCAAACGCCAAACCGATCCTGCGCGCGGAAGCCGGAAAGAACTGGATCGCCCCGGCATCCGTCCAATGGGGCGTAAACCAACTGGACGCCGCTTTCGACTCCGTGCCGGATGGCAGCCGCATGATCCTGGCGCAAACCTGCTACCCGGGCTGGAAAGCGAGGGTCAACGGCCATCGCGCGCAACCCGGGAAAAAGGCGCTTTTCCTGAACGTGAAGCTCCCGCCCGGCAAGGCGAACGTGACTCTCCGCTACAGCCCCTGGTGGCTCTATCCCGGCTTCGCGGCGTGGGCGCTGGCCGCGGCCGGACTGGCGGCGCTGTGGGCCTTGAGCCACGGGATGTCGCGGGCCAGTATCTCCCGCGCGGCGGCGGGCGAGAAATTGGCCCTTATGAAATCCGCGCAACAGTTGCTGTAGGCGCGCGACGCCGCGTCGTCGCGGTACAGCCGTATGACTTCGGAGGCGAAGCGTTCCGGCTCCGTATTGATGCAGAGGATTACTCCGCACGCTTCAATGCCGGCAAGGCCTTCGGCGGCCATCGGCGTCAACACTTGCGGGACGTTGTGCCGCGCCGCCTCGACGACCTTCCCCTTGACGCCGCCGCCGTAGCGCAACGGCACGACCACGAGCCGCACGCGCCGGTAGTAAGCGTCCAGCTCTTCATCCGACACCCACCCCGCGATGCGGATGCGTTCGCTCGCGCGCCGCACGATGCTCTCCGGCGGCTTGCTCCCCACGATGTGGATTTTGCAGTCCGGCAGCGCCGCCTCGATGAGCGGCCAGCAGTGCTCCAGGAAAAAGAGAACGCCGTCGATGTTCGGATGATGCTGGAACCCGCCCACGAACAAGAGGTCCTTCCGCACGCCGAGCGTGCCCGCGTAATCTTCCGCCAGCGGCTCGAAGATGTTCAGCGGGATGGCGCGGGCGTTGGCCCCGGGGAGTTTGGAATGCACGTGCTTTATCTCCTCAACGGACGGGTAGTAGACGGCGTCGACGCTCCTCCAGATCGCCATCTCCGACTCGGCCTCCGCTTCGGCCTCAAGCTGCGCCGCCGGGCTGTTCGTCAACTCGAAGAGCCGCTGCAGGCGCACCGAGGCGATGTCGATGCCATAGTAAAGAATGCGCGCCTTTTTCAGGAAACCGAACGACTTGAGATACTTGACGGTGATGTGGCTGCGGTTCGCGAAGACCACGTCGATCTCATCCGCGTTGCGGACGAACCAATCGTGGATGTTGCACGCAAACCATTTGCCGTCGAGGACTTCCACGCCGATCTGCTGGAGCATGCCCGTGTACGGCTCGTGGGTCGCGAAGTTATCCCCGACGAATTTCACGCTGACCCCGGCGTCCAGGAAGAGCTTGATGTATTGGAAGGTGCTGCGCGATCCCGCGTCCTGGTCGATGAAGGGAACATGGTGGTCGATAAAGACGGCCAGCTTTTTCCCGCGGCTGCGCTCCCGCGCGCGGAGGACGTTGACGCCGTTCGGATAATGGCCCGCCGAAAGTTCCGCACCCCATTTCTCCTCGAACTTCGACCGGTTTATGACCTGCCACCGCTTCATGCCGGAGGCGAGGTCCGTGCCGGAGGTTTTCCCCTCCAGGTGCACGACCACCGAGCGCGGCTGGTAATACACCTTCCTGCCCGCCGCGCGTATCTTGAAGGCGAGGTCCGCGTCCTCGTAATAGCCGGGCGAAAATTCCGGGCTGAACGCGCCCAGTTCCTCGAAGAGCTTCCTCTCGACGAGCAGCGAAGCGCCCGAGACGTAGTCGGTTTCCTTCACATAGTTGTACTCGGGTTTCCCAGGGTCGTCGTCCCGCCCGTAATTCCAGCCCGAGCCGTCCTTCCAGATGATGCCGCCCGCTTCCTGCAGCGTGCCGCCGGCGTTCAACAGCTTCGAGCCGGCGGCGCCCGCGTCGGGGAATTTGTCGAAGACGTCGACGAGGGCGGAAAGCCAGCCGGGCCTCACCTCGGTGTCGTTATTGAGAAAGAGCAGGTATTTGCCGCGCGCCTTGGCGGCGGCCTGGTTGCAATTTGGCAGGAAACCGGAGTCCCCGGTATTCTTGGAGACGCGCACGCCGGGGATGGAACCAAGCAGGTTGCTGAACGCCTCCTCGGAACGGTCGTCGCCGATGATGACCTCGTACTCCACGTCCGTCGTATTTGTCAGGATGCACCCCAGGCAGCGGACGGTGAGCGTGAGATTCCCGCGCACCGGTATGATGATCGAAACCAGCGGCGAATCCGTTTCGGGGAGAGAAAGTTTTTTCTTCTCCGCCATTTGAAACGCCTGCGGCGCCCACGGGGGCGGCGAACCCCATACCAGGCTGGAGGCGATGATCTCCTTGGTGCGCACATAGGACCGCGAATGCATGAGCTCCAGGAGTTGCAAGCCGTCGCGCGCGACGAACTCGCACGAGAAGCGGAACTCCTTCGGCGGCTCGATCTTCTTTCCCTTCTTGCGCTTCTCGACCGGCTCGACCCTGCACTTCCAGTTCCGCCCGCCCACCCGCACGACAAGCTCCGGCGCGGGTTCATCGCTCCGCAGCCTGTAAGTTCCTTCCACCATCCCGATGCCCCGCATGCCGAAACAGCGCGGCAGGGGCGGCGTGAACTCCAGACGGCGCGTCCGGGTAAAGAGCCGGCGCACGGCGTCATACGGCCTTTTGTAAATGGAGGCGTATTTCCTGCACTCGAAGAGGAGCTTGTAGATCGGCGAATCGGCGATGGCGAAAAACCTCAACCGCTCGGCGGAGTGCTGCCTGTTGGCCTTCTCCAGCTTCAACTGGAGTTCGAAGACCCGCTTGCGCAAGGCGCCGGTGTGCTCCGCCTCGCGCTCGGAAGCCAGCGCCCGTTCACGCAGGCGCGCAATCTCGCCCGGAAGCGTCTCGAACTGATTCCATACCACCGCCGACTCCCCGGGGTTCTCGAACAAGCCCGCGGGCATGGGCGGCAGCGGCGAGTCCGAACACAATGCCATGATATAAAGCCCCTTGGGCAGGGTCTTTTCCGACTCCACGCGCGAGAAATTCCCCGAGCAAAAGCGGATGGCGTATTCCCCTTCGGTTCCGAAGATGGCCGAACCGGCGACCATCCGCTGCCTGGCGAGGCGGACGTTCTTGAAGCGGCGGCGGAGCGCCTGTTCGAAGGCGTCCTCCGTCAGTTCATTGACGTGGTACGGGTTCGCCTCCTGCCGTCCGCGGCCATACTCCTCCTTGTCGGGGCTGGAGATGAGGAGCAGCCCGCCGGGCCGCAGCACGCGGAGTATCTCCGAGAAGAACGCGTCGTGGTCGTCCACGTGCTCGATCGTCTCGAAGCTGACGACGAAATCGAGGCTGGCCGGCGGCAGCGGGATGGCCGTGCACGAACCCTGGAAAAAGCGGGCCTTCGGATATTTCGCCGAGGCGTGGCGCACCGCCGTCTCATCCAGGTCAACCCCCGCGACACTGGCCGCATTCCGGGCAAGGAGCGCCGAGCCGTACCCCTCGCCGGAAGCGATATCGAGCACGTCCTTCCCCTCCGCCAGAAGGCAGGCGAGCGCGTAGCGATGGAGGTGTTCCAGGGCTATCTGCCCGGAGAGGGAGGTCACGAGCCGTTCACCCGTCCATTCGAGTTCGGCATTCACGCTCTGGGAGGGGGAAGAACTGTCCTGAGGTTCCATAAATGCCCGTTCGGAAGAGGGATTAAAGTAGCGCGAAAGAGGCCGTGTCAAAAGAATAGTAAATTCGGAAGGTTTGACATTTCGCCGCCCGGCCAGAAAACTTGGCCGCATGGAAAGAGCGACCCTCCGAATCTGCTGCACCGCCCTCGCAATGAGCCTCGCCGCCTGCAACAAGAAGGATGAGGCTTCCAAGCCGACCGAGCCGGTCAATCTCCCCTCCCCGACTGCGACCGCCGCCACGCCGACTCCGAGCCCCACCCCCGCGGCGACCCCGGCGGCCGATGTTTCGCCGACCAAAGACAACATCGCGACCCTTCTCGCCCATGCGGTGGAAGGCACGCGCGACATCCGTTTCGGCAATCTGCAACTCGACGGCGCGCTCATCTCCGCCACGGACAAGAGCGGCGCCACCGTGGTGGAGCTTTATTGGGAAAGCCTGGTCCAACAACCGCTGACCTACACCGTCCTCGTCCACGCCGTGAATGACAAGGGGGACATCCTGGCCGAAGCGGACCATCCGCAGGACGCCTCCGCCAAAACAGCCAAGGCCGTCGAAATCTGGAAAGACCCCATCCACCTCAGCGCGGAGCAACTCAAAGGCGCCCGCGCCGTTGCTATAGGGCTGTATCACCCCGGAAGCGACATGCTCAAGGCCGACAAGGGTCGGCGGGACTGGAATAACGTGCGCCTCTGGATTCCGTTGCCATCCAATCCCTAGAGCGTGTCCTGCACTCTAGGCGCGGACGACCTCAAACTTTTCTAACTTTTCTTCGACGGGCGCGCCCGCCTCGTTGAATT
The DNA here is from genome assembly GCA_021324825.1 of Spartobacteria bacterium. Lineage (GTDB taxonomy): Bacteria > Verrucomicrobiota > Verrucomicrobiia > Chthoniobacterales > Chthoniobacteraceae > JAJPII01. The sequence continues at coordinate 72,266 of JAJPII010000002.1, read as the reverse complement.
GCAATTCATACAGGCGGCGATACAGGACGGAATCCGCCAGAAGCTGGTGGTGCGTGCCGATTTCTTTCACGAACCCCTTGTCCATCACCACGATCTGATCCGACCGCAGGATCGTCGAGAGCCGGTGCGCGATGGCTATGACGGTGCGCCCTTCGGAGAAGCTTTCCAGCGCGTCCTTGATCTTTTGCTCGGACTCGGAATCCAGCGCCGAGGTGGCTTCGTCCAGGAGCAGGATCGGGGCGTTCTTCAAAATGGCCCGCGCGATGGAGAGCCGCTGCTGCTGCCCGCCGGAGAGTCTGCACCCCTTGTCGCCGATAACGGTGTCGTAACCGTGCTCCTGCGCCATGATGAAGTCGTGCGCATACGCCTTCTTCGCCGCTTCGATGACTTCCTCCCGCGTGGCGTCGAGCCGTCCGTACACAATGTTGTTGTAGATGCTCTCGTGAAACAGGAACGTGTCCTGGGAGACGATGCCGACGTTCTCCCGCAACGACTTCTGCGTGAGGGAGCGGATATCCTGCCCATCCACCTCGATGACGCCTCCGTTCGGGTCGTAGAACCGTTGGATGAGGCCGATCATGGTGCTCTTCCCCGCGCCGCTCTCGCCGACCAGCGCGTAAGTCCTGCCGGGGTTGACGACGAGCGATACGTTCGCTATGGCCGCGGGCATGCCGGGTTTGTAAGAGAAGGTGACGTTCTTGAACTCGATCTGGCCCCGGCAACCCTTTAGTTCCTTCGCGTCGGGAAGATCCTCCACGGAGGGGGCCAACTGCATCATTTGCATGATGCCGGTGGTGGCCGCCAGGCACTTCTGGAGCATGATGTGGATGCGGCTCAAGGTCTTGATCGGCGTGTAGAGCAGGGGCATCGCCACGAGCAGCCCGAGCAATTCCTGGGTCGGAAGCCCCGACCACCAGACATACAGCAGCGCGAACCCAACCCCGACGCTCGCCATGCTTTCGACCATGGGGCCGGTCAGTTCCATGGTGCGGCGCACTTGCATCGCCATGCGGAACTGGCGGAGGCTGCTCCCTTCGAATTCCTTCTGGGTGCGATCTTCCCGCGCGAAGGATTTGATGACCTTTATCCCCGCGAAACTTTCCTGGAGGATGACGGTTATCAGTCCCTGCTCGTCCTCCTCCGCGCGGCCCGCCTGCCGCGATTTGCCGCCGAAATAGACGACCGGCAGCATGAACAGCGGGAACAGGACCATCGTGGCCAGGGTGAACCGCCAATCCATCGCGAACAGCCCGCCGATGACCCCGATGATCATGATCGGCTGTTTGATCGCGTCCACACTGAGGGTCGCGAGCGCCTGCTGGGCCATGCGCGTGTCGTTCGCCACGCGCGAGATGAGGTTGCCCGAACGCGCCTTGTTGAAGAAATCCATCGACTGCGAGAGGATCCTGCCGAAGAGCTTCACCTTCACGTCGCTCAGGACTTTCATGCTCACCCACGAGCAGAGGTAGCCGTCGAAGAAGTCGAAGATGCTGTTGACGATCATCACCGCGGGGATCGCCATGCACGCGCCCCAGATGGCGAGCGTGGGGTGAAAGGCCGGGCCGTGCATGTCGTGCAAATGCCTCAGGTTCCCCATCGAGTTCTTGTTGAAGTTCGGGTCGATGTGCGAAAACGCGAAGACGGTCACGACGGGAAGCGTGCTGCCGACCGCCCCGCTGAGCGCCCCGCAGACGAGACCGGTGATGTACTGGGGCAGATACGGCTTGAGATAGCCTGCCAGGAATCTATACGGCTTCCAGCTCTGGCGCAGGAGCACCCAGACGGGCGGGACTTTTTGTCGGACTTTCTGTTTGGTCGGCGGGGGCATGGCGGGTATCAGTTTCGTTTAATTCGGCGCTTTGCACAATTCAATAACCGCCCTGGCCGACGGAGCGCCCAACCGGCAGCCCAGGGCCAGCCAGCGGGAACGCCGCAGCCGCTCCGCGAGCGCGCGATGCTTTTCCGCGACGGTCTTCCCCTCGTCCTTCACGAGCCGGCAAAAAAGTCCGCCGAACGCGACCCACCGCGACGCGGAGACGGCCGCGAGCAGCCTGGCGTGTTGTTTCCAGAGGGCGCGCTCCTCCTTCATCTCCTCGTATTTCCCCTGGCCCGGGAGCGGGGACTGGTTGGGATACCGCCTCATTTCCGGAAACGTGACGGCGTCCATCGCTTCCAGGAGCCTGGTCGCGTCCGTTTTCTCGGCGATGGCCGCGAGCAGGCATTGAAACAGGCCCGCGTGAAAGCTGGAGACATTGTTCCAGGCCGCCCGTTCGTAGCGCATGAACGCCTCCCGGAAACGCACGTCGGCGCGCAGACGCGGGGCGGTCTCGCGCAGCAGATCGAGGTTCAGCCGCAGCATTTCCTTGATGAGCAGTTCGGGCCGGGTGGTGATGGTGTTCGTGGCGTGCACACGGTACGAGAGAAGTTCTTCCCGGAGCAAGCCGAGTCGCCCGGAAAGCGCGCAAAGGATCAGCGCGTAATAGTCGTGCGCATACCGGTAATCGCGGAACGGATGCGCGAGCAGCCACTCGCGCCGCGCGAAAAAGTTGCTCGTGGTGCCCGCGAAATTCGCCGCGCCCAGCCATTCCACCAGGTCTTCGCGCCCCAGCGCCCATGCGTTCTCGAACCACTTCGCCCGCGGCTCGGAGGCGGCCATCACCCGGCTGTCCGAATCGATGAGCCGGAGCCGGGTGAAGAGAAGGTCGATCTCGGGATGCTGCTTCATGAACCCGAGGCATCTCTCGACCCGGCTCGGGAGATAGGCGTCGTCGGAGTTCAGGAGGGCGACGTATTCGCACTCCGCTTCCGCGATCCCGCGATTCAACGCCGCGTGCGCGCCCGCGTTGGCCTGGCGGATGATGCGGATGCGGGGGTCGTTGAACGCGGACGCGACTTCGACGGAGCTGTCGGTCGAGCCGTCGTCGATGAGGACGATGCTCTCGACCGGAACCGTCTGGTCGAGGAGCGACTGGATCGCTTCCGCGATGTACTTCTCGTGGTTGTAAAGCGGGATGACCGCTGCGACGCTGTTCAGGCTCCCTCCTTCATCTTCCCCAAAATCCGCGCCGCCAGGAGCGCCATGGAACCCACCGCGTGGAGATGCGAGAAGCTTTCCTTTCTCAACCAAAGGGCGTACAGCGCCGCTTCCCGGTAGGCATCAGGCTCGGCGCCAAACTCCGCCCGCCATCCTTCGATGCGGGCCGCCCATTCCTTTTCCTCCCGCCATTCCGCCTCCAACACCACGGGATCGGGGAGAAAGTCGATCTCGCGCACCGTGCGGCGCGCCGCGGCGCCGGGCGGTTCCGCCGGTTTGCAGGCGATGACCCGGCCCTTCGTTTCCGGGAAGGCGCACGGCCAGCATTCGAGCAGGGTAAGCGGCGAACCCGCGTGCTTGTCGAAAAGCGCCTTCAATCGCGCCGATGTTTCCTCCACGCGAAACACCCTCTCCGCTTTGCGCCTCCCCGCTTCGCCCTGGCGCCTCCGCAAATCGGCGTCCCCGAAGAGAACGGCCAGCGCGTCCGCCAGTTCACCCGCGTCGCCCGGCTGCGCGAGGAAGCCGTTTTCCCCGTGCTCAACCATCTCGGGTATCCCCGCGAGGCGCGTCGAGACGACAGGCTTGGCCGCGGCCATCGCTTCCAGGATGACAGTGGGCAGCACGTCGCATGCGCCGTCCGCCTCTTCCACGCACGCGAGTGCGAATACGTCGCAGGCCGAAAGGCGCCGCGCGACTTCTTCCTGCGACAGGACGCCGGCCAGCCGCACTTCGCCGCCCAAATCTTCCCGCGCGATCTGCTCTTCCAGCGCAGCCCGCATCGGACCTTCCCCGACGATCTCGCACTCGAAGGGGGTCGCGCGCTTCTTCAACAACGCGCACGCGGCGAGGAGAACGCGGAACCCCTTCATCTCCAGCAGCCGCCCCACGCTCAATATCTTCGGCACGGCGTTCGGGGAACCGGGCGCGCCAAACCGCCCGAGATCGATGCCGTTATAGACGTGGCAAATCCTCGCTTCCGGGCAGATGGCTGCGAGCAGTTTCCGGCTGTATTCGCTGACGGCGACGACGAATTTCGCTTCCGAGCACATCTCGCGCAACAGGGCGTGATTGCTCCCGAGCTGCACCTGGAAATCCTGCGCGTGCGCCGTGATGCTGAAGGGGATGCCCGAAAGCTTCTTCAAAAAAATGGCCGTGTGCCCCGCGCGATTCGCGAAGTGGACGTGGAAGTGGTCTATCCCTCCGCGCGCGAAGCGATCGGCGAAGTAGAGCGCGTTCCTGGCCCGGAGACGCGACTTGCATTCCGGGCCGTATGCTTCGTCGTGCCGCTTCACCAGGGCGGCGGGCCAGCGCTTTTCGGCCTTCGCGGCCTCCTCCCATATCTTCAGGACCGGCTGCGGCGGGGCGTAGACGATGTTGGCCTTGAGATCGGCCTGCGCGCCGTGGCGGAGGCTCGAAGACGGCGGATGGATCGAGGCGACGGAAAGAGAAACCCCCTGCCGCTCCAGCGCCAGCATTTCCGTGAGGCAGAACGTCTGCGAAACCACGGGGAAACGGGAGTAGAGGTACGCTATTTTCACCCGGCCAGCAAATCGTCGCCAAAAACCGGGGGCGTGCAAAGCCATTTTGCTTGCATGGCGCGCTTTCCGCGCCCGATGCTGGCCGCGAATGATGACGGTTTACCAGGAACTGGCGGACGCGTTGCGGGAACGGCTGGCGGTGATCGGCGACGCCGGACTGCGCAAGACGCCCGCCGAGCACATGGAACGGCTCAAGGCCGTTTCAGGCAGGATCATGGACATCCAGGAACGGCTGCCGGAGAAGATCGATCCGCGGCTGCGGCACTTCCTCGACCGGTGCAGCTTCGACAAAGCGCTGGAAATGCTCGACGCCCTGGATAAGGAGCGTGTCACGCACTTAGACTAGAGGCCGTTGTAGAGGCCGTTGTAGAGGCGGCTGTGCCAGCCGCCTGGAAGCGGGAGGCAACGCCCAAAGCGCCGGACCGTTCCAGGTCTTTAGGCGGCTGGCACAGCCGCCTCTACAATCAAGCGCGGCAAAATGCATGACGCGATCTACCGCGAATAGAGCTCGACGACGAGCTGCTCGTTCACGATCGGCGCGATCTCTTCGCGCGACGGGATATGGGCCACCTGCCCGCTGAACTGCTCCTTGTTCACCACGAGCCAGTCCGGTACGGGGCTGATCTGGGTCAGTTCGAGATGCTTGGCCGCCAGGCGGCGCGAGCCGGGCTTGTCCTTCACGAGGATGGTGTCCCCGGCCCGGACGTTGTACGAGGAGACGTTGACCTTCCTGCCGTTGACGGAGACGTGCCCGTGCGAAACCATCTGGCGCGCGGCGCTGCGCGAGTTGGCGAACCCAAGGCGGAAGACGACGTTATCCAAACGGGTCTCAAGAAGCTGCAGGAGCGTCTCGCCGGTGACGCCGCGTCGCGTGAGGGCGGTCTGGAAATAGCGGCGGAACTGCCGTTCCAGCAAGCCGTACTGGTAACGGAGCTTCTGTTTCTCGCCCAGCGCGAGCGCGTAGTCGGAGAGCTTGCGGCGCGACCCCTTGGGGCCGTGCATGCCGGGGCCGTAGTTCTTGCGTTCGAGCGCCTTGGAAGGGCCGAAAAGAGGGACGCCGTAGCGCCTGCTGATCTTGGATTTGGGACCTGTGTAACGTGCCATAAATAAAAACCTCAGACTCTGCGCTGCTTCGGCGGGCGGCAGCCGTTGTGCGGCACGGGGGTGACGTCGCGGATGACGGTGATGTCCAGCCCGATGGCCTGGAGCGCGCGCACCGCCGATTCGCGGCCCGCGCCGGGGCCCTTGACCCGGACTTCGACTTCCTTCAAACCGTGGCCCATCGCCTGGCGGCAGGCGTCCTGCGCGACCATTTGCGCCGCGTAAGCGGTGCTCTTGCGCGAGCCTTTGAAGCCGACCTTGCCCGCGCTCGACCAGCCGATAACCGCGCCGTTCTGGTCGGTGATGGTGACGATGGTGTTGTTGAAAGTGGCGAGGACGTGCGCGACTCCCGTGTGGACGTTCTTGCTCCCCTTGGCCTTGATGATCTTCGGCTGCTCGATCTCGCCGTCGAGGGTCAGGTTTTCTTTCTTCGGCTCTTCGACGGGAGCGGCGGCGGGCGCGGCTTTCTTGGCCTTGGGAGCCTTCGCGGGTTTCGCCGCGGGTTCAGTTACAGGCGCGGCAGGCGCGGCGGGCGCCGTCTCCGGAGCCGCGGCGACCGGGGTTCCGGGAGCCGCGGTGACCGGCGTTTCCGGACTTATTTCGGGAGCGGTTTCGGGAGCGGTTTCGGGAGTAGTTTCGGGAGTAGTTTCGGATTCGGACATAAGGGATTACGTTTTGCCGGCCTTGGCGTCCTTGTTGCGGATGACGCCGACTGTCTTGCGAGGGCCTTTGCGGGTGCGCGCGTTGGTCGAGGTGCGCTGGCCGCGCACGGGCAGTCCGCGCCGATGCCGGATGCCCCGGTAGCAGTTGATGGCCTGGAGCCGCTTCAGGTTGCCCTGCAATTCGCGCCGCAGATCGCCTTCGATGACCATCTTGCTGCTCGTGATCATCTGGATGATCTGGTTGATCTGCTCGGGCGCAAGGTCCTTGGCCCGGGTGTTCGGGTCGATGTTGACCCGCTCCAAGATGAGCTTCGCCGAACTCGGTCCGATGCCGTAAATATACGGCAGGGAAGCCTCGATCCGCTTGTCGCCCGGTATTTCAACTCCTAGTAAACGCGGCATTGCTTATCCTTGTCTCTGTTTATGACGGGGGTTTTTGCACAGAACGCGCACGACATTGCCGCGCTTGACGATCTTGCAATCCTCGCAAATTCTCTTGACTGACGCTCTGACTTTCATGTGGGTTTTTTACTTCTGCCGGAAGGTTATCCTGGCCTTTGACAAATCGTAGGGAGACATCTCTAGCACAACTTTGTCGCCTGGCAAGATGCGAATGAAGTGCAGCCGCATTTTCCCCGAAATGTGGGCGAGCACGCGGTGGCCGCTCTGCAACTCCACCCGGAACATGGTGTTCGGCAATAGTTCCACGACGCGCCCATCTACCGTGATAGCGTCTTTTCTCGCCATGTCAGGATTTCGGGTTCCCCTTTCGTTATCAACACCGTGTGTTCGAAATGCGCCGAGGGCTTGCGATCCGCCGTGATGACCGTCCAGTTGTCTCCCAGGATTTTCACGGCGCTCGTCCCCATGTTGACCATCGGCTCGATGGCCAGGATCATCCCCGGCTTCAACCGCGGACCGGAGCCGCGCTTGCCGTAATTGGGAATCTGCGGCTCCTCGTGCAATTTCCGCCCGACGCCGTGCCCGACGAATTCGCGGACGACGGTGTAGCCGTTGGAGAGGACTGCGGTCTCGACGGCGTTGCAGATGTCGCCCAGCCGCCGCCCGTCCCTCGCGTGGGTGATGGCGATATGGAGCGCCTCCTCCGTGACGACGAGCAGCCGCTGGATGGCCGGGTCGATGACGCCGACCGGGACGGTCGTGGCGGTGTCGCCCACCCACCCCTGGTCGATGACGCCGATGTCGAGTTTCACGATGTCGCCATACTGGATTTTGCGCTCGCCGCCGATGCCGTGCACGACTTCTTCGTTGACGGAGATGCAGATATTCCCCGGAAATCCGCGGTACCCGAGGAAGGCGCTCTTGCAGCCGGCCTCCGCGATGAAACGCGCGGCGGCCTGGTCCACTTCGCGGGTGGCGACGCCCGGACACACCAGGCTCGAAACGCGTTCCAGGATCGCGCTCGCGCTGCGGCAGGCGACCCGCATCCTTTCAATCTCGCGCTCGTTCTTGATGGGGATCATGACAGCAGCGCCGCGATGTCCTTGAAAACGGCTTCGACCGGCCGGTCGCCCGCGACGGTGGCCAGAAGTTTTTTGTCCCGGTAATGCGCGAGAACCGGTTCGCTTTTTTCCCGGTACTCGGTCATCCGCGTTTCCAACGATTCCAGGTTGTCGTCGCCGCGCCGCTCCAGCGCGCCGCCGCAGCGCGGGCAGCGCGAATCCTCGAACCCGGCGACGGTGTTCCCGCAAGCGGCGCAAACCCGGCGGCGCAGGACGCGCTCGCGGATGACATCGGGACCGGCCTCCAAACAGATGGCGATGTCCAGCGGAGCGCCGCGTTCCGCGAGCAACTCCTCGAAGCCCGCGGTCTGGCCGAGGCTGCGTGGGAAGCCGTCGAAAAGGAATGGCGCGCCGTTCCGCGCCGCGAGCCATTCGCGGATGACTTGCACGACGAGCGCATCCGGGGCGAGACGTCCCGCCCTCGTATACGCATCGGCTTTCAAACCGAGTTTCGTGCCCGCGAGTTTCTGTTCACGCAGCATGGCGCCGGGCGACGCCGATTCGATGCCGTACCGCTCCCGTATCAAGCCGGCCTGGGTGCCTTTCCCGGCGGCGGGAGGGCCTAGCAGCACTATCCGCGTTTTCACACGACTTACTTTAATGCAGACGGCTGGCGACGTAAACGGCCATGCCGGCGACCACGAGCAGGGCGATGCCGACGTAAAGCCAGAGAAGCGCCCGCTGCTGCACCGCTTCGCCCCGGCCCGCCGGCGTGCGGTCAAAACGCCCGCGAAGACGGCCCTTGCGCAGGAAGCCGTCGTAGTGCCGCTGGATCAAATAGGTTTCCACCTGGCGCATGGTGTCGAGCATGACGCCCACGATGATGAGAAGGCTGGTGCCGCCGAAGAATTGGGCGGTGATGTACGGGATGCCCATCTTCTGCGAGAGCATCTGCGGCAGGATGGCGATGCCCGTCAAAAAAATGGCGCCCGCGAACGTGAGCCGGGTCATGGAGTTGTCGAGAAAGTCCGCCGTCGGCTTGCCGGGGCGGCAGCCGGGGATGTAGCCGCCGTATTTCTTGAGGTCCTCGGCGATCTGGCCGGGCTGGAACTGCGTGGCGACCCAGAAATAGCTGAAGAAGAAAATCATGCCGCCGTACAGGAGATAATGCAGCCAGCCCTGGGCGAGCATCGCGGCGAGCTTTTGCGCGGGGGCGTAGTTTTTGAACGCCATGCTCGCGATGGTGGAGGGGAAGATGAGCAGCGCCTGCGCGAAGATGATCGGCATGACGCCCGCGTAGTTGACCTTCAAGGGCATGTACTGGGTCTGGCCGCCGTAAACCTTGCGCCCCACGACGCGCTTCGCGTACTGCACGGTGATCTTCCGCTGCGCCTGCGTGACGCAGATGACGGCCGCGATGACGAACACGAGGAAGGCCACCATGAAGACAAGCACGATGGGGCTGACGGCGTTCGGCTGCGCGCCGGAGGGGACGAACGTCCGCCACGCCTGGACCAGCGCGGCGGGCAGGCGCGCGACGATGCCGACGGTGATGATGAGGGAGATGCCGTCGCCGACGCCGCGGTCGGTGATCTGGTCGCCAAGCCACATGAGGAACATGGTGCCGGCGGTCAGCGTAAGAACGGCGGTGATGCGGAAGGCGAAGCCCGGGTTCGCGACGAGCGGGACGCCCATGTGCGCTATGGTGTCCGTGATGCCGGGCAGGAAGGGATTCTTCGCCGGGTTCTCAAAAGAGGCCGCGAGCAGCCCGCCCTGGAAGACGCAGAGGAGCAGGGTGGCGTAGCGCGTGTACTGCATGATCTTCTGCCGCCCGCCGTCTTCCTTGGCCATCTTCGCCAGTTGCGGGATGACCGCGGTGAGCAACTGGAGCATGATGGACGCGCTGATATACGGCATGATGCCGAGCGAAAAGACCGCGCAATTCTCCAGCGCGCCGCCGCTGAATATATTGAAGAGCGCCGCGACGCTGCCGCCGGACTCGCGGTTGACCGCGGCGTTGAACCAGGCGTGAATGACCGCCGCGTTGATGCCCGGGCAGGAAATGGCGGCCCCGATCCTCACCACCACGAGCACCGCGAGCGTGAAGAGGACGCGATTCCGCAGTTCGGGAATCTTGAAGGTATTCGTGAACGCGGAAATCACGAAGCTATTTCAGGATGACCGATCCCCCCGCCTTTTCGATCTTCTCGCGGGCGGAAGCGCTGACTTTGTCCGCGGTGATGGCAAGGCGCTTGGCGATTTCGCCGTTGCCGAGAATCTTGACGCCGTCGAAGCGTCCGCGAACGAGGTTCTTCTCGCGAAGACTCTTTTCATCCACCGTGGCGCCCTCGTCGAACTGGGCGAGCGAGCCGAGATTCACCAGCGCGTAGCGCGTCTTGAACGCGGCATTGTTGAAGCCGCGCTTGGGCAGGCGGCGGATGAGGGGCATCTGGCCGCCTTCGAACCCGAGGCGGATGCTGCCGCCGGAACGGGCTTTCTGGCCTTTGTGTCCCTTGCCGCTCGTCTTGCCGTGGCCGGAGCTCTCTCCGCAGCCGAGACGCTTGACCCGGTGTTTCGCGCCGGGGCGCGGTTTTAAGGTATGGAGATTCATTGGGCTTTCACGGCGGTGGAGAAGCCGCGCAGTTTGTAGATTTCATCCCGGTTCCGAAGCGCGCGGAGCGCCTCGATGGTTGCCTTGACGACGTTGGCGTGGTTGCTGGAGCCGAGCGATTTCGCGAGGACGTCCCGGATGCCCGCCGCCTCGACGACCGCGCGGACGCCTCCGCCCGCGATGACGCCCGTGCCCGGCGAAGCGGGCCGCAACAGGACGCGCCCGCCGCCGAACTCGCCGATGACTTCGTGTGGGATGGTGGCCTGGTGGACGGCGACTTTCTTCATCGCCTTCTTCGCGGACTCCGACGCTTTGCGAATCGCCTCGGAGACTTCGTTCGCCTTGCCGAAGCCGCAGCCGACGCTGCCCGCCCGGTTGCCCGTGACGATGAGCGCGCTGAAGCTGAAGCGGCGACCGCCCTTCACGACTTTCGCGCAACGGTTGATGAAAACGACCTTCTCCGAGAGATCGGATTTCGGTTTGTCGTGGGAATCGCGCCGGTGACGGGGTTCTGCCATAATAATTTGTGTCTAAAAATCCAAACCGGAGCCGCGCGCGGCGTCGGCGAGCGCCTTGACCTTGCCGTGATACTGGAAGCCGCCGCGATCAAACACGACCTTTGCGATCTTCTTCGCCTTGCTGCGCTCGGCCACAAGCGAACCGATCTTCTCCGCGGTGACTTTGTTCGCGCGGGTCGCCTTGTCGGCGCGGAAGGCTTTCTCCGTGGTGCTCGCCGAGGCGAGGGTCTTGCCCGCGGCGTCGTCCACCACCTGGGCGTAGATGTTCTTCCCCGAGAAATGGACGGCCAGCCGGGGGCGCTCGGAGGTTCCCCGCACCCGTTTCCGGATGCGCTGGTGGCGGAGTTTTACAGCACTTGCGGAAGCCATATTATTGAACGGTTTTACCTTCCTTGCGGATGATCTGTTCGCCCGCGTAACGAATGCCCTTGCCCTTGTATGGCTCGGGCGGGTAGTAGCCGCGGATGTCCGCCGCGACCTGGCCGACGACTTTCTTGTCGATCCCTTCGATCTTGATCTTCGTGTTTTCCGCGACGGTTATCTTGATGTCCGCCGGGATGGGGAAAAGGATGGGGTGCGAGAAGCCGAGGCTCAGGTTAAGGTTCTTTCCCTGCACGGCGGCCTTGAAACCGACGCCCTGGATTTCCAAATCCTTGGTGAAACCGTTGGAGACGCCGCTGATCATGTTCGCGATGAGGCTGCGGGCGAGGCCGTGCAAGGCTTTCACCTGCCGGACTTCGTCCTCGCGCTCGATCTTGACCTGGTTGTCGTTGACGCTGGCCTTTATCCGCTTCGGCAAGGTCCAACTCAGTTTCCCCTTCGGCCCTTCGACGTTGACTTCCCCCTCGCCCGTGACGGTGAGCTTCACCTTCGGCGGCAGGTCGATGATTTTGTTTCCTATCCTGGACATAACGCTTACCAGACGAAGGCGAGCAGTTCGCCGCCCACGTTCTGTTTCCTGGCCTGGCGGCCGGTTAGCAACCCTTTTGGGGTCGAGAGAATGGAGATGCCCATGCCGCCGAGGACGCGCGGGACTTCCGTGGCGCCGACATAACGGCGGAGGCCGGGCCGGCTGACGCGCTTCAATCCCGCGATGACCGGGGCGTTGTTGACGATCTTGTTCTTGATCTTGAGATGGGGAACGACGCCGGTGGTGTCGAGTTCGTACGAGGCGATGTAGCCTTCATCCTGGAGGATGCGGACGATGTCGGCCTTGATGCGCGAATACGGGACGCGGATGTCCACCTTCGCGGCGCGGCTGGCGTTGCGAATACGGGTAAGAAGGTCCGCGATGGGATCGGTGAGGCTGCTCATGAAGTTTTAACTGGGGCTTTTTTGTCGCTGAAGGGCATGCCGAGTTCGCTCAGCAGGGATTTGGCTTCGTCGTTCGTCCGGGCGGAGGTGACGATGGTCACGTCGAAACCGATGTTGCGCTTGATCTTGTCCAACTCGACTTCCGGGAAGATGGATTGATCCGACACGCCCAGGGTGTAGTTCCCGTTGCCGTCGAACGCTTTCGGGGAGACGCCGCGGAAGTCGCGGATGCGCGGCAGGCCGGCCTTGATGAGCCGCTCCAGGAATTCATACATGCGCGCGCCGCGCAGGGTGACCTTGGCGCCGATGGCCTGGTCTTTGCGGAGTTTGAAATTCGAGATGCTCTTCTTCGCGCGGGTCTCGGCGGGTTTCTGGCCCGTTATCATGCCGATTTCCTGTTTCGCGTCCTCGAGCGCCTGCTTCACGTCCTGGCTGGAGCCGATGCACGCGTTGATGACCACTTTCTCGACGCGCGGAACCTGGTGGACGTTCTTGTATCCATGCCGCTGCTGCAACGCCGGGATGACGCGCCCTTTGTATTCCTGGAGAAGTTCAACCATATGCTACGCCGCCTTCTTTTTCTTGTCCGCTTTCTCGTTCGTCTTCTCGACGACCTTGACGTTGGAGATGTGGACGGGGCCTTCCCTCTGCACGATGCCGCCGGCGTCGTCCTGCGTCTTCTTCTGGTGCTTCTTGATCATCCGCACGCCTTCGATCAACACCTGGTTCTTGGCCGCGAGGACGTGCAGCACCTTGCCGGTCGCCCCCCGGTGGTTGCCCGTGATGACGACGACTTCGTCGCCCTTCTTGACGTGGGTCTTGATCCGGTTCATAGGACTTCCGGGGCGAGGGAGACGATCTTCATGAAGTTGCGCTCGCGCAATTCGCGGGCGACGGGGCCGAAGATGCGCGTGCCCCGCGGGTTCAAATCCTTGTCGATGATGACGATGGCGTTGTTGTCGAACCGGAGGTACGAGCCGTCGTTGCGCTTGATCGGTTTGCGCGTGCGGACGACGACGGCGCGGACGACTTCGCCCTTCTTGACCGTGCCGCCGGTGGCCGCTTCCTTGACGTTGGCGGTGATGACGTCCCCGATGGCCGCCGAACGGGTTGCCTTGCCGATGACGCCGATCATGGTGGCCATGCGGGCGCCGGAATTGTCGGCTACGTCACATCTGGAGCGGATCTGGAGCATAAATTTGGGGCGGTTAGTTTAGACCTAATGCTTGATGATTTCAACCACCCGCCAGCGTTTTAATTTGCTCAACGGCCGGGTTTCCATGATGCGGACGGTGTCGCCGACCTTGGCGGTCTCTTCCTCGTCGTGGGCGTAATACTTCTTCACCTGCTTGACGATCTTGCCAAACCGGGGATGCGGGACGCGGGTGACGGATTCCACGGTGGCGGTCTTCTTCATCGCGTGGGCGACGACCTGGCCGACCCGCGTTTTACGCAGATTGCGCGCTGCTTCGGTCTCTGTGTCGCTCATTTGGCCCCCTTGGTCCGCTGGGTTAAAACCGTCTCGATGCGGGCGACTTCGCGGCGGATTTCCTTGAACCGGCTCGGGCGCTCCAACTGCCCGCTCTGCTGTTGCAGGCGGAGATGAAAACTTTCCTGCCGCAAATCCCGCTTGTGAGCGTTCAGCTCATCCACGGTGGCTTCCTTTATCTCTTTCATTTTCATGGCTAGGCTGCGAGGCGATGCCTCGTGAGAAATTTGGTGCGGACGGGGAGCTTGGTCGCGGCGAGCCGCAACGATTCGCGGGCGACGGATTCCGGCACGCCGTCGAGTTCGAACAAAATGTTGCCGGGGCGCACGGTGGCGACCCAATACTCCGGCGCGCCCTTGCCCTTGCCCATACGGGTTTCCGGCGGGCGGGAGGTGACGGACTTATCCGGGAAGATGCGGATCCAGAGCTTGCCCTTGCGCTTCATGTTGCGGGTGAGGGCGACGCGCGCGGCTTCGATCTGCGTGTTGGTGATCCATGCGCGCTCGAGGGTCTGCAGGCCGAACTCGCCGAAATCGATCCGGATGTTGCGCGAGGCGAACCCGGAACGGCTGCCGCGCTGCGACTTCCTATACTTGACTCTCTTGGGCATTAACGGCATGGCAATGTCTCCTTGGCTAGGCGGCGGCTTCGGCGGGCGGGGCGGGCGGGGCGGGTTTCTCTCTCTTCTCCTCCGGAAGCGCTTCCTCGGGTTTACAGACCCAGCATTTCACCCCGATCTTTCCATACACGGTGTTCGCCTCGGCGAAGCCGTAGTCTATGGGGATGCGCAAGGTGTGCAGCGGGACTTTCCCCTCGCGATACCCTTCCGCGCGCGAGATTTCCGCGCCGCCGAGACGGCCCGCGCAACGTATCTTGATGCCCTGCGCGCCGAAATCCATCGTGGTCTGGATGGCCTTCTTCATGGCGCGGCGGAAGGAGATGCGGCGCTCGATCTGGAGGGAAACATTCTCGGCGACGAGCTGGGCGTCGAGTTCCGGGGTCTTGATTTCCTGGATGTCGATCTTGACCTGCTTGCCGGAGGACATCTTGCCGATCTCCTCGGTCATCTTCTCGATCTCCGCGCCCTTGCGCCCGATGACGATGCCGGGCCGGGCGGTGAAGATGGTGACGCGGATGCTGTTCCACGCGCGCTCGATGACGATCTTCGACACCGCGGCGAGCTGGAGCTTTTTCTTCACGTAACGGCGAATTTTGAGGTCCGCGTGGAGGAACTCGGGCAATTCCTTGGCGGAGGCGAACCAGCGCGAACGCCAGTCGCGGCTCAGCGCCAGACGGAACCCGATAGGATTAACTTTTTGACCCATGATCTCTTATTCTTCCGTGGTGTGTTCTTCGCTCTTCGTCGCTGCCGGGCGGCGCGCTTTCCCGGCGGATTTCGCCGGCTTCCCGGGCTTCCCGGCTGACTTTGCGGCCTGCCTCCTGGTTTCGCGCGTCTCGATCTTGATCTCGTCCGTCAGGACGATGCGTATGTGGCTCGTCCGTTTGCGGATCGGCCCGGCGCTGCCGCGCGCCTTGGGCTGCGAACGCTTCAAAGTGGGGCCTTCGCCGACGGTCGCTTCCTTCACGACGAGAACGTCGGCGCGGATGTCATTGTTGTTCTCCGCGTTGGCGATGGCGCTCTTCAATGTCTTCTCGACGAGGGCGGCGGCTTTCTTCGGGCTGAAACGGACGATGTCCAGGGCGGAAGCGACGGGCAGCCCCTGGATGGCGCGGGTGACATCCCTCGCCTTGAAGGCCGACATGCGCGCGTATTTGTAGGTGGATGTTATCTGCATAAGCTGCTCTACCGGGCATCCACCTTCAGGCGATCGCCGACTTGAATTTTTTCCTTGGAAACGAGGTCCTGGATGACCGCGCCCGCGATCTTTTCGCGGACATCGACGACCCTGACCAGGCCGATGCGATCCTCGCCGCGCCAGACCTGGAACGGCATGCCGAGGCGGACGCCCTGGTTCGCGCCGAGATTGGCGACCACGAGCGCGAACTCTTCCTTCACGCTGATGACCCTGCCGTCCATGAGCGTGCCGGCGGGTTCGGGGGCTTCCACGGCGCGCATCTTGACGCCGAGCAATTCGTTGGCGGCGCGGACCTGCTGCTCCACGGCCATCCGCGCGTCGGCGTCGGTCGTGACGGCGGTCTTGACGAAACGCAGGATGGCTTCCGTGAGCGCGACGACCTGTTCCTTCAGCTTCGCCTTTTCCTCCTCCACGACGCGCATGTCGCTGACGGCTTTCAAGAGGCGCTCCTCGAGCTTGCTCCGGTCGCCGCCCGCATCCAGGCCCAGCGCTTCCATCCGCAGCTTCAAGGCCCCGCATTCGCGCCGGAAGACTTCGGCCTCGCTGTTGGAAATGGCCAGGCTGTCGGTGAGCGTCTTGATCGACTGGCGCGAGTCGGCAAGCTGCTTCCTGAGCGCGACGTTTTCCTGCGTCACGGCGTCAAGCGTCATCTTGGCTTCGCTGTACTCGATGTCCAGGTCGCCAGTGTCCGCCGCAAAAAGCGTTGTCGATAAGCCGGTCATGATGAGGAAAAGCCGAACAACGACTGCAAGTCCGGCCTTGATGCGCATGGTGTCGTTACTTGGTGACCTTCGCCGTGTGGGAGCCGTGTTTCTTGAAGACGCGCGTCGGGGAGAACTCGCCGAGCTTGTGCCCGACCATGTTTTCCGTGACGAACACCGAGTTGAAAATCTTGCCGTTGTGAACCAGGAACGTGTGCCCGACGAAATCGGGCGTGACGGTCGAACGCCGCGACCAGGTCTTGATCGGTTTCTTGGCTCCGGATTCCGTCTGCTTGTCGATTTTCTCGAGCAAATGCATGTCGACGAACGGCCCCTTTTTTAGTGATCTGCCCATGGTTGTCTCCGGTTAGCCTTTCGCTTTGCGCCGGGCGACGATGAAGCGGTTGCTCGGCTTGTGCTTTCTGCGCGTCTTGAATCCCTTCGCAAGCTGGCCCCACGGACTGACCGGGTGATGCCGCCCGCCGCCGCCCTTGCTCTTGCCCTGGCCGCCGCCCATCGGGTGATCGATTGGGTTCATGGCCATGCCGCGGACGTGGGGGCGCCGTCCGAGCCAGCGCGTCCGGCCCGCCTTGCCGCTGGAGACGTTCATATGGTCGATGTTGCCGACCTGGCCGACGGTGGCGTAAGCCGTTTCGTTGATCTTGCGGATTTCCCCCGAGGGGAGCCGCACGAGGGCGTACCCGCCTTCGCGGTTGTTGAGGATGCATTGCTGGCCCGCGCCGCGGGCGATCTGCGCGCCGCGCCCGGGAATCAGTTCGACATTATGAATGGAAGCGCCGAGCGGGATGGCGCTCAGCGGAAGCGCGTTGCCAATCTCCGGCGGCGCGTCTTCGCCCGCCGTGACTTTCGCGCCGACGGCCAGGCCGGTGGGCGCGATGATGTAGCTCTTCTCGCCGTCCGCGTAACGGAGGAGGGCGATGCGCGCGGTGCGGTTGGGATCGTACTCGATGGCGAGCACTTCGGCCTCCACGCCGCGCTTCTTGCGCTTGAAGTCGATGATGCGGTACTTCTGCTTGTGCCCGCCGCCGATGTGGCGCGAGGTCAGCCGCCCCTGGTTGTTCCGCCCGCCGGTTTTTTTGATGGTCTGGACGAGCTTTTTCTCCGGCTTCGACTTGGTGATCTCGTCGAACTTCGGCAGCGCCTTGAAGCGCAGCACCGGGGTCAATGGTCTGAATGTCTTGAGAGCCATGGCGTTACGCGAATTCGATCTTGTCGCCTTCCTTGAGGGTGACAATGGCCTTCTTCCAATGCGCCCTGCGCCCATAGCCGCCCGCGTGGCGCTTGTCGCGCTTCTTCTTGCCGGCGTAGTTGCAGGTGTTGACGGTTAGAACCGTTTTCTTGAAAAGCGTCTCGATGGCATGCTTGATCTGCATCTTGTTGGCGCGCGGGCTTACCCGGAAGACGTATTGGTTGTGCTTCTCGGAGAGAAGCGTGCTCTTCTCGGTGAGCCGCGCGGTCTGGATGAGGTCGAACGGTTCGTTCATGCGATCCTTTCCGCCAGTTGCGCGAGGCCCTGGTCGGTGATGACAACTTTCCTGAACGCCAGCAGGTGCTCGGTGTTCACCTCGCGCGCGGTCATGAGGAGCGCGGGCTGGACGTTGCGGGCTGCGCGGTACGTGTTCTCCTCGAAAGCGTCGGAGACGACGAGAACTTTTTCCTCCGGGGTCTGCTCCTTCAACAACGAGATAAATGCCTTGGTCTTGGCTTCCTTGACGGCGAACCCGGGGACGACGAGAACATCGCCCGCCTTGATCCGCTCGGTGAGCGCCTTCCTGAGCGCGAGACGGCGCGTGGTTTTGCCGACTTTCTTCGAGTAATCGCGCGGCTTCGGCCCGAAGGCGACGCCGCCGCCCACCCAGACGGGTGAGGAGGCGTAGCCGGCGCGGGCGCGGCCCGTGCCCTTCTGGCGCCACGGTTTGCGGCCCGAGAGATTGACGGTGGCTTTCGTCTTGGTGCAGGCGGTGCCGCTGCGGCGCGCGGCTTGCAGGGCGACGACGACATCGTGGACGGCTTGCGTCCCTTTGCCGCCCTCCACCAGCGCGATCTTTTTCCCCTTCGCGGCTTCGATTGTAAGAACCTGTGCGCTCATAAAAAAATCAGGCGGCGGCGGGCGCGGGACGCTTCTTGGCGGGCCGGATGACGACGTAGCCGCCGTTCGGGCCTGGAACCGCGCCGGTGATGAGCAGGACGTTGTCGGCCTCGCGCACTTGCAGAACCTTCAGGTTCTGGACGGTGACGTTCCGGTCGCCCATGTGGCCAGGCATGCCCATGTTTTTCCAAACCCGGCCAGGGGTCGAACGGTTGCCGATCGCGCCGTTGCGGCGGTGCATCATGGAGCCATGGGACGCCCCCTGCCCGTCGAAATTGTGTTTCTTTATGACGCCCTGGAAACCTTTGCCTTTCGAATGGCCGACGACGTCGACGAACTGGCCCGCCTGGAAGCCGGTGAGCTTCAGGTCGATGGAATCGGCGCCGGCGTCTTCCTTCAAACGGAACTCGGCGACGCGTTTCTTCGGCTCGGAACCGGCCTTGCCGAAATGGCCGAGCATCGCCTTGCCGATGCGCGATTCCTTCTGCTTGTCGAACCCGACCTGGATGCCGGAGTAGCCGTCCTTTTCCTTGGTCTTGATTTGAAGCAGCGTGTTGCCGCCCGCCTCGATGACGGTGACGGGCATCGCCTTCCCCTTGTCATCATAGACGCGGGTCATGCCGACTTTTTTTCCTAAGAGACCTGGCGCGCTCATATCTTGATCGTGATGTCCACGCCCGCCGGGAGGTTGAGCTTCTTCAGTTCATCCACGGTCTTGGCGGTCGGCTCGATGATGTCCAAAAGCCGTTTGTGGGTGCGGATTTCGAACTGCTCCATCGACTTCTTGTCGACGTGCGGGGAGCGGTTCACGGTGAATTTTTCGATGCGCGTGGGCAGCGGGATGGGGCCGGCCACTTTCGCGCCCGTGCGCTTGGCGGTCTCGACGATCTCCGCCGAGGATTGGTCAAGCATCCGGAAGTCGAAGGCTTTGAGTCGTATGCGAATGCGCTGGCCGGTGGTCATAAATCAGGACTTCTTTTGGTCGAGGACGGCCGCCAGGACTTGCGCGGGGACTTGTTCGAAATGCGAGGGCTCCATCGAGTAGGCGGCGCGCCCCTTGGAGAGCGAGCGGATGGCCGTGGCGTAGCCGAACATCTCGGCGAGCGGCACTTCCGCGTTGACGACGGTCGAGACGTCCTTGGATTCGATGCTCATGATCTTGCCGCGGCGGCGGTTGAGATCGCCCAAAATGTCGCCCTGGTACTCGTCGGGGGTGAGCGCCTCGACCTTCATGATCGGTTCGAGCAGGATGGCCTTGGCTTTCTTGAACCCGTCCTTGACCGCGAAGATGGCGGCCAGCTTGAACGCGAGTTCGTTGGAATCGACATCGTGATACGAGCCGTCGATGATGTCGACGTTGACGTCGATGACCGGATAGCCGCCGACGATGCCGTTGAGAATGGCTTCCTCGATCCCCTTTTTGCACGCGGGGATGTATTCCTTCGGGATGTTGCCGCCGACGACCTTGTTCTCGATGGTGAGGCCCTTGCCGCGTTCGTTCGGCTGGACGTTGACGATGACGTGGCCGTACTGGCCGCGCCCGCCGGATTGCTTGATGAGCTTGCCCTCGCCCGTGGCCGCCGCGGTGATGGTCTCACGATAGGCGATCTGCGGTTTGCCGGAGTTGGCGTCCACCTTGAACTCCCGCGCCATGCGGTCGCGGATGATTTCGAGGTGGAGTTCGCCCATGCCGGCGATGATGGTCTGGCCGGTGTCCTCGTTGGTATAGACGCGGAAGGTGGGGTCTTCTTCCGCGAGGCGCTGGAGGGCGTTGGACATCTTCTCCTGGTCGAGCTTGGTCTTCGGCTCGATGGCCATGGAGATGACGGGGTCGGGGAAAGAGGGCGGTTCGAGGAGGATGCCGTAATCCTCGTCGCAAAGGGTGTCGCCGGTGGTGATGTTCTTGATGCCGACGATGGCCGCAATGTCGCCGGAATAACAGGTGTCGATGTCCTCGCGCTTGTCGGCCTGGATCTGGATGAGGCGGCTGATGCGCTCCCGCTTGTTGGTGCGCGGATTATAGACCGTGTCGCCCTTGGAAAGCGTGCCGGAATAGACGCGGAAGAAGACGAGCTTGCCAACGAAGGGATCGCTCCAGAGCTTGAAGGCGAGCGAACAGAATTTGGCGTTGTCGTCGGTGACGGCCAGGATTTCTTCGTGGGTGTCCGGGTTCTGGCCGTGCGCGGGCGGGATGTCGAGCGGGCCGGGAAGATAATCGACAACCGCATCGACGAGATACTGGACGCCCTTGTTCTTGAGCGCGGTGCCGGCGACGACCGGGACGAATTTGTTCGCGATGGTCTGGCGGCGGATGCCGGCCTTGAGGGCTTCGGGCGTTATCGGCTTCTCCTCCAGGAAGAGCATGCCGACTTCCTCGTCGAGATCGGAAATGGCGGTGACGAGATCGCTGTAAGCCGTCTCAACCGCTTCCTTCTCGGACTCGGGCACTTCCTCGACCTTGTAGGTCGAACCCATCTGGTCGTCCTCGGAATAGATGACCGCCTTGCGATTGATAATGTCGATCTGCCCCTTGAAAGTGTCTTCCTTGCCGTACGGGAGGAGGACGGGCCAGGCGTTGGCGCCCAGCTTCTTGCGCATGTCATTGATGGCGTTGGCGAAGTTCGCGCCGACGCGGTCCATCTTGTTGACGAAGGCGATGCGCGGGACTTTGTATTTGTTCGCCTGCCGCCAGACGGTCTCGGACTGCGGCTGCACGCCCGCGACGGCGTCAAAGACCGCGATGGCGCCGTCGAGCACGCGGAGGGAACGCTCGACCTCCGCCGTGAAATCGACGTGGCCGGGGGTGTCGATGATGTTGATCCGCATCTTGATCCCCTCGAACGTCTTGTAGACGCCTGCTTCCTTGCGCTGCATCCATGAACAGGTCGTGGCCGCGGAGGTGATGGTGATGCCCCGCTCCCGCTCCTGCTCCATCCAGTCGGTGACGGTGGTGCCTTCATGCACCTCGCCGATCTTGTGGATCATGCCGGTGTAGAAAAGGATGCGCTCGGTGAGCGTCGTCTTGCCCGCGTCGATATGCGCGGCGATGCCGATGTTGCGGGTGCGTTCCAGCGGGAACGCGCGGTCGGGCGAATTGGGGTTCACGGCGGCGGATTTAGGTTCGAGGGTCGCGGGCATGGCTGGTTACCACCTGAAATGGGCGAACGCGCGGTTGGCTTGCGCCATCTTGTGCGTGTCGTCGCGTTTCTTGATCGCGCTCCCCTGGCCGGACGCGGCGTCCTTCAATTCGCCCGCCAGCGCGTCCATCATCGGCACGTTCTTGCGGGCGTGCGCGTAGTTGACGATCCAGCGCATGGCGAGGGAAACCTGGCGGGAGGCGGGGACCTCCATCGGCACCTGGTACGTGGCGCCGCCGACGCGGCGGGACTTGACCTCCAGGCGGGGCTTGACGTTGTCGAGCGCCTTGTGGAGCGTTTCCAGCGGATCGACGACATCCGTCCCCTGGCGTGATTTCTCGATGGCGGTGTAAACAATCCGCTCCGCCAGCGATTTCTTCCCGTCCTGCATGACGGTGCTGATCAACTGCGCCACCACCGGGCTGCCATAGCGCCCATCCACCTTCGCGATCTTCTTGTAAACTTTTCTGCGCCGGGACATATGCTGTTATTTCTTCTTCTTCTCCGCGGCCGCGTCGCCGCCCGCCTTCGGGCGTTTCGCCCCGTATTTGGAGCGGCTCCGGCGCCTGCCGTCCACCCCCAGGCTGTCCAGCGTGCCCCTTACTATATGGTACCGGACGCCGGGCAAATCCTTCACGCGTCCGCCGCGGACGAGAACGATCGAGTGCTCCTGGAGATTATGCCCTTCGCCCGGAATGTAGGCGATGACCTCCTGCCCGTTCGTCAGGCGCACCTTGGCGACCTTGCGCAACGCGGAATTCGGCTTCTTTGGCGTACGCGTCATCACCTGCACGCAGACGCCCCGGCGCTGCGGGCAATTCGCGAGCGCCGGTGATTTCGATTTCACCGTCGCCTTCTTGCGTCCTTTTCGGACGAGCTGGTTGATTGTCGGCATTCTTAAAAAATTTGGCGGGAGACTAAAAAAAACGCCTCCCGGTGGCATCAGCCCATCGGGATGCGGGGAGGCGAACTATAAGGACAACCGCAGCCCGCGCAAGTTTATTTTTCACCGAAACGCCCCTGCGGCGCCGGAATCGTTCTTTTACGCCCAAAACCCCCGCCGCGCAAGACCGGAGTGGCCGGGGCGCAACTATTCCCGCAAGCGATCCGTCACATCCGCCGGCAAGAAAGAGGCGAGTCCGGGATGCGCTTCCACCAGGCGGGCGATGTCCAGCAAATCTTTTTGTCTCTTGCTCGGCCTCCGTCGCGAGTCGCGCCACGCCAGCACCTTGCCTTGCAGCGTATCCTCCAGGCTCGCGACGCGCATGAGAATGCCGTGCACGTCCGCCGGAATCGCGCGTTCGGGAAAACCTTGGTAAACGGATTCCGTGCTGATCTGGACGCTGACTTTCGAGCGTCCCCGGAGATTGATGGACCACTCAAATCGTTTGGCGCGGAAACCAGCGTCCTCCAGCGCTTGAACGGCTTGGTCCATCTTGCCGGTTGCGATAACCAAATCAACATCGGCGGTGGCCATCGGCTCTTCCGCCCAGTGGTTCACGGCAAGACCTCCGATCATGCACCAGGGGATCTCTTGGCGCTCCAAAGTCTCGATCAGCAGCAAAACGTCGCCGCCGCCCCCGGCAGTCTGCCAATCGTAGAATTGCCTCCCGGTCATCGGCCAAGGTTGCACAGGTTTACGCCGAATGACAACGTCGCTACGAAACCTACCTAATGGAGCCAATCCAGCCAATGGAACCTTAGGTAAGGCGGCTTCCCCTGCGATAATGCCCCTCGCATAACATCAACGTGCCCAATACGAAATGTGCGAACGCGGGCGCGAATACGAATGAGCTGATCTTCGCGCCGGCGGCGGCCGCCCTCACAATTATAGATACGGAAGATGCCGGCAAGCCTTTGGCCAATGGACTCCATGATCCTAATGAACCTCGCCTCCCCGCCGGACAACCGGGCGGCGGCCAATGGACCACCGCGGACGCGGTTCCTTGGGAATCCTCGCAGATCGGTCCTTCTGTTCCGATAACATCAGGAATTGAGGGGCTTTCGGGGGTGGACCTGTCTCTGATAAGATGGCCGCTGTACGCTTGGGGATGGAAGCATGTCGAAACGGTTCCCTCATGGCCTAATAAAGGTTTACAGGATACCAAAGAACGCCGTTAAATTTGTTACTGAATCGGGCCAGGACTTTTATGCGCCAGCGGAAACCGACTTCCAAGCTATTCACGATTTGGCACAATCTGAATTACGACTCGAAACATCCGACGCAATAGGACAGTACGGAATGTTCGACTTCCAAAGAAATTCAGGGCGACGGAAGCAAAATGAAAATTACTTTTATGATGCATATACAGACGCCTCAAACTATGCCGTGGGGGTATACACGCATGGGTTGGGGCAAAGCCTCGACTTCATGCTGGCCAGCGGCCTAATTTATGCCTTGCGCCATTCAAAGAACGCCGGCACCCAGGGGCAAGTAAGCATGTGGCTGAAAGGATGGAATGACGCAGAAGCGGGCCCGAACTGCGCTGCCAATATTGGGGGGATATTTTTTGTTGAACGCGATCTGGATGATAGTTAACGCCGTTTTAAGGCGCAAAACAACGTACCGCGTTGTGGCATTGGTTATGGGGATCCTCTGGATGACAACCTTTTTATCGGTCCGCTACCGGATAAGCTGCGCCGTCAAGGAGGCAGAGCAATAATTCAATAATGATAAAAGACCGCATGCGAAAGGGCTCTTCGGCGAGAACGCGCCTGGGTGGCGGTTAACTTGATCGGCGTCGCTTATTACGCTCTTACAACATGGCAATTCCCCGCTCCTGCATATACTGGCGAATCCAAATGGATTGAACGCGATCTGGGCGGTAGTTATCGCTGTTTCAAAGCATCCCGGAGCGAACTACAGCCTCCTGGTAGCGTTGCTTACGGGTGTTCTCTGGGCCGCAACCGTGTTTTTTTTCCACTAGCACGACTCAATACCAAAAACAAACGAACTCCGCCGCCAAAACGAAAGCCCCTGTCAAATCCAGAAAGGAAGTTGCATTAAATGCGCTTCGGCAGGAATGCGCTGGGTGTAGGTGATCTGGTCGTGAATGACGCCGAATACGCCCGCGAAGAGGCAGGCGGCGCCGCGATCCAAGATACAGCCGGGTGTGTCCATGTAGAAAATCGTGAATGGAAACCGTTCAACGAAATGCTTTTGGACTCCAGTAATCCTGTGCGGCGGCCACGCTTCCGGATTTCTTTGAATCCTGGCGACGGCGCGCTCGACCTGCGCTTGAAGATCACGCGCCAATCCCTTTGCGCAGCCTCTCGGCGGGTTCACCGACGGCCCTTCCCGCCTTGATATCCTCGCCGCGAGAAACCAGCTCGGCGTTCCATCCAGCTTGGGCCTCTTCGTCCACTCCCGGATCAAGGGATTGAATGAGGAAATGAGCGGGTTGCGCCCGGTCGCTGTCACTCAAGTTCGCAAGCTCTTCCCGTATCTTCCCAATTATGGAGCTTGAAGAAAACATCGTTCGCCGCCGGGCCAAGTCAAGAAGCGGCTTCTTTCGCGCCGATGATTTCTAGCGCAAGCTCCGTTTTCTCCGCATGATCGGCCGCCCATGTTTGACCTGATCCTGCAAGACACCGGCTCGCGCGCACGGCGTGGGCGCATCACGACCCGGCGCGGCGTCATCGAGACGCCCGTCTTCATGCCCGTGGGCACGCAGGCGACCGTGAAGACCGCGAGCCCGCGCGAGCTGAGGGAACTCCGGGCGCAGATCATCCTCGGCAACAGTTACCACCTCTTCGTCCGGCCCGGGCTGGAGGTGCTGCGGCGCCTCGGCGGCCTGCACCGGTTCATGGCCTGGAATGGGCCGATCCTGACCGACAGCGGCGGGTTCCAGGTCTTCTCGCTGACCAGGCTGCGCAAGATCACCGAGGAGGGCGTGCATTTCCAAAGCCACATCGACGGCGCGCCGTGTTTCATCGGGCCGGAGACGGCGATGGAGATACAGTCCGCGCTCGGGTCGGACATCGCGATGGTTTTCGACGAATGCCCGCCCTACCCGTGCGAACGGGACGCCGCCGCCGCGAGCCTGGAGCGCACGCTGCGCTGGGCGCGCCGCTGCAAGGATTGGAACGACAGGCAGGAGGCGCGCCCGCTGCTGTTTGGCATCGTGCAAGGCTCGACCTTCGCCGATCTGCGGCGGGCGGGCGCGGAGGCGCTGGCGGCGATGGATTTCGACGGATACGCGGTGGGAGGCGTAAGCGTGGGAGAACCGGAAGCCGAGATGCTCCGCGCAGTGGAGAACAGCGAGCCGTGGCTGCCCGCGCGCAAGCCCCGTTACGCCATGGGCCTGGGGACGCCGCCGCAACTGGTCGAGATGATCGCGCGCGGGGTGGATATGTTCGACTGCGTCCTCCCCACCCGGCTGGCCCGCAACGGCACGGCCTTCACGGAGCGGGGAACCATAAATCTAAAGAACAGCCCGTTCGCTGCCGACCCCGGGCCTATCGAGGAAGGGTGCGCCTGCCCGGCGTGCGCGGAATTCAGCCGGGGTTACCTGCGGCATCTCATCAAGGCGGAGGAGATCCTGGGGCTGCGACTGGTGACGCTCCACAACCTGCATTTTTACCTGAACCTGACGGCCCGCATCCGCGCGGCGCTGGAGGCCGGGACGTTCGGCGCTTTCCGCGCGCAATTCGTCGCGAACTACAAGGCGCGCGAGGCGGGGGCGGGCCTGTAGCAGGAGACGGCGAGGAAAGCGCCCGCGAGCGGGAGCAGCCAGAGCAGGTAGTTGCGGTGATCCACCTTGCCCGCGGCAAGGAACACCGCGGCGAGCAGCGCGGCGGAAGCCGCCAGGGAGGCGCCGTCGCGCGGGCCGGTGTAATGGGCGTAAAGCACAAGCGCGATGAGGATGAGCGCGATAACCGTCACGGCAGGCTGCAAGGACGCGGGCAGGAAATAGCCCAGCCCGGTGCTGTCCCCATGGCGGTGAACGTTGAAGAGAATGAGATTGGCGATCATCTCGCGCGGCGCGCGCAGGAAGTCCGGCAGGAAAGCGCAGAGGCCGACGGCCCCGCCCGCGAGCAGCGGCAGGAGGCGCACCGATGCCGGCAGCAGCAGGATATAAAGCCCGGCGGGAAGCGGCTTGCACGCGAGCGAAAGCCCGGCGGCCATCCCGCAAAAGAAGGCGTTCTTGCGCGAGGCGAGATACAGAGCCGACAGGATGAGAACCGTGGGCAGGAAATCATTTACGCCTTTGGAGAAAAGCTCGAGGTAGATGAAGCGCGGAAAAGCCGTGCAGAAGAACGCCGCCGCCGCCGCCAGCGGAGCGGTTGCAACTCCGCCGAATGCATTCGCCGCGAACGCCGCCGCCAGCGGAGCGACCAGGAGAAGCAACACGGCGTTCCCGTAATATAGCCCGAGCGGATAATGGAACGCGTGCAGGAAGGGCGCGTAATAACGCGGCGTGACGGGGCCGTATTTGTAACCGGAGTAAAAGGCGAACCCGCTGGCCGCGCTTTCGACATCCTCCTGTTGATCGAGCGCGGTGGCGTAGATCGAAGCTCCGTCATCGAGCGCCATGACGGCGAACGCCGTAGTGTAGCCGATATCATTCGGCGCGCCGCCGAAATGGCCGATCTTATGAAGCCCCTCGCCCGCCCGGAACAGCGCGAGCGCCAGGATGACGGCGGCCCACGCGCGGCTTTGCGCGACCGGCGGCGGCGGCCGGCGCCGGAGCGCATAGAACGCCCACGCAATCGTCGCGAGGCCCGCGGCGCGGAGCATCCCCATGTGCCAGTCCGCGAGATCGAGGAACGCCACGGCCATGGCAAAGGCCGCCAGGGGAAGCAGCGCGCGGGTGGCGCCGTCGGCGAAGCGGAGGAGAGACCTGTGCAAGGCCGCCATATCAACAGGGAACCGCTTGGCGCGCACGCAGAAAAGAGAGTAACCTGCGGCGATGGAGATCAAAACCTACACCGGCGGCATCTTCGATACGAACTGCTATTATATCGAGAACGGAAGGCGTTCGATTCTCATCGACGCGCCGCAGGGCAGCGCCGACTGGCTCAAGGAGGAAGGTCTTTCCGTGGCGCTGCTGCTGCTGACCCACGGGCACATCGACCACATCACCGACGCCGCCCGGGTCAAGCGCGACCACCAATGCGCGGTCGGCTATCACCCGGACGGAACGCGGATGCTGACCGAGAAAAACTTCCTCCGGAATTTCGGATTCGAATTCGATGTCGATCCCGTCGCGGCGGATTTCCTCGTCATGGAAACCCGTTCGCAGGAATTCGAAGGCATTCCGTTCCAGGTGCTCGAAGTGCCAGGACATTGTCCTGGAAGCGTCTGTTTTTTTTCCAATGCGGATCGCGTCCTTTTTGGCGGAGACGTTCTCTTCGCGGGAGCGGTTGGCCGCTGGGACCTGCCGGGCGGCGATCGCGACTTGCTCTTCTCCGGGATCAAGAACAAAATCCTGCCGCTGGGCGACGATGTAACCGTCCTTTCCGGTCACGGTCCTCCGACGACGATCGGCCGCGAACGCAAGTCGAATCCGTTCCTCACGGACATGGATTAAAAAACGTTTTTTGTTGCCCTAAAGATCAGGAACGGCCTGGCGCTTTGGCGTCGCTCTCCCGTTCCAGGCGGCTGGCACAGCCGCCTCTACAACAAAACGACGCCGCTCAAAAACCAACGGTAATCACTTGCCAAGCTTCGCCATCTCGGCTTCCACCACTTTTATCCAGCCTTGCTCTTTGTTTGTGAGGAGGGATTTCTCGTTCAGGTTTACGAGGGATTGATAGGCTTTGCCGATGAGAGCGCGCGCTTGCGCGAGGCGGGCGGCGTCTTTGGTGTGCGCCATGGCGCTGCCCGTTTTGAATTGCATGAGCGCAAAGTCGCTCCGCCAGGCGGCGTTGCCGGCGTCCAGCGCGGCCAGTTTCTCGCGGGCGGCCAGGCTCTCCTGGTACCGCTTAAACGCTTCCTCCTGCTTGTCCTGCGAACTCAGGACATCGCCGATTTTTTCCTGGCTTGTGGAGAGGTCGTGCTGCCAGACGACGTTGGCCGGGTCCGCGCCGACAAGTTTCTGCCGGATGGCGAGGCTTTGCTGATAGGCCTTCAACGCGTCTTCCGCCTTCCGACGCGAGGCGAGCACGTCGCCGTTCTTTTCGTAGCTGACGGAGAGGTCGCGCTGCAAGGCCGTGTTGCCGGGGTCGCGGTCCGCCAGGGTTTTCGCGATGGCGAGGCTCTGCCCGGCTTCCTTGAGGGCGTCGTCCAGGGTCCCCTGGGAGTTCAGGATGTCGGCTAGGTTGCCGTGGATGACGGAAAGAGCGCGCTGCCACGCGGCTTTGGCGGGATCGCGCTTTGCCAGCTTGTCCGCCACGTCCAGCGCCTGCCGGCAGGTTGTCAGCGCTTCGTCCAGGCTGCCTTGCGAACTGAGGAGGTCGCCCGTGTCGTTCAAGCTTTCCGCCAGGGCCGCCTGCCATGTGAGGGATCGCGGATTGGCGGCGGCGGCTTTTTTGGCTATGGCGAGCGCCTGCCGATATGCGTCGGAGGCGTCGGCCAGGTTGCCCTGCGATCTCAGGATTTCGCCGATCTTCTCCTGGGAAGTGAAGAGCGCGTTTTGTGATTCCGCGCCGCCGGGATTTTCGGCGGCCATTTTGTTTGCGAGGGTCAGGCATTGCTGAAAGTCGCCCAGCGCCTGCGACAGTTTGCCGCGCGAGATGAGGATGCCGCCTTCGCCGCTCAATAACGCGAATTGCCTCCGAAGGGTCGCCCCGGCGGGCAGCGGCGCGGGGATCCTCTCGCGGTACTCGCGGACTTTCCCGAGCACGGCGTCAAGCAAGCCGACCTGCCCCAGGGGCTGGAGCTTCGCGGGCAAGTCAACGACCATGAAATCGATGAGCTTGTCCGTCTCCTGGCGAATCTGCTGCTCCCGTTCCGAGGCGAAGCGGGCGTTGCCGGTCGCGTCGCTCGTCATCTGCCGGGCGGATTCGGCATCCCGCCGGGCGGCGTTCGCGGAGACGATCTCCCGGTAGGCGATGTAGCCGCAGAGCGCCGCGCAGACTATGCTTCCCAGGGCCACGCGCACCCAATTGACGCCGGACGGCCGCTTCCCGGGTTCCGAGGCGGCGCCGAGCGACATCTGGACGAACTCGGCTTCCCTGGGGTTGAGGTCGGCCCGGCGTTCCCGCAACGCCGCGGCCGCCTCGGCCAGCCGCGGCCCCGGCCCCAACAACAAGCCGGGAGCGCGCTTCGAATCGCGCCAGCGGGCCGCGGCTTCCGCTATGCGGGCCTTTACCCGCAGGAACTCGCGGTTTTGATCCAGCAAATCCTTCAACCGCGGCCATTGCGTCAGCAGTTCGTCGTGCGCCAGGGAGACGACCTGCTCATTCGCGGCATCGGCGCTTGTGACGAAGAGTCCCGCCCGCGTGAAGGCTTCCACCACCGGCTCCGAACCCGTGGGCAGGTCGAGCAAGCGCGCGGGGCGGCGGACATCCATGCCGTTCTCCGAGACGGAAACGAGTTCTTCGAGGATGGGCCGCATCAATTCCCTGGCGGACAGCGGCAGCGCGTCGTGGGTCACCTCGCCGCGGCGGGCGATGGCGTAATCCAGTCCGCCGATGTTCCCATACGCTTCCCACGTCAGCACGCCGTCCGCGGTCTTGCCCGCATGGAGTTCCTCCAGCAGGAACTCCAGCAACGGCAGGGCTTCCGGGCGCTTGCATCCCTCTTCAAGAAGGGCGTCGTCGAGCATCTTGCCGCTGGTGGGGTGCATCTCGAACCGGAGGCCCGCCGCTTTGGCCGGGCCGCGCACCATCTGGCCCATCTCGGAGGCGTTGGGCGGGGCGAGATCGTAGTGGCCGTCCCTGCTTTTCAGGGAAATAAGTTCGGGAACCTCGGCGCAGCGGGCGTAGAGATCGTTCCGCATGGTGGCGAGCACCCACACGAGCCCGGCGCGGCTAAGCGCCGAGAGAGCCGAGACAAAGGCGGTGCGTTCGGCGGGGTTGAAGCGGTCCGAAGCAAATATCTCCTCGAACTGGTCGATGAACAGAACAAGCCGCGCGGTCCCCGCCGCCGCCTCGGCGCGCGCGACTTTCTCCAGCGCGGCCTGCAACACGGGGATGGCGTGCGCAGGCGCGGCGCGCAGCAGCGCGGCCAGCTTGCCGGGATTGAAACCGGGCGATTCGATTTCCGGCAGGCGGGCGAACAACCCCGCGACGAGACCTTCCACGAGGCCCGCGGGGCATTCATCCGGCTGCATGATGACGCACCGCCAGCAGACCGGCGCGTTGAAGAGCGTCGAATCGGGGCGCATCAATTCCGCCAGCACGCCCGCGCGCGCCAGGGAGGACTTCCCGCAACCGCTCCTGCCAAAGATCATGAGGAAAACGCCGCCGCCCTCCGCCGCCTGCGCGAGGAGCCGGGAGAGCGCTTCGCCGGTCTCAAGGCTGCGTCCGAAAAAGACGGGCGCGTGCTCGGCGTGGAAGGCCGCGAGGCCGCGAAAGGGCGACCCTTCCGCCCACGCGACATCGGGCGGGCCGTCGAACCCGGGTTGTTCGAGTATGATTTTTTCGAGCTGGCGCGAGAGCATCGCCTCGAATTCCTCGTCCGTCCCGAATATCGAGATCGCGCTCTCCCCCCCTTCGAACCACTTCTCCAGCAGTTGATCCAGGGGTTCCTTCCCGCGGTTCCATTCCGCGAGTTCCTCCTCGTCCAGCCCCTCCGGCAGCGCCTTCTTGCGATACACGAGAAGCTCCGGGGCCTCCCCGCTTTGCTGGACCGCCCCGGCGTCGGCGAACTCCCATTCCGTGCCGGAGGGTTCGGGGTTTTTACAATCCCCCGGCAGGCGCATCCCCACGCGGCCCCAGAGAATCCAGACCACGACATCCGCCTTCGAAGGATGCGGGTGCGGCACGCGCTCCGCCGCGACGGCGTCGTGTTCCCAGCGAATCGGTTCGAGTTTTACATTGGCGCGGAACTTCGCCTGCAAGCGGGCGACGACGTCATAAGCCCGCAGGCGTTCGGTCACGACATCCCCGGTCGAGGAGATGAAAATCCGCAGCGTTTTCACAGGGGGAATGCAAGCGTATCAGAAGCGCCCCGCACGGTGCAATGCCGACGCGAGCGGCATATTCAGGCGATTCCGGCGTTTCCAATAACCTGGATGGTTGAAAGATCGCCGGGGGAGGCGTATTTTCACCGGGAAACCAATTTTATGAAATCTCTATTCAAGTTCGCGTTGAGTCTGGGCGCCGCCCTCGCATTGACCGGAGCCGCTTCAGCCCACGATCACGATCACGGGCATGGCCGTTATTGGGGGCACGGAGCATATTACGGCAGGGGTTATTACCATGGCGGAGTTTTGTTTGGCGTGGGGTTCTACCCGGGGTATTGGGGGCCTTATGGTTACCCGTATCCTTATGATTACCCGCCGCCTTACTACGGAACCTACCAGGGCCGCGTGGTGGACGATTCCCATGAATCCCTGGAGGCGGCTGTCGAACAAGCCCTGGCGAAAAAGGGGTATTACCACGGGGACATTGACGGGGTTATTGGCCCGATGGCCCGGCAGGCGATCCGCGATTACCAGCGGGATAACGGCTTGGCGGTTACCGGCAGGATAAACAACGGCCTGCTTGGTTCGCTCGATCTCGACTGATAAAAAAGAGGATGGACACGGGTCGCGGCCTCCGTTACAAAGGAGGGGTTAAGCCGTCGCGACGCCCGCGCGCGCTTTTCCAAAACCCCCAGCCTAGAAAGAGATCCCCTACGTGAAAAGAATAGCGATCCCCGCCGCCATTGCGGCTCTCCTCTGCCTCGCCTTGACGCCCGCCACGCTTCACGCGAAGGCAAAAGCCCAACCCAGCGCGGCTCCATCCGCCGCCCCTTCCGCCTCCGCATCCGTGGCGAAGGAAAGCACTTATCCCTTTCACGGCAAGGTGAGCGCCGTGGATGTGAAGGCGAGCACCTTCACCCTGGAAGGCAAGACGCCCCGCGTCTTCAATGTCACCGCGACCACGAAGATCATGAAGAACGGCGCCGTGGCGACGCTCAAGGACGCGGTGGTGGGCGATGATTGCGGTGGAAAGGTGACGAAGGACGCGACCGGCAAGCTGACGGCCCTCTCCGTGCGATTCGGCCCGAAGCCGGTCAAAGGCGGCGCTTCCCCTGCGCCCTCGCCTTCGCCGAAGAAGTAAGGCTACCAGAAGTAGGCGGCCTTGGCGAAGACGCTCCGTTCGATCTCGACCGGGGACGCCGCGCTGACTTCCGGATGATGGTTGTCCAACAGATTCTGGCCGACCACGGATAGCTCGATATTCTTGCATGGTTTCCAGGCCAGGCGCGCGTCGAGGGTGATGTAGCCCGGCACGTTCGGGGTCAGCAGGAGCCAATCGACATACCGGCCGATGAGGTCGAATTGGAAGTGGGCAGGAAGGTCCCACGAGGAGCGGATGTACACCATGTTCTGCGGACTTCCGTTCTCCGTCGCGACGACCTGCTCCGTCACAAGGCTTCTGCCGACGGCGCCGAGGCCGCCGGTCTGGCCGGTCATTTCCATCTTCAGGTAGCTGTAGCTTCCGTAAAGCTGCCACCAGGGCTCCGCCTGCCAGGTCGTCGAAACCTCGACTCCGTAGGTGTCCCCTGTCATCCGGTTGGCGGGGTAGAGAGGCAGTACGGGCAGCCCCTGGAGGGTGGAAATCTTGCCCGGCACGAAGACGGTCAGGTCGTCGTAAACATTGTAAAACGAGGCGATGTCCAGGGAGAGTTTGTCCGTGACCGCGGCGCGATACCCGAGTTCGTACGCCACGACTTTCTCCGACGCCAGCCCGGTGTTGCCGACGAGTTGAGGGAAGACGGGCGCCGCGGGTGACGCGGGCGGGGTGGTGATCTGGACGCTATCCTCGATGAAACCCGGCGTCCGCACGGCCCGCGAGACCGAGAACCATACCGTCTGCCGTTTGGTGGGCGTCCAGAGAATCCGGCCCGTGGGCTGCGCTTCGAACCCGGTGAAGTCGTTGTGTTCGAACTTGGAGCCGACCGTCAGCGAAAACCGTTCGGGGATGATCGTGATCTGATCCTGAATGAAGGCGCTGAAGAGCTGGCTGTTCCGGCTGTCGGGACTGCCGTTCAGGGCGAATCCATTATCCCCGATGCTCGACCGGAAGCTGAATTCGGTCAGGCGATAGCCGGCGCCGTAAACGATCTTCTGCCTGGAGCCGAGCGGGAATTCGTGGTGAAAGTCGAGATCGTACGTGTTGATGACGAAGCGGGCTTCGCGGCCAAGGTCCTGGTCGAAACGATCCCAATACGCCTGGACCTCAAGATTTGAATCCTTGCCGAGCGAGCGTTTCCAGCGCCCGAGCACGTTTGCGCCGTCCGTGATTTCCGGGTGGAAATACGGCATAGAAAACGGCGGCGCGGGTTGCGCGACGAAGGTCTCCTGGTCGGCGACGCTGTCGAACCAATCGCCTTGCAGCGTAAAGGAATCCTCGGTGTTCGGCGTCCAGTCGATGCGCATGCCGAGGCGCCCTTCGTACCACCGGTCGTGCGAACTGGCGAGGGCGTTGAACTCATCCGGGAAGTCGGACCATTTGCCGTAGGCGCGGTAGTAAAGGTTATCGCTCAATTTTCCGCCGAAACGGAATTCGCCGAAACTCTGCGGGGAGGTTCCGCCGCCGACGCTGGCAAGCCCGCCCTGGGTGTCCTTGGCGGATTTGGTGATGATGTTGATGATGCCGTTGACGGCGTTGGCCCCCCAGACGCTCCCGCCGGGCCCGCGGATGACTTCGATGCGCTCGATGTCTTCGAGCGGGTAGTCCACGGTATCCCAGTAAACGATGGAATAGACGGGGGTGTAGAGGGTCCGCCCGTCGATCTGCACAAGCATTTTGCCCGCGATGGAATTATTAAAACCCCGGGCGCTGATGTCCCACGTATGCCCGTTGACGCGGGCGACGTCCATGCCCGGAACCATCCTCAGCAGTTCGGCGATGGTGGTCGCGCCGGAGCGGTGAATCATCTCCTGCGTGATGACGAAGACCGCCGCGGGCGATTCGCCGACGGTGCTCTCCTCGCGGGCGACGGTTGTCACCTGCACATCCATCAACTGCTCGAGGCTTAGGCCCGAAACTCCCGGCGCGGACGCCTGGGTTTGCTCCGTCGCGCCGGGGTCGTTTTCAGCGAGCGCGCAGGCCGTCAACGCCAGATAAAAAGCCGCCCGCAGGAATATATTCCGGCAGCCTGGGGAAGGTGCGGCGTTCATTTCTGCGTTGGTTTGTAGCGATCTTGCCCGAAGAGGTCAAGCCGGTTGCTCGACGATAAATTTGTAGCCGAACTCCCGCACGGTCTGGATATAGACGGGCCGCTGCGGGTCGGGTTCGATTTTTTGCCTCAGGGCGTTCACAAAACGGTCGATGCTCCGGGGGGTGACGAGGCAATCGTAACCCCACACGGTATTGAGTATCTCGTCCCGGCTGACGGCGTGCCCGGTTTTCTTCAGGAGGAAGCTCAGGAGCTCGAATTCCTTCGGCGAGAGTTTCACCTCTTCCCCGGCGCGGGTGAGCCTGCGGGCCGTGAGGTTAAGGAGGCAATCGCCAAAGGCGTGGAGGGGCGACTCCTTCTCGCGGCGGCGGCGGAGGAAGGCTTCGCTGCGGGCGAGCAGTTCCTTTATGCTGAAGGGCTTGGTGACGTAGTCATCGGCGCCCAGTTTGAGGCCCAGGACGATGTCGGCCTCGTTCCCCTTCGCGGTGAGCATGATGATCGGCATCTCTTTCTTTTCCTCGCGCAGGTAACGGCAGATTTCGTAGCCGTTTACCTTGGGCAGCATGATGTCGAGGATGATGAGGTCGGGCGAGCCTTTCAGGGCTTCCTGAAGCCCTTGTTCGCCGTCGATCGCGGTTTTTACCCGGTAGCCTTGGAACTGGAAATTGTCCTTCAGGCCCCGCATCATGGCGGCGTCATCCTCGATGATCAGGACTGTTTCCATGTCAGGGCAGTTGCCGCGGCCACGGAAGGGAGGCTGATGCTGAAGACGCTCCCTTCCTCGCGCCCGCTCCGGACCGCGACGGAGCCGCCATGCGCTTCCACGATATACTTGACGATGCTCAAGCCAAGTCCAGTTCCTTCCTGGCGGCGGGAAAGTTTCTGGTCGATCTGGTAGAAGCGCTCGAAGATTTTCTTGCGGTGTTTCCACGGGATGCCGGCGCCGTTGTCGCCCACTTCGAAGACGATGGCGCCGTTTTTCGAATAGGCGTCGAGGCTTATCCGCTTCTCCCCGGGCGAATATTTAAGGGCGTTTTCGAGCAGGTTGACCAGGACGACGACCAGCGCGTCGCGCTCGACGCGGACGGGCGGGAGATCGGGGTCCACATTCAGATCGAGCCGGCAGCCCTCGGCTTTCAGGCGGGCGCCCATGACTTCCAGTGTGGCGTCGACGATTTCCGAGGGCGGCGTCTCGACCTTGTTGAAGGAGTAGGAGCCGCTCTCGATGCGGGAAGCGGCCAGGAAGTTCTCGACCACGCGCCCGAGCCGGTGGTTCTCGCCGGAGATGAGTTCGATGTATTCGCGCGCCTGCCCGGGACGTTCGCAACGGCCTTCGAGTATGGTGTCTATCAACATGCGCACGGAGGCGATGGGGGTCTTCAATTCATGCGACACCGTGGCGAGCGAGCTGTTCCGCAGTTCATTCAATCTCAACTGCCTGCTGACCGCGAACGCCGCTACCCCGGCTATGAAAAGGTCTCCCGCGATGGCGACGGCGGCTATCCAAATGTAGGCCTTGAGTTGATCCTGCGCGCCGCCCTCCACCAGGACCTTCGATTTGTTGAGGAAGAGCTGCACCTGCCAGCCGGGAAGGCAATCGCCGATGGCTGTCTGGACGAACGGGCCGTCCCCCCGGGCTGGGATGCGCGGGAAGAACTCGCCGCGTTCATTCTGGATCCGGATGGAGACGATGGGGTCGAACGTCTGCGAATAGAACGCCTGCACCAGGGAGGAAAGGGTCTTGCCCCGCCGGAGAAAGACGACGTTTTCCCCCTGGATGCGGGTTCGGATGACATAAAGACCGTCCGGCGCGCCCGGGAGCGGCGTCCACGAAAGAAGGGAGGCGTGGGCAAGTTTGTCGGGACTCCGGGCGGCCATCGAGCGCGAGAAGTCCTCGGCCTGCGACACCTTGGGCGGGACGGGCTCTTCGCCCGGTTTCGGCGCGGACGTTGGAAAGACGAGCCGCCTTTTTTCGTCGAAGAACAAGGCGCCGTCCATGGAGTGCTCGAGGATGAGCTGTTCGAATTGCTCCCGGGGCGTCTCGCCCGGGTCGAGCGAGGAGGCGGCCTTGAGGCGGTTCGGCAGGTAGGAGCCGACGGTGGCCAGCGAACGCTGGTAGAGATCGGCGATTCTTTCCTGGGCTATCTCGTGTTCCGTCTGCACGGCGCCGACCATGAGGCGCAGCATGAGCACAGTCGGGATGAACGGGAGCAGGACGAGCAACAGCAGCAAAGCCCGTATCTGGGGCGGCTTTAGTTCGGAGACGCTCACGGCCTTGCCAGGTTCAGCTCCGCGGAAGGAGCGGATGGATAAATGGACAAATGGACGGAGTCGCCATGCGGTCTTCTCGAATGCCGTTTCGTTAAAATCGAGTTCATCTCCCCTTTCTCCGGGAAAGGGGGTCTGTCGCGCATGTTATCTCCGAAGCGTTGGCTGCCTCTGCCGGGCGTGCCCGGCTGTGACGGCGAATCGCTTGTTTTCTCCCCGGCGGTTAAGCCGCGTCCAAACCCATTTATCCACTTACCCAACCACTCGTTCCTATGACGAAAATGTAGCGGGCGTATGTTACGGATTCGTTACCGCCGGGTGTTTATTTGAATATTTGTAATGCTCGCCGTTTTGGCCGCCTGGGAGAGGGTTACCAGGTCTGAAAGCACCTGGAAAGATTCTTCGCGCACCACGTCGACTTTGCCTTCCTCCTCCTCGCCCGGCTTGCGTTCGTCCTCCGGCATGACTTGCAGACCGGGCTTGCGGATATTGTCCAGCGTCAGGAGATAGGTCTTGAACGGGGGAGCGCCACGCTTCAAGCGCTCGGCGGTCCGCTCCTCCGCGCGGGCGTGTTCCTCCGCCATGACGGCGCGGCGCGCTGTTTCGTTCAAGGAGGTCTGGTTCAGGGAAAGGTTCTTCCGGTCGCGTTGCAAGTCCTCCTCCAGATAGGCGAACTCCGGGCTCGCCGCAACGCGCGCCGCGGAGCGCGACCGCAACTCCGGCAGGAAAAGCCGCGTCTCCTCCTTCTTGAAGGGGGCGGGCGTTATCTGGTCGTACGGCAGCGGGTCTTTCACCGCGCTCTCGCCGGAATAGGGGAGGTCCTCGGGCGAAGGAAGCTGGATGTCCGGGATGATGCCCTGCAACTGGTTTGAACCGCCGGCCACCCGGTAGAATTTCGCGATGGTCAGTTGAAGCGCGCCGGCCTGATCCTTGTTGCGGCCCCTGCCGCGGAGGTAATCGCCCAGTTCGAGAATCGCCTGCACCGTCCCTTTGCCAAACGTGCGCTCGCCGCCGAGGATAACCGCCCGCCCGTAATCCTGGAGCGCGCCGGAGAAAAGCTCCGCCGCCGAAGCCGTGAGGCGGTCTGTCAGGACGACGAGCGGCCCGTTGTAAGCCGCGGAAGCGTTCGACCTGGCGACTTCGATGCTGCCGTCGCCGTTCTTCACCTGCACGACGGGGCCTTTGCCCAGGAAAAGGCCGGAGAGGCTCACCGCTTCCGCCAGCAAACCGCCGCCGTCTCCCCGCAGGTCGAGAACGAGACCGCGGATATTCTCGGCCTCCAGCCGCTTGAGGAGCTTGCGCACGTCGCGGGTGAGGCTTTTGGGATGTTTGGAAATCCCGGCCTGGTCCTCCCCATAGAAGGACGGAATGGTTATCCACCCCAGGCGCCGCGCCTTGCCGCCGTCGCCGGACGGCTCGATAATCTCGGCGCGCGCCTCCTCATCCTTCAGCCGTATCTCCCGGCGGACGATCTCCACGACCCGCTTCTGCGAAGGATCGGTGGAGTGCAGGGGCATGACTTCCAACCGCACGCTGGTCCCGGCCTTGCCCCGTATCTTGTCGAGCACCTTGTCGAGCCGCATGCCGCTTACGTCGATGAACGCCCCCTGGGCTTGCGCGACGCCCGTGATGCGGTCGCCTACTTTAAGATGGCCTTCCGCCTTGGCCGGGCTGCCCGGGATCAGGTCGACCACTTTTACAAAGCCATCCTCGGCGGTGAGCACCGCGCCGATGCCGACCATGGAAAGGCGCATGTCGCTGTCGAGGTCATCCAGATCCTCCTTTGTCAGATACTCGGAGTGCGGGTCGTAGCTGCGCGCCAGCGAGGAGAGGAAGGCGGCGGTCATTTCCTTGCGGGTCTCCTCGTGGAGATCGCGCAACGTCTCGCCGCAATTCCTTTCGAGAACCGCTTCGCCCGCCGCCAGGGTGTGGCCGCTCAGCTTCTCATCCAGGAGTTCGCCCTCTATGCGGGCATGCCAGACGGCGTCGGCCTCCGCGTCGTCCTTCGGCCAGGGGGAACGCTCCCGGCTGGTTTCCACCGTGCCGTTTCCGTGAAAGTCGAACGTCTCCTTCAGCACCGCCCGCACCTTCGCCACCCGTTCCTCGACGCGCCGCCGGTACACATCGAAGATTTTCCAGGCCGGCTCCAGCTTCCCGGCGAGAACTTCGTTGCCCAAGCCCGGCGCATAGGCGTTTTCCACCGCCGTCATGTCCTTCTGCGTGAAGTAAAGATGGTCGTAATCGAGATCATCCATGTAATTCCGCAGCACGCGGCGCGACAGTTCTTCGTCGAACGCCCGCCCGCTGTAGTGATCCTCCTTCAAAAGATGCCCCACCGTGCTGGCGAGCTGGGAGGGATCGACATCCCGGGCGAAGGCCGGCGCGGCGAACAGGAGGAAGATAAAAACAAGCCGTTTCATGCGTGCGAGGCCGGGAATCTATCACAAAAAATCGCTGTCCACAAAAACGCCCGGATGTTACAAGTTCCGGCTGCGATGCACCTGACACCACGCGAGCAGGAAAAGCTCATGGTCGTAACGGCGGCGGACCTGGCCCGTAGGCGGCAAGCCCGGGGTTTGAAGCTGAACTATCCCGAGGCGATGGCAATCGTCACCTACGAGATAATGGAAGGCGCCCGCGACGGAAAATCGGTCTCCGAGTTGATGAGCCACGGCACGACCATCCTGAAGAGAGGCGACGTCATGGAAGGCGTGCCGGAGATGATCCACGAGGTGCAGGTCGAAGCCACCTTTCCGGACGGGACGAAGCTCGTCACCGTCCATCATCCCATCCGATGACACCCGGGGAAATCATCGTGAAGGAAGGCGCCGGCCCGCTCGAAGCCAACACGGGCCTGGAAACGAAGCCGCTCACCGTCGCGAACACCGGCGACCGCCCGATACAGATCGGCAGCCACTTCCATTTTTACGAGGTCAATGCCGCGCTGCGATTCGACCGCGAGGCGGCGAGGGGTTTCCGGCTGAACATCCCGGCGGGGACGGCCGTCCGCTTCGAGCCGGGCGACACGCGGGAAGTGGAACTGGTGGCGCTCGCAGGCGCCCGCGAAGTCCACGGCCTTAACAACAGGATAAACGGGAAACTCTAGAATGCCGCTCCATCTCAGCCGCAAGCAATACGCCGAGATGTTTGGCCCCACCACCGGGGACCGCGTCCGCCTTGCCGACACGGACCTCTTTATAGAGGTCGAGCGCGACCTCATCGCCGAAGGGGGCGGCTACGGCAACGAAGTCAAATTCGGCGGCGGGAAAGTCATCCGCGACGGGATGGGGCAATCGCCCGTGGCGCTGGACGCGGAGTCTCTCGACCTGATCCTTACCAACGCCCTCATCCTCGACGCGACGCTCGGGATCATCAAGGCCGACATCGGGGTAAAGAACGGGCGCATCGCGGGCATCGGCCACGGGGGCAACCCCGGCATCCAGAGCGGGCTCGGCTCCGCCTTTGGCGGCAACCCGATGACCATCGGCGCGGCCACCGAGGTCCTCTCCGCGGAAGGGTGCATCGTCACGGCGGGCGGCATCGACAGCCACATCCATTTCATCTGCCCCCAGCAGATCGACGAAGCGCTCACCAGCGGCGTCACCACCATGCTCGGCGGCGGCACCGGCCCGGC
Source organism: Spartobacteria bacterium (assembly GCA_021324825.1). Taxonomy (GTDB): domain Bacteria; phylum Verrucomicrobiota; class Verrucomicrobiia; order Chthoniobacterales; family Chthoniobacteraceae; genus JAJPII01. Next base: position 31,650 of record JAJPII010000002.1, on the reverse strand, counting down.
CACCGGCACGAACGCCACCACTTGCACCCCTGGCGTCTGGAACATGCGCCGGATGCTCGAAGCCGCCGAGGAATACCCGATGAACCTCGGCTTCCTCGGCAAGGGCAACTGCTCCACCCCCGAACCGTTGCGCGAGCAAGTCCTGGCCGGAGCCATCGGCCTGAAGCTGCACGAGGATTGGGGCACGCACCCCGCCGCCATCGACACGTGCCTCACCGTCGCCGACGAGATGGACGTGCAGGTCGCAATCCACACCGACACCCTCAATGAATCCGGCTTCGTGGAAGACAGCCTGCGCGCGTTTAAAGGCCGGACCATCCACACCTTCCATTCCGAAGGCGCGGGGGGCGGCCACGCCCCGGACATCATCCGCGTCTGCGGCGAGATGAACGTCCTCCCCTCCTCCACGAACCCGACTCGCCCCTTCACCGTCAACACCATCGACGAGCATCTCGACATGCTCATGGTCTGCCACCACCTCGACTCGAAAATCCCCGAGGACGTGGCGTTCGCCGAATCGCGCATCCGGCCCGAGACCATCGCCGCCGAGGACAGGCTGCACGACTTGGGCGCCTTCTCGATGATGTCCAGCGACAGCCAGGCGATGGGCCGCGTGGGGGAAGTGATCCTCCGCACCTGGCAGACCGCGCACAAGATGAAGACGCAGTTCGGCAAGCTCGCCTCCGACCGGCACGGCGCCGCCGATAACTTCCGCGCCCTGCGCTACATCGCGAAATACACCATCAACCCCGCCATCACGCACGGCATCGCGCACGAAGTCGGCTCCGTCGCCATCGGCAAACTGGCCGACCTCGTCGTCTGGAAACCCGCCTTCTTCGGGGTCAAACCCGAGTTGGTCCTGAAAGGCGGCCTCATAGCCCGCGCCAACATGGGCGACCCGAACGCCTCCATCCCCACGCCGCAACCGGCCTTCTACCGCCCGCAATTCGCCGCGCATGGCCGGGCGAAATATTCCACCTCCGTCACCTTCGTCAGCGCCGCTTCCCTGGCCCATGGCGCGCTGGCATCCCTGAATCTGGCCAAACGGCTCGTCCCCGTCCGCGACACCCGCAAGGTCACGAAGAAAGACCTGGTCTGGAACGACGCCACGCCGAAGATGGAAGTCGATCCCGAAACCTACACCGTCAAGGCCGACGGCGTCCTCCTCCGCTGCGAACCGGCGTCCGTCCTCCCCATGGCGCAGCGGTACTTCCTGTTTTGATTGCCCGCAACCAACGGAGTGTGGAGCGCGCCGTCATCGCTTGCTTGATCCGTACCGGCCGCCTAAACACACGGTTGCCTTCCGCTCCAGGCGGCTGGCACAGCCGCCTCTACCATTTACGCAACCGCCCCGGCGCGGCGGATTAGGACCAGCCCGCACCCATCATGGAAATCATCCGAGACAAAATCATTGGAGAAAACGGGACGCGGCGCATTGTCCTCGTGGCGGATCGCCTCACTCTTTCCCGGCGGCGCTGGCGCGGCATGGCGGAGGATGGGCGCGACTTCGGGTTTGACCTTGAGGAACCGCTGCCGGACGGCGCGGTTTTCTTTCGCGACGGGGATAGCCTCTATGCCATTGCACAAAGACCCGAGCCGCTTCTTGAGATTGCCATCCGCGATGGACGGGAGGGCGCGCGGCTGGGATGGATGATTGGAAACCTCCATCTCCCCATCGAGCCGGGAGAGGGCGCGGCGTTTACCCTGGATGACCCGTCGGCGCGCAAGTTGTTCCAGCGCGAGGCGGTTTCCTTTACAAGCGTGAGCAAGGTCTTCCACCCGCTTGCCGCATCGACGCATGGACACTGAATGGCTCCCGTTTCTTTTGCAAACGACGGATGCGCTTTTCCCGACCGGGGCGTACGCGCACTCGCTGGGGCTGGAGCAGATCGCGCGGATGGGGATCGTGCGCGATGAGGCTTCGCTGCTGGAGTTTTTGAGGCGGCAAGCCATCCCCGCGCTGCGGAACCTGGAATTGCCTTACCTGCGGTTCGCTTACGAATCGCAGGAGGATTGCGAAACATTGGACGAGGAGATCGACGCATGGAAGCTCTGCCGCGAATTGCGCGAAGCGAGCCTGCAACTCGGCGCACGGCGGTTGAAGGCGCTCCAGGCGATATACCCGGGAGCGTTTGGGCGGCACCACCTCACCGTCTATGGGAGGCAGATGGCGCTCGGCGGCGTGCCGCTGGGAACGGCCCTCACAGCTTACCTGTACCAAACGCTCGCGGGAGCTTGCGGCGCGGCGTTGAAGCTGATCCGCATAGGCCAGGAAGGATGCCAGCGCGTGTTGCGCGAATGCCTGCGAGAGGCCCCGGCGGCGGTGCGGGCTTCGCTCCTCGTCACGCGCGGGGAGGCCGGTTGGTTCAATCCGCTGGCGGAGATCGCTTCCATGCAACACGAGCGCGCGGGCGAAAGGCTTTTCATCTCATGAGCAAACCGGTGCGGATAGGAATCGGCGGGCCGGTCGGCTCGGGCAAGACGATGCTGGCATTGCGGCTTTGCCAGTGGCTGCGGGGGGAGTTCTCGCTGGCGGTGGTGACAAACGACATCTACACGCGGGAGGACGCGGAGTTCCTCGTGCGGAACGAGGCGCTTCCCAAGGAGCGGGTGATCGGCGTCGAGACGGGCGGCTGCCCGCATACCGCGATCCGGGACGACACGAGCATGAACCTGGAGGCGGTCGCGGAACTGCGGCGGCGGCACGCGGACCTGGATGTCATCTTCATCGAGAGCGGCGGCGACAATCTTTCCGCGACGTTTTCGCCCGAACTGGTCGAGGCGTTCATCTACGTCATCGACGTGGCGGAGGGCGACAAGATACCGCGCAAGGGCGGCCCGGCCATACGCCACAGCGACCTTCTGCTCATCAATAAAACCGACCTCGCGCCTTACGTCGGCGCGGACCTTGGCGTGATGGAGAGGGACGCGCGGCGCATGCGCGAAGGCCGGCCGTTCCTTTTTTGCGACCTGAGGTCGGAGAAAGGGAAAGCCGACATCCTCGCGTGGCTGCGGGAACAGGCGCTTTTCGTCTGAACGGCCACCTCCACCTGGTGTGCGCGCGCGGCGCGGATGGGCGAAGCTATCCGCGGGAGCAATCCTTCCGCGCGCCGATGCACATCAGCAAGCCGCATTGGGAAGGCGACCTCCTCGTCGTCAACGCAGTCAACCCGACGGCGGGCCTGTTTTCGGGCGATGCGATCCGCTGCACGGTGACGGTGGAGACGGGGGCCGGGCTTTTGCTCACCGCGCCATCCGCCCAGCGGGCGCACCGCATGCCGGAGGGCGAGGCGCTCCTGGAGCAACATTTCCGAGTGCAGGACGGCGGCTGGCTCGAGGTGTGGCCCGAACTCTTCATACCGCAGGGCGGCTCGCGCTGCCGCCAGCGGACGCGGATCGAGGCGGACGCCGGCGGCGAGCTTCTCTATTTCGAGATGCTGGCGCCGGGGCGCGTCGCTTCGGGAGAGGTTTTCCTCTTTGAATCGCTCGATTGGGAGATGGACATTTTCCATGGAGGAGAACGCGCGGCCCGCGAGAAATTCTCCCTCAGCCCGGGGGACGGGAGCCTCCATGCCTTGCGGGCGCTCTATCCCGCCGCCTATTACGGGAGCTGCTTCGCGATTGGCCGCGCGTTTTTCGAGGACGAGACGCTCCAGGAAACAACGGCGGCGTTGAATACGCCGGACGCAACGCTCGGTTGCAGCCGGCTTTCCCGTGGAGGCTGCGTGGTCAAGGTCCTTGCGCGGACGGGGCCGGATTTGCGCAAGGCCTTGCGTTCCGCGCGGAGCCTGTTCCATGCGGCGGCGGGACGGCGGGAGCCGGCTTTCAGGCGGGTTTGAGAGGTGGGCAAAATGGTACAGTTACTGCTCCCAAAGGCAGGAACGCCATGAACTTCCTCGTCGTAGATGACAACCGCCTTCTCAACCGTTTTCTCGTATCGTATCTCCGCAACAAGGGCCACGTCTGCGCCGCGCTGACCGACAGTTCCAAGGTCGAGTCGTGGCTCGACCTGAACCCGTGCGACGCGGTCATTCTCGACATCGGCATGCCCAAGATCGACGGGCTCACCCTCATTTCCATCCTGCGTTCGCGTTACGCGGAACTTCCCATCATCATCTTCACCGGCATGGGCTACGACGAGGAGATGATGCAGACGGCGCGCTTCGCGGGCGCGAACGGCTACGTCAGCAAGGGGCTGGGACCCAGCGAAATCTATTCGGCGGTCATGCGGGTGCTGCATCCCGCGCAGACGCACAGCCAGACGTAATCTCGGCGATCCGCTCCTTCAACAACCCCGCGGGCCATTGCCCGGCAACCTGGCTTTGATCCAAAAATCCGTAATTCAAAACGGAACCCGCCCGGGCGAAAAGCAGCCGGGAGATTTTGCCGAACGGCCCCATCCCCATGACGCTGAGAGGAACTCTTTTTTCCCCATCCAGAAAGTCGAGCAGCACCCGCAAGTCCCGGACGGCGCCGGTGAAGGCGGCGACCTTGAAGACATCCGCCCCGGCTTCGGCGGCGCGGAGAGCCAGTTTGCGGAGAACGGCGGCGGACGGCGTTTTTTTAAAGTCGTGATGGGAAAGGATGACGCCTACCCCGGCGGCCCGGGCCTGCCGGATGACTCCTTGCATCGGCCCAAGCGAACGAAGTTCCACGTCGATCAACGCCGCGTGCGGGAGGAATGTCTCCTGAAGCCCGACCCGGCGCGCGGCGGACAGGGCGCCACCCCCTCCTTCCAGGGGATGGCGGGCGGTCACTATAAGAGGAGCGGCGAGAGCGGGCAGTTTTGCGAGCAACCGCGCCTCCTGGCCGGCGAAAGCGTCCGCGCGGATCTCCAGGAAATCGACGGCGCCGCGCCGCAGCCGCAAGGCCTCGCGGAGGCCCGCCGGCGTATGCACCGCGCCCACAACGCAGCCGCCGCATGACAAAACATTGGCTATTTCCACCGAAGGCATGCGATATACCTACGTTCAATGCTCGGGCGAAAACAAGACCTCAACGTGCAGTTCCAGCAAATCCTGGACGGCGCGCTCCTCGTGCTGGCCTTCTGGGCCGCGCACACGCTCCGCTATCACGAGATAACGTGGTTCCGCAACCGGCCCATCCTTCCCTTTTCGGAGTTCAGGTGGCTCCTCTTCATCATCGTGCCGTTCGGCCCCATCATCCTCGAGCTTCAGGGTTTCTACAGCCACCCGCTGCAAAAGACCGCCTGGAAATCCTTTTCCCAGATGGCGATGGCGGCATTCTGGTTCTGCCTGCTCGTCGCCGGTTGCGTGGTGTTTCTGCGCCTGGATTTTCCCAGCCGGGCGGTCGTGCTCACGTTTTTCGGCCTCGGCGCAACCTTCCTTTTCGCCCGGGAACGCGTCACGAACCACTATGTCAAGCACTGGGCGAAGAGGGGGCGCTTCCGCGAGAACGTCCTGCTGGCGGGCGTGCCCGCGGATATGCGGCAACTGCGCCGGACCTTCGCGGACGATCCGCGGATGAACATCGAGATCATCGCCGAGTTCGATATCGAGACGCAGCCGACCGGCGCGCTGGTCGAGGCGCTGCACAACCACGCCGTGAGCCGCGTTTTCTTCGCGGGCGGGCACGGGCATCTCGACCGGCTGCAGGAAGCGATAGCAGCATGCGAGATAGAGGGGGTCGAGGCGTGGCTCGTGGCCGATTTCGTCAAGACATCCATCGCCCGGCCGGACTTCGAACTCCTCGGGACGCGTCCCATGATCGTCTTCCGCACCACGCCCGTCATGTCATGGGCGCTCCTCTTGAAGAACGCGATGGACTTCGCGGGCGCGCTGGCCGCGCTCGTGCTGCTTTCGCCCGTCTTCACCGTGGCGGCGGCAGGCATCCTGCTCACCTCTCCGGGGGCGGTTGTTTTCCGCCAATGGCGCGCGGGCAAGCACGGCAAACCCTTCCTCATGTATAAATTTCGCTCCATGCACACGAACGCCGAGTCGCGGCGCTCCGAACTGGAACCGCACAACGAGATGTCCGGCCCGGTGTTCAAGGTGGACGGCGACCCGCGCGTAACCCGTTTCGGGCGGTGGCTGCGGATGACGAGCATCGACGAGCTGCCCCAGCTCATCAACGTCCTCCAGGGCCACATGAGCCTCGTGGGGCCGCGCCCGCTGCCCGTCTATGAAGTCGAGAAATTCGAGAGCGCCGCGCAACGCCGCAGGCTGAGCGTGAAGCCCGGGTTGACCTGCCTGTGGCAGGTAAGCGGACGCAACGAGGTGAATGACTTCAAGGAATGGGTGCGGCTCGATTTGAAATACATTGATAATTGGTCGATCTGGCTCGATCTGAAAATCTTGCTCAAAACGATTCCTGTGGTAATCCTCGGCCTTGGCGCGAGATGACTTTCGCGCATCCAACTTAGAAAGAACAACCAATGAAATTCTCCCGGCAGCTCACCTCACTCGTCACCGGCGGCGCCGGTTTTCTCGGCTCGCACCTGACGGATCGCCTGTTGAAGGAAGGGCACCGCGTCATCGCCATCGACAACTTCATCACCGGCGATCCCGCGAACATCGAGCACCTGGCGGGCAACGAGAATTACCGCTTCATCCGCCAGGACGTGACCCAGTACCTCTTCGTGCCCGATGACATCAACTTCGTCTTCCACTTCGCCTCGCCGGCCAGCCCCATTGATTATCTGGAACTGCCGATTCCCACCTTGAAGGTCGGCGCGCTCGGCACGCACAACGCCCTCGGCCTCGCGAAGGACAAGCGGGCCACCTTCCTCCTGGCCTCCACTTCGGAAACCTACGGCGACCCGCTGGAGCATCCGCAGAACGAGAACTACTGGGGCAACGTGAATCCGATAGGGCCGCGCGGCGTTTATGACGAGGCGAAGCGTTTCGCCGAGGCGATGACGATGGCTTACCACCGCTACCACCACGTCGATACGAAGATCGTCCGCATCTTCAACACGTACGGCCCTCGCATGCGCCTGGCGGATGGCCGCGTGGTGCCCGCATTCATAGGGCAGGCGCTCAACGGCGTGCCGCTCACCATCTTTGGCGACGGCAGCCAGACGCGCAGCTTCTGTTACGTCTCCGATTTGATCGACGGCATCTACAAACTCGCCATGAGCAAATTCCACGAGCCCGTCAACATCGGCAACCCGCGCGAGATGACGATCAAACAATTTGCCGAGGAGATCATCCGCATCATGGGGGTGAACCTCTCGCTCGAGCACAAATCGCTTCCTGTCGACGATCCCAAGGTTCGCCAGCCGGACATTTCGCGCGCCAAGAAGGTCCTTGGCTGGGAGCCGAAGATCGAGTTCGAGGAAGGCATCAGGCTCACCATCGACTACTTCCGGTCCCGCTTGGGATAAGGACTTTTTTCCTTCGGCGCGCATTTTAGGCTAGCGGACGGCGCGAGAGTGTCTTAAACCCCTATCTGGATGAGTTCATCCTCCTCCTCCCCCCTCCCTATGAGATCAACCAGAGCTTCCCTCCTTCTCCTCCTTCTTTTCCTGGGTTCGACCGGCGCGGCCCTCGCGCAACGCGGCGACTACTCGATAACGAGGATCTCGCCCGAGGTCGTCCGCACGCCCGACTTCGGCATGTCGGATAAACGCACCCCCGATCCCGGGCGCTGGCTCGAGGTCGAAGTCCAGTTCCAGGCGCGTCCGGTATCCACGGATGAACTCCAGTTCAAGTATTACATCCTCTTCGCCGGGAAACTGCTGGCCGGCGATGTGACCCACGTCGACGTCCCCGCCGGCCGCGAACTCTATTCGGTGGTCTACGTCTCGCCGCGGACAATCATGCGGCTGCTCGACAACCGCCCGCTCACCGGCGCCGAGGTCCAGAACGTCGGCGTACAGATTCTGAACAAGGGCCAGGTCGTGGCGGAGAAGAGTTTCAAGTTTGCGCAGAATCGCGAATGGTGGCAGACCATGCAGCAGACCACCGGGATGGTTCTTAACAAGAGCGAGACGCCTTTCGCCCCGCTTTATTGGGATCGATACGAGGCGCTCAAACCCGCCCACTAAGCACCGCTCGCATATCCTCCTATATCCTCCTTCATGCCCGCGCCGACCCGCATCCTGGCACTGAACCTCGGCACGCAGACAATTAGTCTGGCTGAGTTCAAGACGGGCGAAAAGGGCGGCCTCGTTCTTCAAGGCTTCCGAATAACAGAGTTGCTGGCCGACCCGGCGGCCGAAGCCTCCCGCATCCCGCAGTCGAGGATCGCCATCCAGGAGATGATGGCATCCCTGAACCTGAAGAGCGGCAAGGTGAACTACGCCATCGCCGGGCAATCGGTCTTCACCCGTTTCGTGAAGCTCCCCCCGGTCGAGGAGAGCCAGGTCGAGCAGATCATCACGTTTGAGGCGCAGCAAAACGTCCCCTTCCCGATCAATGAAGTCGTGTGGGATTACCAGCTCGTGGAAGGCCCCAGCCACGACAACAAACTGGAAGTCGTCCTCGTCGCCATCAAGGCCGATCTGCTCGACGACATCAACGCCAGCGTCGAGAGTTCCGGCCTCGCCACCGCCGTCGTCGACGTGGCGCCGATGGCTCTCTACAACTCCTTTCGCTACAATTGCAGCGACCGCACCGGCTGTTCGCTCTTGATCGACATCGGCGCGCGCACCACGAACCTCATCTTCGTCGATGCGCCCAAGGTCTTCACCCGCAGCATCCAGATCGGCGGCACGACCATCACCGCGGCCATCGCCAAGGATTTCAACGAGCCGTTCAGCGCCGCCGAGGCGCGGAAGAAGACCTCCGGCTTCGTGAGCCTGGGCGGCTCGTACGCCGAGCCGTCGGACCCGGATGTCGCCCGCGTCTCCAAGGTCATCCGCAACACGATGACCCGGCTCCACGGGGAAATCTCCCGCTCCATCACCTTCTACCGCGCCCAGCAGCACGGCGACCAGCCCTCCCAGGTCTTCCTCTGCGGCGGCTCGACAAGCCTCCCATACATGCGGGAATTCTTCCAGGAAAAACTCCAGCTTCCAGTCGAGTTCTTCACCCCCTTCAGCAACGTCTCCATGGCCGGCTCCGTCCCGCCGGAGGAACTCGCCAAGAGCGCCCACTTCATGGGCGAACTCGTCGGCCTCGCCCTGCACTCCATCAGCGAATGCCCGATGGAGCTGAACCTGCTCCCGGCCAGCGTCATCCGAAACCAGCAGCTTGCCGAGCGCCGCCCCTTCATCGTCCTCGCGGGCGTCTGCGGCCTGCTCTGCCTTCTCGGCCTCTGGCTCTACTACGACCGCGCCGCCCAGGTGGAAAAGGCCGTGCTGGAAAATCCCCTCAAGCCGAAGGTCGCCACTTTGACGAGCTTCCAGACCCGTCTCGACGCCGTGACGAAGGAAATCCAGGGCATCAAGCAACAGACCGCGCCCTTCCAGCAGGCGGTCGAGGAACGGGAATTCTGGGTGCGGATCATCGACGACTTGAATTTGCGGCTGCCAAAGAAATTCATCTGGGTCACCCAGATGGAGCCGGCCATGATATCCGTCGGCGGCGACGGCAAGGGCGTGGCGAACCCCATCAACGGGAAGGGCGTTCCCGGCCTGCGCCTTCGCGGTTTATACATCGAGGACCCGGATAATCCAAAGGGCCTGGAGATCGTCCACGAATACCTTACGAATCTGGCCGCATCCCCTTATTTCACAATCGACCTGACGAAACTCGTGGAGGTAAACCCCGTCCGCGTCGAGCCGACGAAGTCGGACTGGGCTTTTCCCTACGAATTCGACCTGAAACTGAAAAAAGCGATCAACTGGAATGACCTGGGCGCGAAATAACAAATTCCTGGCGGGCTTCTTCGCTTTCATGGCCGTTGCGGTCATCGGGCTGGGGTATCTGCTCTATACCTCCTGGTCGGCCTACTCCGACACCTCCGACGACTATGAAAAACAGGCGACCGAACTCGTAAGACTGCAAACCCTTGTTCCCTACCCCGACGACGCCAACCTGAAAGCCTACAAAGCCCAGCGCGACGTCTATGCGCGCGACTCCGCCGATCTCCAGGCAAGCCTCACCGCATGGAACCGGCGCTTGCAACCGATGACCCCCCCCCAGTTTCAGGAGGAACTCAAAGAAGCAGCCGCCGACTATGTCGGCAAAGCCGTCGCGGGCGGGCTGAAACTGCCGCAGAATTTCTACCTCGGTTTCGACGCCTATCGGGATTCCCCGCCCTCCGACGCCGCCGCGTCGCCGCTTGACCGGCAATTGAAGGGCGTCCAGATCATCCTGAACGAATTGCTCGACTCCAAAGTCTCCTCCATCGTCTCGGTGAACAGGACGCCGCTGGTCGAGGAAAGCGGCGCGCAGCCCGCGGCTCCCGCCAAGGGGGCAAAACCCGGGGCCGGTTCGCCCCTGGTTTCCTATTACCCGTTTGAAGTGCAGTTCACGGGCGGCCAGAACCAATTCAGGCGGTTCCTGAATAGCATTGTTCACAGCAAGGATCAGTTTTTTGTCGTCCGCACCCTGGCGATAACGAATTCCAAGACCAAGGGCCCCCCTCGCGAAACCGCCGAAGCGGGCCCGCCCGGCACTCCCAAGCCGGACGGCCTGGCCGGCGTCAGCCAGGAGGGTGAGAAAAACGCCATCGAATTCGTTCTTGGCAAGGAATCCATCAGCGTCGTCATGCGCATCGACATCGTGGAATTCGCAACCCCCGCGCCGGGCGCCTAAATCAGTTTGAACCAGTTTAAACCAAGTTTAAACCATGCAGTGGCTTAAAAAAAACTACGAGCAATTCATCCTGATATGCTTCTCCGCGCTTCTTTGCGGAGTGGCGACCTTTCTCATCCTGCGCGCCCAAGCGTTCTCCGACATCTTCGCCCGGATCGGCGGCGAGGTGAAGATAAACCGCGCGATACCTCCTTCCGACGCCGCCAGGATCAAGACCGCCAAGCAGGAAGCCCTGAACCCGCCCGCGTGGAAGACTTATCCCAGTTCCCTCTACGTTTCCCAAGCCTATATTCTCTACCGCGTAGCGGGAGCCATCAAGCTGGTCAACCCAAAGACCACCCCCTTCCAATTCCATCCGCCCATCCCCAACGACTGGTTTTACGAGCATAACCTCGACCCCCTCGACCCGAACGCCCTGGAAGACGACCCGAGCTCGGACGGATTCTCCAATCTTGAAAAATGGAAATGGAATTGCGATCCCAACGACCCCAACTCGCATCCCCCTTATTGGACCAAGCTACGGCTGGCGCGTTTCATCAAAATCCCCTTCCGGCTCAAATTCGCGGCGTATGACGCGGACACCTTCCAGATCAACACCATCGACGTCCGCCAGCCGAGCCAGTTCCTGAAAGCCGGCGACCAGATTCTCGGAACCAAATTCAAGATCATCAAGTTCGACAAGAAGACCCACACCGACGCGAACGGCGTGGGTATCGACGACTCCGAATTGACGATCCAGAACATCGAGACCCAGCAAAATCTGACGCTCATTTTGGACAAAGTCATCGATTCGCCCGACTCCTTTGGTCTCTTCAAATACCTGTGGAGAGGCTCGACCGATATCCAGGTCAAGAAAGATAAAGCTTTTTCCATCAATCCCGAACCCACTGTCCAATATAAATTGATTGACATCGACGCCGCACACGCCCTAATACAAAACTTGAAGACGGGGGAAAACCTGAACGTTACCTCTTCCGGGGCTGAAAAAGCTCATTAGCGGACGCTTCGGGGGCGCCTCCTTCCTTAAGATTTACGTTAGATTACCGGTCAGATCTTGCGCTCCATACCACACCCCAGCCAACCATGATAAAATCTCCACTTCGCACGCTTTGCGTCCTCTGCCTGGCCGCAACCTCCGCCTCCTCGGTCGTCAGCGCCTATACGGAAACCTCCGTCAGGGGCGTCGCCGAAAGCGAAATCGCCCGCCGCGAGGAATACGCTTCGCGCGCCAAGGCGGCGATAGCGGAAGGCGACAAGGCGATGAAGAAGAAGGATTACGAGATCGCCGTCACCCAATACAGGACGGCCGTCGATCTCCTGCACGACGCGCCTTCCACGCACGCCTTGCGCCAGCGCGCGCTGGACGGCTTCTGCGTCGCCAGCGTCAAGCTCGCCGAAGAGCGCATCGCCGAGGGGAGAATCGTCGACGCCCAGAACACCGCCAAGCTCGTTCTGGACGACCGTTACGACCCGGATTGCATGGAAGCCAAACGGCTGCTCGCACGCCTCCAGGAGCCGGATTTTTACAACAAGACAATCACCCCGAAATTCCACGCCAACGTCGACCAGGTAAAGCAATGGTTCGTCGATGCCAAGGGCTTCTACGACACCGGGCGCTATGACCTCGCGATGAAGCGTTACGAGCAGATACTGAACCTCGACCCGTACAACATCGCCGCCCGCAAAGGCGAGGAACAGGTCAACCACGCGAAGGACGAGTATTACCACCATGCTTATGACGAGCACCGCTCGCGCATGATCGCCCAGGTGGACCAGGAATGGGAATCGCCCATCCATAAGTACGGCAAGAACGAGATCATCGGCCCCCCCGTCACCACCAGCGCCCGCAGCACCGACTACATCACCAACAAGCTCAACCGCATCATCATCCCGAAGGTCGAGCTTAAGGACGCCACCGTGCGCGAGGCGATCGACTTCCTGAAGCAAAAGAGCGTGACCCTCGACACCAGCGAGCCGGATCCCACCAAGCGCGGCGTAAACATCGTGTTGAAACTCGACACAGGTTCCTCCGGAGCAGTTGTGCCTCCGCCGGCGGCCGCGGCGCCGGCGCTTCCCGCGATCCCGGGCGTGGACACCGGCACGACGGCGCCCGTTGCCTCCACCGGCCCCGCGATATCCGCGGCGGATACGCGCATCACGCTTTCCCTGAATGAAATCCCGCTCATGGAAGCGCTGCGCTACATCACCAATCTCGCCAGTCTCAAGATCAAGATCGAACCTTACGCGGTATCCATCGTGCCGCTCTCGGAGCCCACGGACATTCTCGTCACCAAGGAATACCGGGTGCCTCCCAGCTTCATTCCCGTCTCGGCGAACACCGCCAACTCCGGCGCCCTTTCGGGCGGCCCGACGACGGGCGGCGGCGGCACGCGGACCGGGTCCGCGCCGGAAGCCACCAACGCGGGCAACACCATCGGCGCGCGGACGCAGGCCAAAGACTTCCTGGAACAGCAGGGCGTCGTCTTCCCCCCCGGCTCCAGCGCGGTTTATATACCGAGCGGCAGCCGCCTCATCGTCCGCAACACGCAGGAAGCGCTCGACTTGATCGATACGCTGGTTGAAAGCCAGTCGCCGTCCCAGGTCACCATCGAATCCAAGTTCGTCGAAATCCAGCAGACCAACCTCAAGGAACTGAGCTTCGATACTCTCCTCGGGCAGTTCAGCCTCGGCGGGGGCGTCTTCGGCGGCGGCGGCACCGTCGGCAACGGCACCACCGTCAACCCGGCGGATTATCCCTTCACCCCGCCCGGCAGTTCCACCCCCATCGGCCAGTTCCCCCTCACGGCGGGGAACCGCGCCGGCAGCAACGCGATCGCCAACGATGCGATCAATTCGCTGCTATCCCCCACGAGCGGCATCAGTTCCGTCAGTCCGGCCATCCTGGGCCTGGCGGGCGTCTTCACCCAGCCGCAATTCCAGGTCGTCATGCGCGCCTTGAACCAGAAGAAAGGCGTGGACCTGCTCTCCTCGCCGAGCATCACCACCAAGAGCGGCCAGCGCGCGACCATCGAGATCATCCGCGAATTCCGTTACCCCACGGAGTTTGATCCGCCGAAGATTCCCACCAACTTCGGCGGCTCGACGTCCGGGATCGGTTCCAACGCGACCATAGCGGTCTTCCCCGTCACACCCACGACCCCCACGGCTTTCGAAACACGCAACACGGGCGTCACCCTCGAAGTCGACCCGACCGTCGGGCCGGATGGCTACACCATCGACCTGACCCTTGTTCCGCAGGTGGTCGAGTTTGAGGGCTTCATCAACTACGGCAGCCCCATCTCCACCATCAACCCCTCCCTGCTCGGCCTGGGCAGCACGATTGCCGCGGCCACAGGCGCCGCCAACGCTTCGGTGGTGCTGACCCAGAACGTCATCAACCAGCCCATCTTCAGCACACGCAAGGTCACGACCAGCGTCACCGTCTGGGATGGCGCGACCGTCGTGCTCGGCGGCCTCATGCGCGAGGACATCCAGAAAGTGGATGACAAGGTTCCTTTCTTCGGCGACCTGCCGGTTTTCGGCAGGCTCTTCCGCTCCTCGGCGGATCAGCACATCAAAGTCAACCTCATCATCTTCGTCACGGCCCGCCTGATCAACCCCGCCGGCGAGCCGATCCAGGTTGGCGATGAGGAGAAGGAAGAAGTCGTCGAGCCGCTCGCGCCGGAGACAGCCCCCGCTCCGGCTGGGCTGGAAACGCCCTTGTTCCAAAAATAGGCAACACCGGGCTGGGCATGACGTGCCAATCCTGGGAATCACAGGAGGAGTAGCAACAGGCAAGACAGCTTTTTCGCGCGAGTTGCAGCCCAGGCTGGGCGCCGGACTGTTTGACGCGGACCGCGAGGCGGCCGCCGTCATCGCGGGCGACGCCGGGGCGCGCGAGGAGATCGCCCGGCATTTCGGCGAAACGATCTTCTCGCCGGACGGCGCGCTGGACCGCCCCGGATTGCGAGCGGCGGTTTTCCGCGAGGAAAAACAACGGCGGGCCTTGGAAACCATCCTCCATCCCCGGATTCGGGCGAAATGGACCGCCTTGGCCCAGACCGCCCGGGCGGAAAACCGGTGGCTGATTGTCGACATACCCTTGCTTTATGAAACAGGCGCGGAAACCCATTTTGACAGGATCGTGGTCGTGGCCTGTGCCGCCGAAACGCAGCGGCGGCGGCTGCGTGAAATCCGCGCCCTGGATGAAGAGACGGCCCTGGGCATGCTCGCCGCACAACTCGATTTATTGTGGAAGATAGAAAAAGCGAATCACGCGGTCTGGAACGACGCCGGACTCCCCTGCCTGCGGGAACAGGCGATCCTTCTTGGTGACTGCCTCCTTCGCGAATATGGATGACGGCCCGAACAGCCTCGACACTCTCCACGCCGCGCCGCTGGGCGAACTGACCGAGCAGGCCAGGGCCTTGGGCGTTCGTTACAACCCGGAGCGTTCGCGGCGCCATCTTGTCTTCGATCTCCTTCGCGCGCGGGTGGAACGGGGCATTCCCACCACGGTGGAGGGCGTGGCCGAGATTTCCGCCGAGAACCACGGGTTTCTCCGCTGGCCCCGGTTCGATTTCCGGCCCGGCCCGGAGGATGTGTACCTCTCCACCGCGCAGATAAAGCGCTTCTTCCTCCGCAACGGCAACCGCGTCGGCGGCACACTGCGCGGCCCTCGGGACAAGGAGAAATTCATGGCGCTCGACCAGGTCACGGCCATCGAGGGGCAGCCTGCGGAGACATGGACGGAGACCAAGGACTTCGAGCATCTCACGGCGCTGTTTCCCACCGAGCGCATCATCCTGGAAAACCGGTACGCCAACTCCCTCAGCGCCCGGGCGGTCGATCTCATCGCCCCGTTGGGCAGGGGCCAGCGCGGTCTCATCGTCGCGCCGCCGCGCACGGGCAAGACGATCCTTTTGCGGGATATCGCCCGCGCCATCCGGGCGGGTTCGCCGGAGATACACGTCATCATGCTCCTCATCGACGAACGGCCCGAGGAAGTCACCGACCTCAAGCGCTGCGTCAACGCGGAAATCTACAGCTCCACCTTCGACGAAACGCCCGTGCGGCACATCCAGGTGGCCGAACTCGTCAGCGACCGGGCCAAGCGCCTGGTGGAAATGAAGAAGCACGTCGTCATCCTGCTCGACAGCATCACGCGCCTGGCCCGCGGTTACAACGCCCTCCAGCCCGCCAAGGGGAGGATCATGTCCGGCGGCGTCGAGGCCAAGGCGCTCCTGAAGCCGAAGCGCTTCTTCGGCGCCGCCCGCAACGTCGAGGAAGGGGGCAGCCTCACCATCCTCGCCACGGCGCTCGTGGAAACCGAGAGCCGCATGGACGACGTCATCTTCGAAGAATTTAAGGGGACGGGGAACATGGAACTCCATCTCGACCGCTCCATCGTCGAGAAACGCATCTATCCGGCAGTGCAAATCCTCAATTCCGCCACGCGGCGCGAGGAGTCGCTCTATCATCCCGAGGAATTGCAGCGCATCCACGTCCTGCGCAAGCAACTCGCCTCCGTGCCGCCCGTCGAGGCGATGGAGGTCCTCCTGAAAAACCTGGAAGCGACCAAGACGAACGCCGAGTTGCTTCTCGCGGGGTTGCGGTGAGCGAGCCGCTTCTAACAACGCCCGCCGGGCTGGCCGACGCGGTCGGGGTTATGGCCCCCTTCGACAGGATCGCCATCGACACGGAGGCCGACAGCCTCCATTCGTATTTCGAGAAATTGTGCCTCATCCAGATCAGCGTTCCCGGGCGCAATTTCCTTATCGACCCGCTCTGCGAACTCCCGTTGCAACCCCTGTTCGAATCCCTCGGGGCGAAGGAACTCGTCATCCACGGCGCGGACTACGATCTGCGGCTGCTGCGCCGCGCCGGCCTGCAAAACGTCGGGCGGGTCTTCGACACCATGATCGCCGCCCGCCTCACGGGCCGCCTGGAGTTCAGCCTTTCGGCGCTCGTCACGGCTTTCTTCGGAGTCGTTCTCGCGAAGTCCTCGCAGAAGGCCAACTGGGGCCTGCGCCCGCTTTCCGGGAAGATGGCGGACTACGCGGTCAACGACACCCAGTATCTCCTCGCAATCGCCGAAAAGCTGGAGGCCGAACTCGCGGCCCTCGGGCGGCTTGGCTGGTTTCGGGAATCGTGCGAACGGGTGACGCAGGGTTCCGCCGTCACCCGCGAACGCGACGTGGAAAACGCCTGGCGCGTCGCCGGCAGCAACGATCTCGACCAGCGGGGCGCGGCCGTCCTGCGCGCCTTGTGGCATTGGCGCGAGGAGGAAGCCAAGGCCGTGGATCGCCCGGCCTTCCATATCCTTCGGAGCGAGGAGCTTGTCGAGGCCGCCGCCCGTTTGATCCGGGGCGAGACCGTGGAATTTCGCCATCTTTCCGGCGGTCGCAAACGGCGCTTCTTCTCCGCCGCGGAGGGCGCACTCGCGCTGCCGGAGTCCGAATGGCCCATCCGGCCTTTCCGCCCCCGTCAACGTCCCACCCCGGAGGAAGAGGAACGCTTCCGGGGGTTGAAAACCCGGCGCGACCAGGCGGCAACGGAACTCCGCCTCGACCCTTCGTTGATCGCCCCGAAGGCCGCTTTGGAAGCCCTCGCAGCGGACCCGGAAGAGGGCATGAAAAAGTTGCTGCCGTGGCAGCGGGAACTTCTTCGCCCGCATTGACACGATGGGGCGGAACTGCTTCACTCGCGGGGTGAAATTTCTCGTTTGTCTCCTCGCAGCCGCCGCCCTTTGCTCCTGCTCCACGCTCGCGAATCGCCGGGAGCTTTATTCGCCCGCGAAGAAGACCTACGTCCCGGCCGCACAGCCCGCGCCGCTGCCGGCAGCCTGATTTTTTCTTTCCTGCCGGATAACGAAAAGGCGGCGTGTGATCATCGTCACCAAACCAGACGCGACCGAGGAACAGATCGCGCACATCGTCAAACGCATCAAGGAGTGGGGCTTGAAGGCGGAGATAAGCCGCGGCGCGGTGCGGGTGGTCATCGGCGTCATAGGGCCGGAGGACGCCATCCGCGAGAAACCGCTCGCGGCCATACCGGGAGTCGACTCCGTCACTCCCGTCCTGAAGCCCTACAAGCTGGTCGCTTACGAATTTCGCGGCACGCCCTCCCTGGTGAATGTCGGTGATGTCCCGGTCGGCGGCAAGGAAGTCGTCATCATGTCCGGGCCGTGCTCGGTCGAATCCCGCGAGCAAATCACCTCCATCGCCCGCGACGTGAAAAAGGCTGGCGCCCGGATATTGCGGGGCGGGGCGTTCAAGCCGCGCACCTCTCCGTACAGCTTCCAGGGGCTGGGGCCGGAAGGCCTGAAGATGCTCGCCGAGGCGCGCGAGGAAACGGGCCTCCCCGTCATCACCGAGATCATGGATACGAAGGACCTCGAAGTCATCGAGCGCTATGCCGATTGCCTCCAGGTCGGGACGCGCAATATGCAGAACTTCGCCCTCTTGAAGGAGGTCGGCAGGAGCCGCCTGCCCGTGATGTTGAAGCGCGGCATGAGCGCCACCGTGCGGGATTTGCTGATGAGCGCCGAATACATCCTCAATGAGGGGAACTTCAATGTCCTCCTGTGCGAGCGGGGCATCCGCACTTTTGAGACCGCCACGCGCAACACCTTGGACCTGAACGCCGTTCCCGTGTTGAAGGCCGAGACCCATCTGCCCGTGGTTGTCGATCCGACCCATGGCGTGGGCGTGCGCCAATACATCCCAGCCATGGCCCTCGCGGCCGTCGCGGCAGGCGCCGACGCCCTCATGATCGAGGTGCATAACGCGCCCGAATTCTCCAAAAGCGACGGCGACCAAGCCCTCCTTCCGGGCGAATTTGAGGACCTCGTCCAACGCATCCGCGCCGTCGCAGCCGTCGTAGGACGCGATATCTGAGGCTTGGGCGCGTTTTCGGCGCGCCTCTTGCTATAAATTTCTCTCATCCTCGCGGGATGCCGCGGAGGGAACGGCATTATGGCAAAACTTTTTATCACCCTGGCGGATTCGGGTCAGATGACTCACCAGCTTGCCGGGGATGTGATCACCGTCGGGCGATACCCCGACAATATGATCCAGATAAACCACGCCTCCGTCTCGGGGCACCATGCGCGGCTCGTCGCGCGCAATGGCCGTTACCACCTCCAGGACCTCAATTCCACGGTAAAAAGCTACGTCAACGGAATGCCGAGCAGCGAGGCCGATCTTCCCGTCTCGTGCATCCTCCGCTTCGGCGCCGTGGAATGCGTGTTCAAGGATGAAGTCGCTTCTTCGCCCATCGACCAATACGTGACGCGCCTGGCGGAGTCGCAACGCCAGACGGACGCCGTCATCCGCGCCAGGGACTTCCTGCACCAGCAACTCCAGGACTTGCAGAAGCAAAAGGACGCCGCCGTCCGGGCGAGCGAGGAGAGCGCCTTCGAGGCCGAGGAATTGCGGAAGCAGGTCGCCGCTCTCAAGGCGGAAGCGTCCGGTCACAATGGCGACACCGCGCCGTCGGCCGAGCAGTTGGAAGACCTCCGCCGGCTTGCGAGCGAACTGGAGACCGCCCGGCAGGAGCAGAGCGTTCTGTCCGGGAAGCTGGAGGAAGCGGTAAAGGAGCGGGATGCGGCCCAAAAGGGAGGCGAAAGTCTCGCGGGGGCGTTGCAGGAAACGAAGCAGATATACAAGGCAACGGTCGGCGAGCGGAACGCCCTCCAAAAGCAATGCGAGGAATTGCGCGAAAGGGCCGCGGCCCTTGGCAGTGAATGCGAGGCGGCGGAACTGGGCAACAAAGGCATGGCCCTGGCCTTGGAGGAAGCAAGAAAGCAGATCGACGGCTTTCGGAAGGAACGGGAAGAACTTGCCGCCGGCCTGGAAAACCAGCAAAAAGCTTCGGGGGAAAATTTCGAACAAGTCTCCGCGCAACTTGCCGAGGAGAGAGCGCGGAACGAAGCGCTCCTCCGGGATCGGAACGCCGCGGAACAAGGCCACGAAGGCCTCTCCGAAGCTCTCAACGACGCCCGCCGCCAGATCGAACAGGAACGCGAAGCGCTCCAGGCCGCCCGGAAGCAGGCGGATTCCCAGCTGGCGGAGCAGCGCGCCAGGATTTCCTCCCTGGAGGAAGAGCGGGACGAGCAGCGGCGCGCTTCCGAGAAGACGGCCCGGCAACTGGCGGAAGCGTGCTCGGAGATCGAGCTTTTCGGCAAACTCCGCGAGGCCGCGCAGCAGAACAGCCAGCAATACGCCGCGCAGTTCGAGGAAGCGCGGAAGCAATTGGAAGGAACAATCCAGGAGCGCGACGCCGCCCGGCGCGACCGCGGCGAACTGCAGGAAAAACTGGAGCGGCAACGGGAGGAGTTGGCGGCGGAGAGCCTTGCGCAGCGCGCGGAGACGGCGTCGCAACTTGAAAAGAGCCGGCTGGAAATCGCGGCTTTGACCGGCCAGCGGGACGCTTTCCGGGAACAGGGCGAAAGGGCCGCGGCGAGCCTGGCGGAAGCTCGCGACCAGTTTGAAACCCTCGCCAAACAGCGGGGCTCCAACCGCCAGGAGATCGAATCCATCCGCATGGATCGGGACTCGCTAAAGGAGCAGCAGGCGGACTGGGCCGCCCGCTTGGAACAGGCGCGCAAACAAAACGCCGCGCTGACCGACGAGCGGAACCAGGCGCGCGAAGCGGGCGACAAGGCCGCCGCCGCTCTCGCGGAAGCGGAAGGAAGACTCAAGCACCTGAAAGCCGAGCGCGACGCCAGCCTGCAAGCCGCGCGGGAACTGGCGGAAGGCCGCAAACAACTCGAAGCGGCCAACGCGGAGCGCGATTCCTTGCGCGAGCGCGTGCAGGAACTCATGGCGAAGCTGAAAGAGCAGCCGCAGGACAAGACGATCGAGCAATTCCACTCCGTCATCGCCAAGAAGGAGGAAGAGATCGCCCGCTTGAAGCACGAGATGAAGAAGCCCGCGGAGGAGCCGGGCTTGCGGCTCGAACGGCCGGCTCCTGTCGAGAAGGCTCCTCCGCTCCCGGCCGGAAGCGCCCAACCCGGCGAGACCGCGGAAGGCCGCTCCATTCCCGCGCTTTTGAGCGCGATGCGCAACCGCCTGCACTATTTCATACGGCACCCGGGCGATCACGCCCTGATGGAGGAACTCGTCCGCCACGCCGCAGCCATCGCCGCGGAAAGCGAGGCCGCCGGGTGTTCCCACAAGCTCGCGAAGGTGCTGGAAGGCATGGTGCGCGACCTGAGCAAACGCCCCGAACTGGCAAACCCCGCCCTGCTCCGCACGTTGAGCCAGGCCGTCGATTTCCTTATCACATTGCAAGAGGGCCGGAATGTTTCCCGCGCAAACTCCCTGCCGCGCGGCAGCATCTTCGTCGTCGATGACGACCCCGGCATACTCGACGCCATCGTGCCCTCGCTGGAGCAGGCGGACGTCGACGTCTCCTGCGCCGAGCAGGCCAAGAAAGGGCTGAAGATTCTCTCCGACAAGAAGTTCGACCTGGTGCTCCTCGACGTCGGCCTGCCGGAGATGAACGGCATGGACCTCTGCACGAAGATACGCAACCTGCCTCACCAGAAAAAAACGCCCATCGTCTTCCTCACGGGCATGGACACCGTCCAGAACCGCGTCCAGTCGATGCTGAGCGGCGGCAACGACTTTATTGGCAAGCCGTTCAACACCTGGGAACTCGCGGCCAAGGCCCTCATCTGGGTTCTCAAGGGCCAGCTCGCCCTTACTTAAATCCGGTTTACACGCGGCGAAGATTCGCTACTCTGTCGTCACTCCATGCGCCGCCCCGGACTTCTGCTCCTGCTTCTTCTTCTTGCTCCCGTCTTCGCCGCCTCGGGGTCGCCGATCCAGAAAAGCCTGATCCGCGTCACCACCACCGCGCAGGACGCCAACTACCGGACGCCTTGGGAACCGGGTTCGATGAACGGCGGAGTCGGCGCGGGCTTTGTCATCGCCGGTTCGCGGGTCATGACCAACGCCCACGTCGTCAGCAACTCGCGGTTCCTGACCGTCGAGAAGGAGAATGATCCCAAGAAATACATCGCCACCGTGGAATTCGTCGCCCACGACTGCGACCTCGCCGTCCTCAATGTGAGCGATCCCGAGTTCTTCAAGGGAACCGTGCCGCTGGCCTTCGGGGACATCCCGGCCATCGAGTCGAGCGTCTCGGTCTATGGCTACCCGATCGGCGGCGAACGTCTTTCCGTGACGCACGGCGTGGTCTCGCGCATCGATTTCCAGACTTACACCCACTCCGGCGTGGACGCCCATCTTACCATCCAGATCGACGCCGCCATCAATCCCGGCAACAGCGGCGGCCCCGTCATGCAGGACGGCCAGGTCATCGGCGTCGCCTTCCAGGGCTACAGCGGCGACGTGGCGCAGGGCGTCGGCTACATGATTCCCACCCCGGTCATCAAACGCTTCCTGAAGGACATCGAGGACGGCCATTACGACAAATACATGGACCTCTCCGTGAGCTGGTTCAATCTTCAGAACCCGGCGGAACGCGCCGCCCTCGGCCTGCCCGACGACGGGACGGGCGTCTTCGTGAGCAGCGTCGCTTCGGCGGGCAACGCCGCGGGCGTGCTGCAATCGGGCGACGTGCTGCTGAGCATCGACGGGCACGCAATCGCCAGCGACGGCTTCGTGGAACTGAACGGCTCCCGCGTCCAGATGTCGGAGATCGTCGAGCGCAAGTTCAAGGGGGATGAAGTCAAACTGGACATCCTTCGCGACAAAAAGAAGATGGGAGTAACGGTAAAACTCGCCCAGGCGTGGCCCTACGCCATGCAAGGCAACGCCTACGATTCCACGCCGCGCTATGTTCTCTTCGGCGGGCTGCTTTTCCAGCCGCTCTCCAGGAATTTTGTCGAGGCGAACCAGGTGGATGACCTGCGCGTCCATTTCTTCTACGACTTCTACATCTCCGACGAGCTTTACACCGAGCATCCGGATGTCATCGTGCTCGGCGCGATCCTTCCCGACCCGATCAACACGTACCTTTCCAAGTTCAGGAACGGCATCGTGGACGAAGTCAACGGAGTCAAGACGCGGACGCTGAACGACCTCGCCGCCGCCTTCGCCAAACCCGCCGATTACTACGTCATAAAACTCATCGGCGAAGGCCGGCCCATCGTGCTTGACCGTCGCGCCGTCGACGCCGCCCGCGGGCGGATCACAAGCCGCTACAATGTTCTCAAGGAGCAGAATCTCGATGACCAAGGCAGCTAGATGTAAAGTTTCAGTTGGTTGTAGAGGCGGCTGTGTCAGCCGCCTCCACGACGACAACGACGCCGCCTCGGGGACTGCGGGCGAAAAGCGCATGACACGCTCTAGGTTTCTTCCCGTTTTCGTCCTGCTGCTCGCTCCCGCGCTCGCGGCCTTCGGCGCTCCCTTGGAGGTGGCGAAGGATCATCAGGCGTCGGTGGTCCGCGTCAACGCCACGAACCAGGGTTACGATTTCTTCCATCCCTGGAGCAAGAGAGCCCCCTACTCGCTGCGCGGCCTCGGCGCCGTCCTGGCGGACGGGCGCGTCCTCGTAACCGGGGAACTGGTGGCCAACTCCGACTATGTCGAGTTGGAGAAAGCCGGGAGCGGCGAGAAGATCGCCGCCGACGTCGAAGTCGTCGACTACGAAGCCAACCTCGCCCTGTTGAAGCCCGCAAACGACAAATTTCTCGACGGCGTGAAGCCGCTCGACCTGCAACCCGCCGCGGTCGGCGACCGGCTTTCCGTATGGCAGCTCGAGAGCACCGGCGCGCTCCTCATCACCAGCGCGCTCCTTACCACCGCGGAAGTCTCGCACTACCCGATCGACGGCGCGTACCTCACGTACCGCCTCACCGCCTCCCTCCAGTACCGTGACGGCAGCTTCACCATCCCCGTCATCAAGGACGGGAAGCTCGCCGGCCTCATGATGCGCTACGACTCGCGCACCCAGAGCCTCGACGCCATCCCCGCCGCCGTCATCGAGCATTTCCTGAAGGACGCCGCCAACGGCGCGAAGTATCTCGGCTTCCCCCGCGCGGGCCTCCTCTTCGCGCCGATGCGCGACCCGCAGTTGCGCCGTTACGCCGGGCTGGCGGAATCGGAAACCCGGGGCGTCTATGTCACCGAGGTGCAGAAAGACGGCCCGGCCGGCAAAGGCGGCCTGAAAGTCGGCGACGTCATCCTGGAGATCGGTGGGAAGGCGGTCGACCAGGACGGCGACTACGAAGACCCGCAATACGGGAAAATCTCGATCATCCACATCATCTCCACCGCGAGCTACGACGGCGACGCGTTGAAGCTGAAAGTCTTTCGCGGCGGCAAGGAAACGGAACTCGATATGACCCTCGCCCATCGCAGCGTGGACGACTACGTCATCGCCCCCTACACATTGGACCGCGCCCCGCAATACTTCGTCCTGGGCGGGCTCGTCATGCAAGAACTCTCCCGCCAGTACCTCAAGGAATGGGGCGCCGAATGGATGAAAAAAGCCCCCGAACGTTTCGTGTATTACGACCGTTACCAGAACGAACTCTTCCCTGCTCACGACAGGAAACTCGTGATCCTCAGCCAGGTGCTCCCTTCCGCCACCACGGTCGGCTACGAGATGCTCTCCTACCTCATCGTCTCGAAGATAAACGGCGTCAGCATCAAGAGCATCGCCGACGTCGCGAAGGCCGTGGAGAAACCGCTCAACGGTTTTCACAAAATCGAATTCGAGCAAGACCCGAAAGTCCTTTACCTCGACGCCGGCCAGGTCTCGGCCGGCAACGACGCCTTGATGAAAAGCTACGGCCTCCCCGCCCTTAACCGCTTATGAGCGCGACGCCGGGGAACGCCGGCTGGGGCGCCATCTTTGATTGGGACGGCGTGGTGATCGATTCCTCCGCCGCCCACGAGGAAAGCTGGGAGCGGCTCGCGCGGGAGACCGGCAAGGAATTGCCACCCGGCCATTTCAAAATGGGATTCGGGCGGAAGAACCACTACATCATCCCCGAGATCCTTTCCTGGAGCAAAGACATCGAGGAAATAAAGCGCCTCGCCCTCCGCAAGGAAGCGCTCTACCGCGAGATCCTGAAAGAGCGCGGCATCCACGCCCTGCCCGGCGTCGAAACGTGGCTGCGAACGTTGAACAAAGCGGGCATCCCCTGCGTCATCGGCTCCTCCACCAGCCGCATCAACATCGACGTCGTCCTGGATGGTCTCGGCCTCTCCGCAAGCTTCGCCGACATCGTCTGCGGCGACGACGTGAACCACGGCAAACCCGACCCTGAAATCTTCCTCCTCGCCGCCCGGCGGATCGGCAGACTGCCGGAATGCTGCGTCGTCTTCGAAGACGCCCACGTCGGCATCGAAGCCGCGCACCGCGGAGGCATGAAAGCCGTAGCCGTCGCCACGACGAACCCGATAGAAGAACTGGGCAAAGCCGAACTCGCCGTCCACCGGCTGGACGAACTGGAAATCAGCCGGATCGACGCCCTCTTCGCTTAAAGCGTGTCATGCACTTTGTCTTTGTTGTAGAGGCGGCGGTGCCAGCCGCCTGGGGCGGCACATCCAAGCGCGGGACTAATCGCCCCGGGCGATCTTGCGCAACTCCAGGTAGCGATCCCGCAAAGCCTTGTCGCGCTCGGCCTTTCGCCACATCTGGTACTGCTCGATCGGCTCCGTGGTGGGATCGACATTCGGCAAAGTGAGCGGCAGGCCGCCCGTCTGCAAACTGCCGGTCTGCAAGCCTTCCCTTTTCCGTGGCTTCTCCGTCTGCGACTCCGCCGACGGCGTCGCATCCTTCGCGGCGCCCAGCAACTCCTTCGGCAACTGCACGTCCGCCGCATCGAAGATCGGCTTGGCCTGCACGAATATCTGCTTGTAAGTCTCGATGATCTTCTCCGCAAGCGCCGTCCCATCCGCCGAGCCGCCCTGCGAAGCCCCGCTCTGCGCAAAAGCGATCCCCGTCATTGCAAAAAACACCGGCAGCAAAAGCTTCATAAAAAGTCACCTCGCGGTTTCAGAATTGCTCGTCAACGGTACGCCCTGTTCTGAAAGAAAGCAACCGCTCCGGCAGACGGAGCGATTCCGGCACTGTTCGAGTAAGCTGAATAGCCGCCGGTGTTATAGGCGCGGATCCTGTAGTAATGGCCGGTGGAACGATTTACGCCGGTATTAATAAAGCTGGTCGCGTTGGCGGCGAGGTCAGCGATTTCGTAAAACAACTTATTGTCGGTAGAACCCTCGATCTTGACGCCCGTTTGGTTACTGTTCGGGTTGGTCCACTTCAGTTCGATCGTGTTGTTGCTGGAGGCTATCACCTGCAAAGCGTCTGGCGCCGCGGGCGGCTTCGGCGGCGCGGCTTCGATCGCCACGTTATCAAATGAGACCGACATAGGTTTGCCCGGGGGGCCTCCAGCCGCCACGACCATGCCAACCAGGCAGGTCTGCGCCAGGGTTGCCCTGGTCTCGCCGAACTGGAACCAGGTGATGCCGTCCGAGGATTGGAAAGCGGTGAAGTCATCCCCCTGCCGCCGCAAACGAAACCATGATGGAAACCAGGTGTAGTCATTGCCACGCTGGCCATGGCTCCCCTGGGAGTCGCGGCAGGTAAACCGCGTCTGACGTCCGCCAATCTCGCCCACCGTCACCGCCAGCGCCTTCGCCGCGGCCTTCGTGCTTTCCCGCATCATCACGCCGGTCTTGAACGGCCAGCCGTCGTTCCGGTTGGCGAACCGCGCCGTGATCGTGAAATCCCCCGAGACGGTCCGGTAAACGAAATGGCAACTGTCCGCCTCGCCGCCGACCCCTCCGCCTCCCGCCATCACCACGAAGGAGTTGTTCCCCGCCTTCGCGTAAGTGTCGGCATTGGCGACCTTTGAATCCCCGATGTCCACACTGGCATAGTCCTTCGGCAGCGGACCTGCCCCCACCGGTGTCGCGCCGGCGGAAGGCTCGGACCTTTCGCTCTTCCCCAACTGGTTTATAGCCTCGACGGCGTAGTAATAGGTCTTGCCGTTCTCGACGTTTCGATCCGTATAAAGGGGCGTCGTAAAGCCTTCGTTGGAAAAAACACTCTGAAAATCGCCGCTCACCGAGGTGGAACGCAACACCTCATAACCGCGAGTGGTGTAAGCGCCCGAGGGCGACCATCTCAACTCAACCCGGTCGATTCCCGCGCTCGCTACGAGATCCCGCGGCGCCGGCGGCTTCGTGAATGCCGGGTAGGGCGAAGCCGCCGCATCCAGCGTGTAAGTGAGCGTGCCGTAGCCAAAGACATCCACGTTCCTGTCCTCCGGACGCTTCAACTCGGCGAAGAGTTTGACGTTCGGGGCGTCGAGGCCTTTCCGCACGACATAGTGGTTGTAGAGCAGTTCGAAATGCGACGCTTGGAGACGGCCCCGATAGGCAGGCGAGATGTAATATTGGTTCGCCTGCTCCGAGTTGCTGTAGAAGGTGTACGGAACCCCCTTCCAGAGATTATATTGAGCCTCGTATTCGGCCCCCGCCAGCAGCCGGTTGTCATCATAACCAAAGAGGTCGACGCCCTGATTCCAGGCGACCTGGCAGAATTCTGAGAGCAATCCCATGCCGCCCATGGCGTGGGCATGATCGCGCCCGCTTTCCTGCCATTGGCCGAGACCGCCGGGATAACGAAATGGCACGGCGTTTTCGATCGCGCCCATGCCGGCCCCTTTTTTGAAATATTCCACCGCTTGATCGAACTTCGCCTTATCGTCGCAGAGCACGCCGATCCCAAGCACGGCGACCATGTTGCACGCATCCCAGTTGGCCCACGCCTGGCTGGGAGGATCGCCGTTATGAGTCTTCAGAAAACGGCTGCACTTCGGATACCAATACTCAGACAGCATCTTTTTGAACCTCTCGAAATCCGTTTTCTCCCAGCCCGGATAGGCGCGCAGGACTTCGCCCGCGAGCGCAAAACTGCCCACCGGAATCCCGCTCAAGGAATCTCCGCGCGGGCCTGTATTGACCACCGCGGACCAGCCATTGGCGATCCTCACGGCGCATTCGGCGTTTTTCGTGTCGCCGGAAATATACCAACGAAGCGCGTTGAGATACATCGCGCTGGCATCGTCCTGGGCACGCTGACGGCTGGGCATATCCGCTCTCGGCGTCGGGAGGTAGTCGTCCTGCGCCATGCGATCTT
This sequence comes from Spartobacteria bacterium, assembly GCA_021324825.1. GTDB lineage: Bacteria > Verrucomicrobiota > Verrucomicrobiia > Chthoniobacterales > Chthoniobacteraceae > JAJPII01. Next base: position 3,856 of record JAJPII010000002.1, on the reverse strand, counting down.
TGATCAACTCTTCCCAGTCGTCGATCCATGGATGGGCGTGCGCCTTCACCTTCGCCTTCATCCGGTCGAGATCCTCTTTGGTGTGCAAACCGCCGGGATGAACGAAGGGACCGCCAGCATCCACCGTCGGAGCCCGCGCAAGCGCGGGGTTTGTAAATTGCTCCACGGATTCCGCGTAGCCGAATCCGCCCCCCGTGAAGAGAACAAGCAACAACAAAAATTTGCCAAACCTGGGATACCGGAAATTTGGAATCAAAATTTTAAAGGGGGGCGGGCCGGCCGGCATACGCGATGGCTTTCCCGATGGTGGCCCAACCAAGGCGCGTTTTCAAGCTTGGCAAACCGCCGGCGCGAGCCAAACTTCCATTCCATGGAATCGGATCACGCTACCATCGGCCTGGAAGGCATGAGCGCGGAGGAAGCCGCGGCGCGCTTCGACGAACTTCAGAAGAAGCTCGTGCCGCTGTGGCATTCCATCCAATCGTTCAACCAGGACGCCCAGACCATCGTCGTCGTCCCCTCGATGACCCTCGACAGGATGCCCGGCGGCGCGCGCCTGCAGGCGTTCGAGGAACGCTTTCTCTTCCTCCTGCTCCTGCTCGCCCAACCGCGGGCCGAGTTGATCTACGTAACCTCCCAGGCCGTTTCGCCCAGCGTCATAGAATACTATCTCGGCCTGCTGCCGGGCGTCATCCCAAGCCACGCGCGCCAGCGGCTGCACCTCCTCGCGCCCGGCGACGGCTCGCCCCAGCCGCTCAGCCGCAAGCTGCTCCAGCGGCCCGCCTTGCTCGCACGCATCCGCTCTCTCATCCGCGACCCGGATCGCGCCCACCTGGTCGCCTACAACACGACCTTCCTCGAGCGCAATCTCGCGCTCTGCCTGGGCATCCCGATGTATGGCGCCGACCCGAAATATTTCCCTTACGGCGCAAAAAGCGGCTGCCGCCAACTCTTCAAACGCGCGGGCGTCTCCTACCCGCTCGGGCGCGAAGACCTCTCAAACGCCACCGACATCCTGGACGCCCTGGAGGGAATGCGCGCGGAAAAACCGGACATGCGGCAAACCGTCGTCAAGATCAACGAAGGCGTCTCCGGCTCGGGAAACGCACTCGTCGACCTCGACGGACTGCCCGCGCCCGGCGACCCCGCGGAACGCGCCGCGCTCGAGGAGCGCCTGCGGGGAATGCACTTCGAACTGGCGAACCTGACCTACGACCAATACATGGAACGCTTCACCCAGCACGGCGGCATCGTGGAAGAACGGGTCGGCGTCGGCGCGCACGAAATCCGCAGCCCCAGCGTGCAGTTGCGCGCCACCCCGCTGGGGAAAGTCGAGTTGCTCTCCACGCACGACCAGATGCTCGGCGGCCCGGGCGGGCAAAGCTACCTCGGCTGCCTCTTCCCCGCCGACACAGGCTACGCGGCAGCCATCACCCGCGAAGCGGCCAAAGTCGGCGCGCTCCTGGCGGAAGCGGGAGTCATCGGGCGGTTCGCGCTCGATTTCGTCGTCACGCGCGACAGCCCGGACGAACCGTGGCGGACATACGCCATCGAAGTCAACCTCCGCAAAGGCGGCACCACCCACCCCTTCCTGACCCTGCAATTCCTGACCGGAGGCGTCTACGACCCCGAGACCGCCATCTTCACCGCCCCGAGCGGGCGGCGGAAATACCTCATCGCCACCGACCACCTCGCCTCACCCGCGTACCGGGGCTTCACGCCCGACGACCTCTTCGACCTCGCCGTGCGTCACGGCCTGCATTTTGGCCAGACGGGCCAGACCGGCGTCGTCTTCCACATGCTCCCCGCATTGAGCGAAGTCGGGCGCACGGGCATGACCGCGGTCGGCAACTCGCCCGAAGAAGCGCGTGAAATCTACGACCGCGCCGCCGCCGCCATGGACGCGGAAGCCCCCGCCTTATGGCGCGATCTTCCCTAAAGCGTATCATGCACTTTTCGCCCGCTCTTCGTTGTAGAGGCGGCTGTGCCAGCCGCCTGGAGCGGGAGGCAAAGCTAAAGCGCAAGCCAGTTCTTTAGGCGGCTGGCACAGCCGCCTCTACAACCAAGAACAACTAAGAGCGGGCAAAAGTGCATGAAACGCTCTAAGCGCCTCACGAGGGATGCGGCAGCATGCGAGCCTTTGCGGAGAAAGACGGGCCGATGAATCAAAACTCCACGTCACGACAGCGTTGATCGAGTTGGTACGCCACTCGCTCAACCAATTGCTTTGGAAGTTCGGGAAGACGTTTGTCCTGGAGAGCGGAACGAATATTCTTCGGATTCAGGACCTTGACCTCAACTTTGGCTCGATTGGCAACCATCCAGCCCGGAAAGGTTTAGGATGGAACCCACCTTCAACGGCTCGCCGAGCGCCTTGCTGAGAAAGGTGCGCAACTGATCGGCCTGACGCTTCGCCTGCTCGATTGCGCGCGTATCGGCGCCGTCCGGGAAAATCAGCGTCTTTCCGTCAAAGACAACTTCATAGTCGCGCTTTCCAGGCGCCTTCCGCTTTCTCCGCGCCTTGGTTTCCACGGCGTAAACGCCGGTCGGAGAAACGATGACGTGGTCGATGTTGCCATAAGGCTCCATCGGCACGTCGTGATACACTCGGCAGCCATCGAGCATGAGTTGATTCAATTCTTCGGCGACGGCTCTTTCGCCGGAGAATCCAAGGCGATAGTTCCGGCGCCGATCAATCAGCCAAATCAAACGCCACATCAGAATTGCAAGGGCGATTGCGATCGCGATGGAAAGGATGACGGCAGCACTGGCGGGGCTTGGAGCTGTAATCGCAGGATTCGGAATGAGAAGAAATGCCGCGAACATCTGCGGCGTGAAAAAAAACCACAGCAGAGCGTCATTGATCTGCTCATCCAATTTCTCGAGATGCCGGCGCACGCTCTCTCCCGGAGGTCGCAGCAGCTTATCCGAAACCGGGTCGCGCTCTTTCCGCCGCGAACGCACCCAGCGCCACGCCGAGAGAATGCCCGTCAAAACAAACATGGGCGCCACCACCGCGCCCACGAGAATCCAATGGAGCGGCGTCATGCCTTTCCGAAAACGTGAATCTTCACAAACGCGTCCCGGCTCACCTTTCGAACCGCAGTGCGATGCGAAGCTGCTCGATGGCGGCATCACACGCTTGCAGAGCAGCTTCCCGATGTCCGCCGAAATCGTGATCTGCTTTTTGCAGGTGATCCTTCGCCCTCTCAAGAGCGTGGAGCGCCTCGTGGATTTCGGGGTGATGTTCGCGACCAAAAGCGGGCTCCGCCTGGACGGTGCAAGTAAAAACCAGGGACATGAACAGTCCAACGATGCAAAGACAGATGACAAGCAGTTTCTTCATAATGTTTGCAAATGAAGCAGGAATAGCGCCGGAAAAGACTTGGAGAAGTTAAAACTTTGTCAAAGGATTTTAGGTGGTGCGCGATGCAGGGTTCGAACCTGCGACAAAGTGAGCAACCATGCGGCTTTGCGGGCGATGCCCCACAAATAGCCCCACAAAGTTCCGGGGATGCCTCGGAATTGGGCGAAATCTCCACTGCCTGGCCCGATCTGCCTGAACCACTCAAGGCGGCAGTTCTGGCAATCGTCCGTTCGTTCCAGGCGGGAAGCGAACGACCATCAAAGCGGAGACTGCCCCGTAGCGGCGCTAGACGAGCCGTGGTGAGGAGGGCGTTGCCATGAAGGACTCCACGGAAGCCGAGGGCGGGGCGGATGCGCCCGCGCAAGCGGGCGCGCCGCCCCTTCCTAGTCTAAAGCCTGTTGCAAAAGTGGTCTATTTTTTGATGCGAACGGCTTCGAGGGCGCGCTCTTTGTTGAGCGCGGAGAGCTGCCGCAACTTCATTTGCAGTTG